>JPUP01000001.1 GCA_001321855.1 SAR11 cluster bacterium PRT-SC02
TATTTAAAAGTCGAAGAGTTAAAAAATATTTTTTTTCATTAATTAAAATTTTTTGAATATTATTTGTTTTTTTTCGGTTTTTTGACATAAAAACTCTGATGTTGCCCCCATATCTTTTAGGAAAAGCAAATTTGAAAAGGTTTATGTTAAGTAAATTAGAAATTTTTTCAAATGATTTAAGACTGTATGTTCTAGGATGCTCATGATAAAAAGTGTCAAATTGATTTTTTTTTATAATAGAACCTAAATAATGATTCTCAATTATTAAAACTGTATTTTCAGATAAAATTAAACTTAAATTTTTTAATAAATTTTTTAAATCTTCAATATGAGCAAATACATTTGTAAACAGTATTAAATCAATCTGATTGTGTTTTTTTTTGATTTTTTTTATAACTTTTTTATCTATATAAGCTTGATAAACCTGATGACCTTTTGATTTGGCCTCTTTTGCGGCATCTGTGGGCTCTATACCTATCGTAATTGCTTTTTTTTTTTTAAAAATATCTAATAAGCTACCATCGTTACAGCCTATATCTAAAATTTTTTTATTTTTTAAGTTCTTTATTATTAAAAAACTTTCATTTGCAAGATCTTGCATCCCTAATAAAACATCTTTTGTTAAATTTGATCTATAATGATAATTTTTTGGAAATAAAATTTTTTTTGAAACTTCGAA
>JPUP01000002.1 GCA_001321855.1 SAR11 cluster bacterium PRT-SC02
CCGTATGCTGCTCAAATTGCAGCTGAGGATGCTGGTTCCAAAGCTTATGAGCAAGGTCTAAGAACATTAGTAGTTCAGGTTAAGGGCCCTGGATCAGGAAGAGAAACAGCTTTGAGAGCTTTACAATCGAAAGGTTTTAAAATTTTATCAATTAAAGACACCACGCCAATGCCACATAATGGCACCAGGCCACCAAAAAAAAGGAGAGTATAAATGCAAACTGGTCAAACAAATATAGATAAAAACTGGAAAGCGCTAATAAAACCTAATAAACTAAATATTACAAGCAACGAAAATAAATCTATTGCAAGAGTAGTTGCTGAACCTTTAGAAAAAGGGTTTGGCCAAACTATTGGTAATACTTTAAGAAGAATTCTTTTATCATCAATACAGGGCGCAGCAGTAACGGGAGTACAAATTGATGGTGTTCTTCATGAATTTTCATCTATCAAAGGTGTTAGAGAAGATGTAACTGATATTGTTTTAAATGTAAAAAATTTAGCACTTAAATCTTCAACAAATTCTCCTAAAAAAATAATTTTAGATGCTAAAGGTCCTAAA
>JPUP01000003.1 GCA_001321855.1 SAR11 cluster bacterium PRT-SC02
GGATGAACTAAATAAACTTTCCCCTGACAATGTTCATCTTACTATTAGAGGGCTAAATGCAGGATATGGGAAAATGGAAATTCTTCATAACTTTGATTTAACAGTAAGTAAAGCTCAGTCTTTATGTTTAATCGGGCCTAATGGAGCTGGAAAATCTACAATACTTCACTCTATATATGGTTTTACAAATATTTTCGATGGGAAGATTGAATTAGACGGGAATGAAATTACAAAATTAACTCCAGCAGAAAAATTAAGCAAAGTCGGTATCGC
>JPUP01000004.1 GCA_001321855.1 SAR11 cluster bacterium PRT-SC02
GTTTTCCTATTTTGCTCATCATCGATGGTGTACAAATTAATTTAGTAAAATTAAATTTACCAGAGGCAATTTTTTCTAATAAATCTTCAGACCCGAAAATATCCGCTCCACTTTTTTTTGCATCTTCAACCTTGTCTTGCTCACAAAGCACAGCAATTATATTTTTTTTTCCATTTCCATTTGGTAACTTCATGGTAGTTCTTAGATTAAAATCACCACCTTTCGATTGTTTAAGATTAATTTTTAATGAAACATCGATTGACTCATCAAATTTAGATGTGCAATTGGATATAAGTTTTTCAAAAATATTTTGTAAATCTAATTTTTTATTTTTATCAATGTTTTTTGATATTCCTTTAAATCTTTTTGACCTCTTTCTCATTATTCTTTTACCTCTATTCCCATTGATCTTGCAGAGCCACAAATTATTTTTGTAGCTTCTTTTAAATCAAATGCATTTAAATCTTTCATTTTTTCTTTAGCAATAGTTTCTGCTTGTTTCATAGTAATTGAGCCAGCTACTACTCTTCCAGGTTCCTTTGATCCACTTTTTAATTTTGCAGCTTCTCTAATAAAATGAGATGCTGGTGGTGATTTAATAATAAAATCAAATTTTTTATCTTTATAAACCGTAATTATTACTGGAACAGGTTTACCCATGAAAGATTTAGTTTTTTCATTAAAGGCTTTACAAAATTCCATAATATTAATTCCTCGTTGACCCA
>JPUP01000005.1 GCA_001321855.1 SAR11 cluster bacterium PRT-SC02
ATGTGGAGAATTTTAGATAGAGCTGCAAAAGGTGATGCAACTCATAGCGATATAAATTTATTAGCTGATGTAACAAAGCAAATAGAGGGGCACACAATTTGCGCTTTTGGAGAGGGATCTGCATGGCCAGTACAAGGTCTTTTAAGACATTTTAGAAAAGAAATTGATAAAAGATGTAGCGATGATCCTCTTATAAAAAAGAAAAAAGCGATGGCTTACTTAGTCGATCAACATTTGTTGGAGAAAGAAAATGCCTAAAATTACAATTAACGGTAAAGAAATTGAATTTGAAAATGGTATGACAGTCCTTCAAGCAT
>JPUP01000006.1 GCA_001321855.1 SAR11 cluster bacterium PRT-SC02
AAAAAATTTACCACAGCGTCGAGCAAAGGTTGAACACCTTTATTTTTGAAAGCTGAACCAGTTAAAATTGGTACAAAATTGAAATTCAGAGTCCCTTTTCTTACGCATTTAATTAAATCACTTTCAGATATTTCTTTACCATTTAAATAATCTTCCATTAGTTTTTCATCTTGCTCAACAGCCGTTTCAACCAACTCTTTTCTAAATTTTTCGGATGAGTCTTTTAATTCATTAGGAATATCAATTTCTTCAAATTCAGCACCGAGTTTTTCATCTTTCCAAACAATGGCTTTCATCTTTATTAAATCAACAACTCCTTTTAACTCAGCCTCCGCACCAACCGGAATTTGTATCACTAAAGGTTTTGATCCTAATCTATCTTTAATCATGTCTACACAACGGAAAAAATCCGCGCCAGTTCTATCAAGTTTATTTACAAAACAAATTCTTGGAACTTTATATTTATCAGCTTGTCTCCATACTGTTTCGGACTGGGGTTCAACACCAGCTACTCCATCAAATACAGCTACAGCACCATCTAAAACTTTAAGAGATCGTTCTACTTCAATTGTAAAATCAACGTGACCAGGAGTATCAATAATATTTATTCTATGATCATTCCAAAAACATGTAGTGG
>JPUP01000007.1 GCA_001321855.1 SAR11 cluster bacterium PRT-SC02
TAGCTATTTTTTCAGCTTTGATGGTAATTACCTCTCGGAATACGATTAATTCAGTATTCTTCTTAATTTTAGATTTTATTTCTGTTGGATGTTTGTTCATCATGATAGGAGCAGAATTTTTGGGGATGATTTTGCTTATTGTTTACGTTGGGGCAGTTGCTGTGCTTTTTTTATTTGTTGTCATGATGTTGAATGTTGCCCAACAAAAACAATCTTGGTTTATAGGTAGAAAATCTACACATATCCCATCAGGATTAATCGTTGCAGTAATAATATTTTTAGAACTATTAGTACTAGTTGGAGGCTGGAAATATAAACCTAATGTTATGAATAGTTCAAACCTAATAATAAACCAGGAAACAACAAATACTCATTTGATTGGAAATGTAATGTATACAGACTACGTTCTTTATTTCCAGCTATCAGGAATAATTTTACTTTTATCCATGATAGGTGCGATTATATTAACTTTTAAAAAAAGAGAAAATATAAAAAAACAAAGTTACATAAAACAAATTTCTAGAGAGAGAACGTCCTCAATTAAATTGGAAGAAGTTAATTT
>JPUP01000008.1 GCA_001321855.1 SAR11 cluster bacterium PRT-SC02
CTTCTATCTCTTGAGATACGTCTGGTTCTTTTCTTAATCTAGTGATGGCATTTTTTTCAAGGTCATTAATTTCAATTTTGCCGTCTCCAATTTCCCTAAGAGCTATAATTGTTCTTTTGTCATTATCTTGCTCAACTAAAGGAGGAGAGCCAGCGTTTAATTGAGATGTTCTTTCTTTTGCAAGTAAAACTAAATCGTACTGATTGTCTACTTTTTCTAAGCAATCTTCTACTGTTATACGAGCCATGATGAGGTTTTATAATTCAATTCTAGTTAATAAATCAAGCCTTTTTTAATAAAGTTGGTTCAATTTTATTAAAAATACTTAATAAAATTGCCAATGACGCAAATGTATAAATTGCACAAGTCATTAGAATGGTTTCAATTGTATAAGATTTGTCAATTAAATAACCGAAGAAAGCCGTTCCGAAGGCGGTTGAAAAAACCATTAAGGCGGTAGTCAAAGCCTTTATACTACCGATATATCTAACTCCATATATCTCAGCCCAAGTTGAGGAGCCTAAAACATTGGCAAGACCGTTTGAAACTCCTACTAATCCAAAAAATAAAAATGCATATAAAGGTGAGTCGAAAAAATATAATAAAATTAACCCTACTAATAAAGGTATATTAATTATTGGAATTAGTTTTCTACTTGTAAATTTATCAACTAAAAAACCAGAAAAAAATAATGTCAATACTGAACTTATAGAGTAAATCATAAAAGATTTTGGGATAGTATAAGTATCCCATAATTTGGACTCTGAGATAAATGATTTATATGCAAATAC
>JPUP01000009.1 GCA_001321855.1 SAR11 cluster bacterium PRT-SC02
AATGTAAAGAGAATTTTTAATATAATTTACGGAAAAATGAAAAATTTAGACAAAAGTATTACTTTACAAGATAAACTTAGAAGACAAGCGCTTAAAAAAGGCATTAACTTGTTGAGTCCACAAACTACATTTTTATCAAAAGATACTTCATACGGTAAAAATATTACAATTGAACCTTTTGTTGTAATAGGAGAGAAAGTTAAAATTGGAAACAATGTAATAATAAAATCATTTTCGTATATAGAAAAAACTTCGATAGAAAATAATGTTTCAATAGGTCCATACACTAGGTTAAGACCAGGCAACAGAATCAAGACAGGATCAAAAGTTGGAAATTTTGTTGAGATAAAAAATTCAATTTTAAAACCAAATAGTAAAGTTAACCATTTAGCTTACATAGGTGATACATCAGTTGGAGAAAAATCAAATATTGGTGCTGGCACAATTACATGTAATTTTGATGGGCAGAATAAATATAAGACTAAAATTGGAAATAAAGTTTTTATTGGATCTAATTCATCATTAGTAGCTCCATTAACTATTGGAAATAATTCTACCGTCGGAGCAGGC
>JPUP01000010.1 GCA_001321855.1 SAR11 cluster bacterium PRT-SC02
GCTTAAAACCTCTTTAATCTCATTGAGTGATTTTCTCCCAAAATTTGGTGTTCTTAACATTTCTGGCTCTGTCTTTTGAACAAGGTCTCCAATGTAAATAATATTGTCATTTTTTAAACAATTCATTGATCTTACAGATAATTCAAGTTCCTCAACTCTTTTTAATAGATTTTTATTAAACTCTGGTTCCGCTGATTTAACTTCTTGTTTTATTTCTTTAGGATCCTCAAAATTTATAAACATGGACAGCTGATCTTGAAAAATTCTTGCAGAATATGCGATTGCATCCTCTGCATTTCTTGTTCCATTAGTTTCAACGGTCATAATAAGTTTATCATAATCAAGAGCACTTCCAGCCCTTGTATTTTCTACTGAAAAAGAAACTTTTTTTACAGGACTAAAAAGAGAGTCAACTGTTATTAAACCAAGAGGAGTGTCCTCTTTTTTGTTTTGTTCGGATGGGACATATCCTTTTCCAGTATTAACAAATAACTCCATATGAAAATTTGTATTTTCATCTACGTTGCAAATAGTTTGCTCAGGATTTATAATTTCTATTTCTGGTACTAAAGTAATATCTTTTGCTTTTACCTCTTTAGGAC
>JPUP01000011.1 GCA_001321855.1 SAR11 cluster bacterium PRT-SC02
CAATAAAATGAAATAACTGAAATTTTTCTTTAAAAATTATTATTGCCATTAATGCGCTGAAAAGTGGCATAAGCTGGATAAACATCGATGATCTATTGGGTCCTATAAGTTCAATAGCTTTCTGCCAACAATAATAAGCTGCGATTGCGGGAAAGATAACTACATATAATAAAATTAAGATAAATGCTTTATTGATTTCAATATTTAATCCTATTGATTGCTCATATAGAAACTGTGGAACTAAAAATATTAATCCTACGTAAACCATTATTTGAATCAAAGAAAATTGAGATAATTTAAATTTATTTTTTTTAAGCAATGTTGAATATAATGACCAACTCAAAACACAAACAAGCATCCAAATA
>JPUP01000012.1 GCA_001321855.1 SAR11 cluster bacterium PRT-SC02
AGTTTTGATTTATCTCTTCCTCTCCTAATAATAAAATCTACCATAGATACGTTGTCAATTAATGGCTTTGTATTAGGCATAGTAACAACAGAAGTTACTCCTCCGGCCAGAGCCGCCTGAGTTAAAGTTCTAAAATTCTCTTTATATTCAAATCCAGGCTCCCCAACAAAAACATTCATATCAATTATTCCAGGTATCGCAATTCTTTTATCACAATCAAATTCTTCGGTTTTGTTTGATGATTTTGAAATTTTAACATTTTTTCCTAGATCTTTTATTTTACCATTATCTTCGATAAGAATACC
>JPUP01000013.1 GCA_001321855.1 SAR11 cluster bacterium PRT-SC02
CTCTTCAGGTTTGGGATAAAATTAATGTTACAATGATTGACTCTGCAATCCAAAAATCAAATTTAGGAATTAATCCACAAGTTGATGGTCAAATTGTAAGAATAAGAATTCCAGATTTAACAGAAGAAAGAAGAAAAGAAATTATTAAGTCTTTAAAAAATATGACCGAAAAATCAAAAGTATCAATAAGAAATATAAGAAGAGACGCAAATGAAGAGTTAAAAAAATTTCTTAAAGACAAAAAAATTAGTGAGGATCAATG
>JPUP01000014.1 GCA_001321855.1 SAR11 cluster bacterium PRT-SC02
GATGTATTCAAGCGTAGATTTCTCATTTCCATCTTCTATGGGAAAAATAGATTTAAAAATATTATCGATGCCTTTGCTAAAATCTAAAATATTTTCATAGGAAGATTTTGAATTAAGAAATTCGTTATATGAATTTTTTTGAACTTCAATAAGATTTGGAATTGAGAGACCTTCCGCTAATCTTCCAAAATTTTTTCTAATATTTTTCTTTTGAGTAAACGATAAATCCATTAATAAATTCTCTTAGATCAATAAAATTAAACTAAGAACTGATAAATAATTAAACTATTTTAATTCCACTTTAGCACCAGCAGCTTCAAGTTTTTTCTTAAACTCATCTGCATCTTTCTTAGGTACTCCAGCTTTAATCTCTTTTGGTGCCCCTTCAACTAAATCTTTAGCCTCTTTAAGCCCTAAACCAGTTATTGCTGGTTTTATGGACGGCAAGGTTTTGGATCAAAAAGAGGTGTCT
>JPUP01000015.1 GCA_001321855.1 SAR11 cluster bacterium PRT-SC02
CCTATTATCGTTTTAATAAATAATGGCTCAGCATCTGCTGCAGAAATTTTAGCTGGAGCTTTGAAAGATCATAAAAGAGCTATCATATTAGGAGAAAATTCTTATGGCAAGGGTTCTGTGCAGTCTATAATTCCATTAAGGAATGGAGGAGGAATGAGACTTACAATTTCAAAATACTATCTTCCTTCAGGAAAATCGATATCTGAGGTAGGAGTATCACCTGATATATTAGTAAAAGAAAATGAAAATGAATTTGAATTTAATTCATCAAATGATAATCAATTGAATTATGCATTACAACTTTTACAATCATAAAATATGTCAAACATTCTTCCATTAAGAACAGGTGTAGGTGTAATAGTTTTAAATAAAGATAACAAAGTTTTTGTGGGAAAACGAAAAGATAATCCTATTGATAAATGGCAAATGCCGCAAGGAGGGGTAGACAAAGGTGAAGAATTAGTTGATGCGATGAAAAGAGAACTTAAAGAAGAAACTAGTATAAAGAATATTAAAATAATAAAGGAAATTGATGGGTGGTTAGACTATGAGTTGCCAAAAAACCTATTAGGAAAAATTTGGAAAGGAAAATATCGAGGTCAAAAACAAAAATGGTTTATCGTTAAATTTCTTGGAGAGGAAAGTGAAATAAATATAACAACAAAAAGACCAGAGTTTATAGAATGGAAATGGGTAGAAAGAAATCAATTACCTAATATTATAGTTGATTTTAAAAAGAATGTTTATGAAAGACTAGTCGTTGAACTAAAAAATATTACTTATTAATTCCCTTTAAAACATCTAATTTATGGGAAAAAATGTATCTCTCTTTATCATTTAAATTTTCTGAAAGTTTTTTTTGTGTTTCATCTATTAATTTACTTAATTGATTAGTTTCTAAATCTTTAATTGACATAGCTGTAGAAGTTAAAATTAAAAGTTTATTTTCTGAAAATTCTACAATACCGTCCTCAACAAAAAAATTATTTTGGTTTTCATTTGAACAAATTATCATTCCTGGTCTCATAAATGTTATGAAAGGAATATGGTTTTAAATAATTGTCATTTGCCCCTCAAAAGCAGGCACAATTACTTCTGTTAAGGTTGATTTAAATAAGGTTTTAGTTGGAGAAATGATTTCAGTATTAAATCCTTTTTGCATGATTATTTACTGTCTTTATTAAGTTTTTCAGCTTTTTCAATTACTTCTTCAATTGATCCAACCATATAAAAAGCTGCTTCAGGGAGATTATCATATTCGCCTTTACAGATGGCATCAAATCCCTTTATTGTAGACTCTAGGTCAACTAATTTTCCAGGCGATCCCGTAA
>JPUP01000016.1 GCA_001321855.1 SAR11 cluster bacterium PRT-SC02
TAGTATTCCCGATTATTTGATCTTTGTCTTTAATAGCTCCAATTCTTCTAATGTCCATTCTTACAGAAGAATAAAATTTTAAGGCATTTCCACCAGAAGTTGTCTCTGGATTACCAAACATAACTCCAATTTTCATTCTTATTTGGTTTATAAAGATGACCATTGTGTTTGATTTTGAAACTGAGCCAGTTATTTTTCTAAGTGCTTGACTCATCAATCTTGATTGTAAACCAACGTGATGATCTCCCATCTCGCCTTCTAATTCGGCTTTAGGAGTTAAAGCTGCAACTGAGTCTACAACCAAAACTGATACTGAACCCGATTTTATTAATGTGTCTGTAATTTCTAAAGCTTGTTCACCTGTATCTGGTTGAGAAATTAATAGTTCATCTGTTTTGACTCCTAGTTTTTTTGCATAAGCGGGATCCATTGCATGTTCTGCGTCTACAAAAGCACATATTCCTCCAGCTTTCTGTGCTTCTGCAACTACTTGTAATGCTAAAGTTGTTTTTCCTGACGACTCTGGTCCATAAATTTCAATTATTCTACCTTTTGGAAGACCTCCTATTCCTAAAGCTAAATCTAAGCTTAAAGAACCTGTTGAAATTGCCTCTACATCTAGCGCTTCTTGCTGACCAAGTCTCATAACTGAGCCTTTTCCAAAATTTTGATCTATTTGACTAATAGCAGCCTCAAGAGACTTATTTTTTTCTTTTAATTCTTGGTTTTTTTTGTTGTCTGATTTCACCACTTTTAAGTTATTTTTTGTCATTTTTTATCCTTTTTTAATTAACGAATCGATACTTTAAATGTACACATTTTGTTCTTTTTTGCAATATATAAAAT
>JPUP01000017.1 GCA_001321855.1 SAR11 cluster bacterium PRT-SC02
TTATTTTGAATTTTTTTTGGTTTATCCATCTTTTTTGCTTCAATATTTCTGTCTACCAATTCTATAACTGCCATAGGCGCATCATCTCGATTGCTAAAACCTGCTTTTAAAACTCTGCAGTAGCCACCTTTTCTATTGCTATATCTTTTTGACAATTCACCAAAAACTTTTTTTACAGAGTCATCATTTTGTAATTGTGAAAAAAGCCTCTTTTTATTACTTA
>JPUP01000018.1 GCA_001321855.1 SAR11 cluster bacterium PRT-SC02
GAGTTAAGCACAGAATCAATCTCAAAAATTTTAAAAAGATCAGAATCTGATAATTCAATTAAAATATTGGAAAATTTAGATACTCAAAGAAAGTTAGAAGTTCTAGATAAGCTGCCACCAAAAGACAGCTTCTTGTTAGAGGAGGGATTAAGCTACCCAGAGGACTCGGCTGCTAGAATAATGCAAAGAGAATTTACAGCAGTGCCCAGTGATTGGTAAGTTGGTCAGACAATTGATTATCTAAGAGAGAACAAAGATTTACCAGAAGAATTTTTAGAAATTTTTATTGTAAATAACGAATTTAAACCAATAGGTATAGTACCTTCGTCTAGAGTTTTAAGAACTTCTAGGGACACAAAGATGAGTAAAATAATGAGAGAAATGCCTGTACTAATTTCAGCTAATATGGACAAAGAAGAGGTTGGGCTTGCATTTGAGAATTATAATTTAGTATCAGCAGGCGTAGTCAATAAAGAAAATAAACTTGTTGGCATGATTACTGCTGATGATATCGTGACTGTGGTACAAGAAGAGGCAGAAGAAGATGTATTAACATTAGCAGGTGTGGGAGATGAAGAGATAACAGACAGCGTTATAATCAAAACAAAAAGGAGATTTAATTGGCTATTGTTAAATTTATTTACCGCCTTACTAGCGACTTGGGTAATAAGTAAATTTGGTGCATCAATTGAACAAATGGTAGCTCTCGCATTTTTAATGCCAATTGTTGCTTCAATGGGTGGAAATGCAGGTATGCAAACGCTAGCGGTAACTATTAGAGCTATTGCCACTAAAGAACTTTCCTCTAGCAATTTTAATACAATTGTTGGTAAAGAATTCTTAATAGGAATATTAAATGGTATTATTTTTGCAATTATTACAGCAATAATTGTTCAATTGTGGTTTCAAGAATTTAAATTGTCATTATTAATAGGAATATCAATGATTTTAAATATGATTGTAGCAGGTTTATTTGGAATTTTAGTACCTGTTTCTTTAAAAAAAGTAAATATTGATCCAGCATTGGCATCAAGTGTTTTTGTTACAACAATAACTGATGTAATAGGATTTTTATCGTTTTTAGGTA
>JPUP01000019.1 GCA_001321855.1 SAR11 cluster bacterium PRT-SC02
ATTTGCAAACTGGTATGGGATACATTTTATGTAAATTCTTTTCCCTAATTTCTAAATATTTTTGATAGTTGGGATCTTTTTTATTTTCCATTGCCTTTTCAAGCTCCTCATAACTCATACCAAGTTGCTGAATATCATTTCTTCCATCATCCCATAATCCGTCGGTCGGTGAAGCATCAATAATTTCATTTAAAACCCCTAAATGTTTACCTAGTTCCCAAACCTGGGTTTTCTTACAATCAGCTATTGGTGAGATATCAACGCCACCATCCCCATATTTAGTATAAAAACCTACGCCAAAATCCTCTACTTTATTTCCAGTACCAACTACTATTCCAGAATTTGCTGCCGCAACTTGATAAAGAGTTGCCATCCTTAATCTAGCTCTAGAATTTGCATATCCATGCTCGTTGTCGAAATTGCTCAAGACTTGTGAAAAAGAGCTGAAGATTTTGTCCATCTCTAAAAGGTGATGTTCCACATTTTTATATTTATTTTTTAACCATTGAGCATGTTTCAAGCTTAAATCATGTTGAGATTTTATTTGTTTAATTGGCATAGTTAAAACTATTGTTTTACGCCCAGTGCTTGCACATAAAGTACTTACTACAGTTC
>JPUP01000020.1 GCA_001321855.1 SAR11 cluster bacterium PRT-SC02
ACAAGATCTAATCAAATTGAAAAAAAAAATTATAAAAAGAAAAAAAAATGATGTGTGGAATTATAGGAATTGCAAGCAATAAATCTGTTACTTCAAATATAATCAATTCTTTAAAAAGACTTGAATATAGAGGTTACGACTCTTCTGGAGTAGCAACCATACACAACAATATTATAAATGAAAAAAAATGCCCAGGAAGAGTTGAGGAATTAGAAAAAATATTATTTAACTCTCCTTCAAACGGAAATGTTGGAATTGGACATGTTAGGTGGGCAACTCATGGTCTTCCAAATCAAATAAATGCGCATCCTAATTC
>JPUP01000021.1 GCA_001321855.1 SAR11 cluster bacterium PRT-SC02
ATTATATATTTAAGATTCCAGTAAACAAAAAATTTCAATCAATAAATTTATCCCATAGTTTAATTATTGTATGTTATGAATTATTCAAAATTTTTAATCCCAAGAGGACAAAAAGTAATAAAAAACTAAATCAAATAATAAACAAAAAAAAACTTCACAGTTTTATGAACTATCTTGAGCTTAAACTTGAAAAAAAAGGCTTCTTTTCACCAATCGAGAAAAAAAAAACAATGCTATCAAATTTAAGAAATATTTTTGGTAGAATGGAGCTAAGTGATAAAGAATTGAGGATTTTAAGTAGTGTTTTTAGCAAACTATAAGAACATTTGACAAATTTTTTATAAAGATTATAAT
>JPUP01000022.1 GCA_001321855.1 SAR11 cluster bacterium PRT-SC02
CTATTATTCCAAGCAACCATTCGATTAAATTTCTTATTTGCTAAAAGATCTACTGAAAATTCAATTGGTTTTCATACAGCTGTTGATGTAGCAACACAGGCTCTTGATAACTTACAATCAACTGCAGCAAGTCACAGAAGATCAATGATATTAGAAGTTATGGGTAGAGATGCAGGACATATTGCTTTAAATGCTGGTATTGCAGGAGGCGCAGATGTAATTTTAATTCCTGAAATTAATTATTCAATTAATGGGGTTATAAAAAAATTAAATGAGATGAAAAAAAATAAAATACAACACTCTCTCGTTATCGTTGCGGAAGCAGTTAAAAAAGAGGATGGATCAAAAGTAATGCATAAATATATTGATGGAGAAAAAAGACTAGGGGGGATAGGAGACTATATTGCAAGTGAGATAATGAAAAAAACAGATATTGAGTGCAGAGTAACAACTTTAGGACATGTGCAGAGAGGTGCTCCGCCAACTGCTAACGACAGAATACTAGCAAGTGCTTTTGGAGTATATGCAGTAGATCTTTTAGCAAATAAGAAATTTAATCGAATGGTTGCTTGGAATAATAG
>JPUP01000023.1 GCA_001321855.1 SAR11 cluster bacterium PRT-SC02
GTTGAAGCGCCGGGGTGAAATTATCTAATAGTTAAAGCAAGAACTTCTCTGTGATCGCTACCTTTATATTTTGAAAGAGGTCTAATTAACTTATTAGCGGCATGTTGTTCCATGATATGAGCTGACCATCCAGTTATTCTTGCCATTACAAAAATTGGCGTAAAGAAATCAGTATCAATTCCCATCAGGGAGTAAGTAGGTCCGCAAGGATAATCAACATTTGGATGTATATTTTTTTTCTCGAGCATTACTCTTTCTAATATTTCATAAATTTTAGGATAATTATTGTTTTTTACTAGTTCAGCAACTTTCATAAAATACTTTTTCATAGTAGGCACTCTAGAGTCTCCACTCCTGTAAACTCTATGCCCAAAACCCATAATTACTCTCTTTTTGTCTAAAGCGTTATTAATCCAAGCTGCAGCCTTTTCAGGTTTTTTAATTTCTTTAAACATGTACATTACAGCTTCATTTGCACCACCATGAAGT
>JPUP01000024.1 GCA_001321855.1 SAR11 cluster bacterium PRT-SC02
TTTCTGTAATTAATTCCTCATTTGTAGGACCGTAAAGCATTTCTCTCCCCTGCCTATCTTTAATTCTTAACATCTCTTCCCCATAATCTTCATATCTACCGCTCTCTTTCCAAATATCTGCTGACTGAATTGTTGGCATTAAAAGTTCTTGACCTCCAATGTTGTTTTGTTCCTCTCTTACTATTTGCTCAATTTTTTTGATCACCTTAAATCCGAGTGGTAACCAAGAATATATTCCTGCAGCAGATTGTTTGATCATTCCAGTTCTTAACATAAGTTAAAAACATTTAATTTTTGCTTCAGATGGCAAGTTTTTTGTTATAGGAAGAAATAATTTAGATAAATACATTAATTAAAATACTCTCTTAAATTAACATAATCCTTTATTACCATAAAATATATCACTACAAAAATAATTGAAGTAATTAAAGTTGTGTATAAAAATTTTGTTAAGATTTTAGGATTTTTAGGCGCCCCTGGGTCTTCGCCACGAATATTACCAGTAAAACGTTGATCTTTTGATTTAATGCCCACAGGTAATATTGAAAAAAAAACAATCCCCCATATGCACACGTAAACAACTATTGATCCCGTTAATCCCATTATAATCTTGCAAT
>JPUP01000025.1 GCA_001321855.1 SAR11 cluster bacterium PRT-SC02
AATTTCAGTTGCACCGATGATGGATTGCACCGATAAACATGAAATTTTCTTTTTCAGCCTTATAAGTAAAAATGTAAAACTATACTCGGAAATGATTGTTGCCAAAGCAATAGTCAGAGGAAATAGAGACAAGCTTTTATCTTTTAAAAAAATTTCCAACCCTGTTGCTTTACAATTAGGAGGTTCAAATCCAAGTGAACTAGCTGAAGCTTGTAAAATTTCTGAAAATTATGGCTACCAGGAAATCAATTTAAATTTAGGTTGCCCGAGTAAAAAAGTTCAAAAAAATAAATTTGGAGCATGTTTAATGTCAGAACCAGATCTTGTTGCAAAATGTATTTCTGCTATGACAAAAGCTACACAACTACCTATAACAATCAAAACTAGAATTGGTTATAATGATGTTGAAAACTTTAACTTTTTAAAATCATTTATCCAAACAACTAAAGACGCAGGCTCTAAAAAATTTATTATTCACGCTAGGAAAGCATTATTAAAAAAGTTAAGTCCAAAAGAAAATTTAAATATTCCGCCCTTAAAATATGATTTTGTTTATAAGCTTAAAGACTGGTTTAAAGATGATGAACTTATTATAAATGGAGGAGTTAAAACAACCAATGAGATTAAAGATCGCCTAGAAAGAGTTGATGGTGTTATGATTGGAAGAGCCATTTATCATTCTCCTTACTTCTTGGCAGAAATTGAAAAAGAAATCTTTAAAAATAAAAATGTTCCGACTAGAACTGAGGTGATGGAAAAATTAATTCCATACATACAAGAGCAGACAGAAAAAGGTGCCCAGTTAAATCACATAATGAGACATACCGTAGGATTGTTTCATGGACAAAATGGTTCAAAAATTTGGAAACAATATCTATCAAAAAATATGTGTATTAGAGATGCAGATTTACAAAAAGTAAATCATTTAATGGATCAAGTAAGAAAAACTAATCCAGTTTCTCTAGAGAGATAGTTTTGGATATTCTTTCTCAATCAGAAATAATTTATTTAGTGTTAATAATGGTTGCTACAGCAATCCCAGCGGGATTTGCTGCTGGATTATTTGGTATTGGAGGAGGCTTAGTAACAGTTCCTATTTTATTTTACATATTTAGTTTTTCCGGGATAGAAACAGCTTATGTCATGCACTTAGCAGTAGGAACCTCGTTTGGAATTATTATACCAACCTCAACTGTTTCTGTATTAACTCATCATCAGCATAAAGCTGTAGATTTTAGCATTGTAAAAGGTTTCGGGTTTTTTGTTGCTACTGGAGTAATATTAGGAACAATATTTGCTGCAAGCTTAGAAACAAAACCCTTAATTTTATTTTTTTCTATCGTTGTATATGTTCTTGCGTTTTATTTACTATTTTTAAAAGAAAAAGAAACAAATATAGAAATAAAAATAGGATTGTTCTCAAAGGCAATTTCTGGAATTGTGAGTGGATTTATTTCTGCACCGATGGGTATAGGTGGAGCAGTGATGAACGTACCAATTTTAAAATTTTTTGGTTATCCAATAAATAAAGCTATTGGAAGCGCAGCTGCAATTGGATTTATTATTGCTTTATTTGGAGCAGGAGGTTTTTTAGTTTCTGGTTCATACTTAGATGCTGATTTACCTTTGAGCATAGGTTTTTTGAATATTCCAGCTTTCTTAGTTTTTTTTCCTATTACTGCTTTCATGGCAAGACTTGGAGCAAAAGCTAGTCATAGAGTCGATAAAATGAGAATGACTAAATATTTTGGATTGTTTCTTATAGTTATTGGAACGAGATTTTTATTAGAATATTTTAAACTTTAAATTTTTTGATCGTAATCTCCAATCTTTCCAGTTTTTTGTAAAAGATTATCTATAAATTCAAAAATTTTCTTCTTTCCTTCATTTGACTTAGTACTTTCAGTCACAATCACCAAAGAGGGCTTATTGGATGACGCTCTTATCAAGCCCCAAGATCCATCCTCTAAAGAAAATCTCACACCATTAATTGTTAAGACTTCAACAATTTTTTGATTATCAATTTTAATACCTGTATCTTTTAATTTTTTTTTTTTTTTTACCATTTCATCGACTACTTTATATTTTTCTTCATCATTACAATAAGGAGCCATCGTTGGAGTTTGGTAAGTCGTAGGTAATGATCTAATAATTTCAGTCATTTTTTTATTTTGAGATATAATAAGATGACAAACTTGTATTGCTGAATTAATTCCATCATCATATCCGTATCCCAAGGGTTGATTGAAAAAAAAATGCCCACTCTTTTCAAAACCAGCTAATGCTTTTTCTTTATTAACTTTTCTTTTTATGTGAGAATGACCTGTTTTCCAATATATAGTCCCACATCCATTTTCTCTCAGAATTTTATC
>JPUP01000026.1 GCA_001321855.1 SAR11 cluster bacterium PRT-SC02
GGTTTATCTCCATGCACTTTTTTCCATCCGCTTACAAATGTTTGATAAATTCCAAAATCTAATCCGACACCCCTTTTTGTATATGGAGTAATATTTTTTATATTTTCAGCATTTATTATCTGTTTATTATTAATCCAAACTTTCATAAATCCATCTTCTTCTATTGAATATCGTGCATTAATTAAAATATCTGTCCATTTTCCTCTCATATCATCTATCTTTAATGCTTTTTTCATTTCAACGTACTCACCACTCCACATTCTTCCAACTTCTAACCATTCGCCGTTTCTATCAGTTACCATGAGTATGGGCTTCCATCCTTTTTCATACAGTTGAGCAAAAGTAGTTCTTACTGGAGCAACAGATTGATAATTTTCAGGCAAATAAATTGATGCGGAGTACCAAAAATCCTTTTTACCTTTTTGGTATTTTTTAAATTGTAGTTCAGATCTCTGTCTGTCTTTTTTACAATCATTATGACCGCTATCTTTCCCACAATCACCTAATCTTACCTCAAATCTATAAGATTTTTTTCCAGATCTTACAGGGTGACCATCTTTACTATTAACTAAATTTAAAGAGTATTTTTTTTTATGAGAGATTGTTTTTTTTTTAACTTCAGTGTTAGAA
>JPUP01000027.1 GCA_001321855.1 SAR11 cluster bacterium PRT-SC02
AATTTGAGCAGCATAAGGAGTCGATTTTCTCGATCCTTTAAAACCTTTCGAACCCGCGGAGGACCAAGAAATGACATTCCCATTATCATCAGCGATAGAAACTATAGTATTATTAAAAGTTGAATTTACAAAAGCTATCCCTGAACTTATTTCTCTTTTTATTTTCTTTTTTTTGGTTTGGTAAATTTTTTCTCTTCAGCAGAAGTCTCATTATTTTCAACTTTTTTTTTAATATTATTTTTATTTTCTTTTTTCGTCATTTATTTCTTAAGCGGTGTAAGTTTTTTTCCAGCTATAGCTATTGCTTTGCCTTTTCTTGTTCTGGCGTTGCAATGCGTTCTTTGACCTCTAACTGGTAGTTTTTTTTTATGCCTTGAGCCTCTATAACTTGCTAAATCAACTAAACGTTTAATATTCATAGATGTTTCTCGTCTAAGATCTCCCTCAACTTTATATTTGCCATCTATAAATTCTCTGATTTTTAAAACTTGTTCCTCTGTGAGCTCATTTACTCTTAACTCATTTTTTATATTTAATTCTTTACAAATCTTTTTAGCTGTGAATA
>JPUP01000028.1 GCA_001321855.1 SAR11 cluster bacterium PRT-SC02
GAATATTCAGGAATGATGTATGCAATGTTCTGGCTTGGAGAATATGCAAATATTTTACTAATGTGTGCTTTAGGATCAATTTTGTTTTTAGGAGGGTGGCTTTCACCAATTGATATTTACCCTTTTAACTCTATTCCGGCTCCTTTTTGGATGATTGCAAAGATTTTATTATTATTTTTCTTGTTCTCAATTATCAAAGCTATTGTTCCAAGATATAGATATGATCAATTAATGAGATTAGGCTGGAAAATATTTTTACCTTTTTCATTAATTTATGTAGTTATGACTGCTGGGTTTTTATTATACTTTGATTTGTTGCCTAAAGGGAGTTTTTAATGAAATTGAATAGAATATTAAAAACAATTTTATTAACAGAGTTTGTGCTAGCTATTATAAAAGCTATAAAAGAAATTTTTAGATCTAAGAAAACTATCAATTATCCTTTTGAGAAAGGTTCAATTAGTCCACGTTTTAGAGGAGAACACGCTCTACGAAGATACCCAAATGGCGAAGAGCGATGTATTGCTTGTAAATTATGCGAGGCCGTTTGTCCTGCGCAGGCAATCACAATTGACTCTGAAGAAAGAGAAGATGGAAGTAGGAAGACAACAAGATATGATATTGACATGTTAAAATGCATTTATTGTGGTTTATGTCAAGAGTCTTGCCCAGTTGATGCTATTGTTCAAGGTCCTAATTTTGAATTTGCAACTGAAACAAGAGAAGAACTTTATTATAATAAACAAAAATTACTCGATAATGGAGACAAATGGGAGTCGGTATTATCAAAGAATATTAAATTAGATAAAATTTATAGATAATGTTTGCGCACGCTTTTTTTTTTAATTTTATTTT
>JPUP01000029.1 GCA_001321855.1 SAR11 cluster bacterium PRT-SC02
CCCTGAAACTTTTAAAGTGCAAGACTTTATTCCAGCTTCATCTCCTTTATGTTCGCTAATAATTTCATATGAATAGTTTTTTTTATCAAACCATTTTAAATACATTCTTCTAAGCATGTCAGCCCAATCTTGACTTTCTGTTCCTCCAGCTCCTGCATGAATTTCTAAATAAATATCTAACTTATCATTTTCATCTGATAAAAAGCAGTTTATTTCATTTTGTTTTATTTCTTTAATTAATAAATTTATTTTAATTTCACAATCTTTTAAAATTTGGTCATCCTTTTCCTCAATTCCTAAATCTTTGAGTTCTTTTAAGTTTTTTACATCAATTTTGTTCGAATTATATGAGGAGATAATATTCTCAAATATTTTTTTTTCTTTGAGAATTCTCTTTACTTTTTTCTGGTCTTTCCAAAACTCTTTTTTTGAAGTCTCTTTTTCTAGGAGCTCTAATTTTGATTTAATTTTATTCCTATCAAAGAAACCTCCTGATATTTTCAAGAGTTTTGTTAGCTATTATTATTTTATTTTCAAAGTTTTCCATTAATAAAATTGTCTGTATTTAATTGGTTTATCATAATTATTTAGTATTTCTAATTCTTTATTATTAATTCTGTTTATATCTTTAGATTTAAATGACTCTATTATAGTTTGTTTGTCAGTGAAATTGCTTTTCTGGCCTGTGTTATAGTTTATTGGAGCAAAATAAATATTTTGTGGAATATCAAAATCTTGAAATTCATTTTTAGAAAGAGCTGATTGAATAAAATTTTTAAAAACAGGCAAAGCAACTTTTGAACCTGTTTCATATTTTCCAAGTGGTTTTGGATTATCGTATCCAATATAAACACCAATAATTAAATTTGAGCTGTATCCAATAAACCATGCATCAAAGTTATTGTTTGTTGTGCCAGTTTTTCCAGCTAAAGGTATGTTAAGATCTCTAAGTTTTTTTCCAGTTCCACGTTCAATGACTCCTGAAAGTATTGATGTCATTTGATAAGCGGTTTCACTGCTAATAACGTTTTCTTTAGAAGCGTTTTTAATTGATGGGTATACTCCATCATCATTATTTAGTCTGTCGCAACCTGAACATTTACTATTTTCATTTTTAAAAATAGTTTTACCTCTTCTATCCTGTATTTTGGTTATAAGTAATGGATTTATTTTTTTTCCTCCATTAACAAAAGTTGAATAGGCAGAAGTAATTTTTAATAAAGTAGTCTCAGCAGACCCTAAAGAGACAGATAATAATTCAGGAATTTCATCATAAATATCTAATCTCTTTGATAAAGATAAGATTTTTTCTAGACCTACTTTTTCAGCAATTCTTACCGTCATCAAATTTCTTGAATATTCAATTCCTTTCCTTAGAGTAGATGGTCCATAAAACTTTTTTCCATAATTTTCAGGTTTCCAATCTTTTAAACCAATGCCTTGTTGAGCTATGTAAGGTGCATCTAGTATTATTGAGTTTGGTGCAAATCCATTTTCTAACGCCGCAGCATACACAAAAGGTTTGAAAGATGAGCCGGGTTGTCTTTTTGCTTGAGTTGCCCTATTAAATTCACTTGATTTATAACTAAATCCCCCAACCAAAGCTTTTACTTCTCCGTTAAAAGGGTCAAGCACAATTATTGCCCCGTTTACTTTAGGGTATTGTTTTAAACTATAATTATTTTCTCCCCTTTTAACAAAGATTATGTCTCCAATTTTAAATTTATCTTTTAATTCTTTTTTTTTTATAACCCATTTTAAACTTGATTTTTTAATTAATCCTTCTTCTTTCTTGCTATTAAGAATAATTATCTTTAAAAAATTTGGATCAATCTCAGGTAGTTCTGCTTTTTTCCAATTCAATGTAGGGTCTAAATTAATTTCATCAATTTTCTTTTTCCAATTTAAGTTTGAAAATTTATTTGCTATCGGTCCTCTCCAGCCTTTTCTCTGGTCATATTTTTCAATTCCTTCTCTTAGGGATTTAATAGCAAATAATTGATAGTTTACATTAAGAGGTGTGTTTATACTTAAGCCTTGAGTATACAGCTTTTGAAACCCATATTTGCTTTTTATTGTTCTTCTAACATCTTCCGTATAAGAATTTGCTTCGTTTAAAATTTTAATTTTTCTTCTTTTTAATTTAATTTCTTTATTTTTTAAATTTTCATATTCTTGATCAGATATATAATTATTATCTTTTAGATTATTTAAAACTAAATTTCTTCTAAATTTAGCCTCTTTAGGATATTTGTAAGGGTTATATTTGCTCGGAGCTTTAGGTAATGCAGCAAGAAGAGCAGTTTCCTCATAGTCAAGATCTTTCACGGTTTTGTCAAAATATTCTAAGCTTGCTGCTGCTATACCGTAAGTCCCTTCTCCAAGATAAATTTGATTTAAATACAATTCTAAAATTCTCTCTTTAGAGTAAGCTCTCTCAATTCTAAAAGCTAGAATTGCTTCTTTAACCTTCCTTTTTATAGAGACTTCATTGCTTAATAAAAAATTTTTTGCTACTTGTTGAGTTATTGTCGATGCTCCCTCTAAT
>JPUP01000030.1 GCA_001321855.1 SAR11 cluster bacterium PRT-SC02
TACAAAGTCTTACGAACACACCTAAAATTTTAAGATTTCTTTGAAATATTGTATTAACAATTAACTTTTAGATATGAATTGGTATATTGTACAATCTTATTCAGGATTTGAAAAAAAAGTTGTTGAAAGTATAAAAGATAGCTTAAAAAAAAATAAGCTTGATCAACATTTAGACCAAATTTTAGTTCCAACTCATCAAGTCACGGAGGTAAAAAAAGGAAAAAGGACAAAAAAAGAGAAAAAATACTTTCCTGGATATGTATTAATTAAGATAGACTCAACAA
>JPUP01000031.1 GCA_001321855.1 SAR11 cluster bacterium PRT-SC02
CCCCAAAGAACCGAAGTTTCTTTGTCAACTTTTTTATTAAGTGGAGTTATTTCAAATTCATTTTTTTCATTAACTTTAGAAGAAATAATTTTATCCTCAATTGAAAGCAGCTTAGATCCTTTTGGACCCTTCACTGTAATACTAGCTCCCGCTATGCTAATAGTTGAGTCTTTTGGTAGTAATATACTTTTTTTTCCAATTTTAGACATTAAAATACCCTACAAATGATTTCTCCACCTAAATTATTTTTTCTCGCCTCCGCGTCTGACATTACACCTTTCGAAGTAGATAAAATTGCTAATCCAAGACCATTTTGGATTTTTGGTATACTCAATGCTCTTGAATAAACTCTTCTTCCAGGTTTTGAAATTCTTTTAATTTCTTTAATAACAGGTAAACCCTCATAATATTTTAAATCAATCTTAAGAGATTGTTTATTATCTTTTTTATCAATATGATAATTATTAATGTAACCCCCGATTTTAAGAATTTCTAAAATATTAATTCTAAATTTTGAATGAGGTACAACAATAGTATTTAAATTTCTCATCTGCCCATTTCTAATTCTCGTAAACATGTCTCCAATTGGATCAATTAAACTCATATTCCTCCTACCAGCTAGATTTTATTATACCAGGTATTTTTCCTGCTGAAGCCATATCTCTTAAAGCTATCCTGGATATTTTTAATTTTCTGTAAACACCATGGGGTCTACCAGTAATTTCACATCTATTTCTTATTCTAATTTTTGATGAATTTTTTGGCAATTTGTTTAGTTTTAATTGTGCTTCAAATCTTTCCGATAATTCAAGTTTTTTATTATTAATTATTTTTTTTAGTGCTTGCCTTTTTTTCTCGTATCTTTTAGCTAGCTTTAATCTTTTTAAATTTGTCTGTTTTGCACTTGTTTTTGCCATATCTCCTCAATTGTTTTTTGTTTTTAAAGGAAAATTAAATTCTTTTAAAAGTTCTAATGTTCCTTCCTTTGATTTACTGTTAGTTACTATAGTTATATCTAAACCTCTTATTTTTTCGACTTTATCAAAGTTAACCTCAGGAAAAATGATATGTTCTTTAATACCAAAACTATAATTTCCTGAATTATCTATTCCAGAAGATTTTAATCCTCGAAAATCTTTTATTCTCGGCAACGCTATGTTAACTAATCTATCAATAAACTCGTACATTTTGTCTGATCTTAAAGTCACTTTTAAACCAGCGTTTGCTCCTTTTCTTGTTTTAAAATTAGAAATTGATTTCTTGAACTTAGTTATTACTGGTCTTTGACCAGCTATCAATGATAAATCTTCTAAACAAACCTTTAATTTTTTACTATCAAGAGCATCTTCTCCTAAACCCATATTTAATATAACCTTAATTAACTTTGGAACCTGATGTTTATTTTTAAAATTAAGTTTACTCATTAATTTAGTAATAATCTCTTTATCGTAATTATTTTTTAATCTTGCAGGCATTATTTTTTAATTTCCTTTTTTTGTATCTTTTTATCAACATTTTTTATATTTGAAATATGTATAAAATTTTCTTTGGATATAATTCCTCCCTTATTCTCTTTTGTAGGCTTAAGATGTTTTTTTATCATGTTGATTGATTTTATTTTTACCGTATTCAACTTTCTGTTTATCTCTAAAACTTCACCTGTTTTACCTTTATCCTTACCTGTAATAACTTTAACTTGTGTTCCTTTTTTTATCATTTAGATAACCTCCGGTGCTAATGATATAATTTTTGTATGTCCTTTAAATCTTAATTCTCTTGTGACTGGACCAAATATTCTTGTTCCAATTGGCTCACCTTTCTCATCGGTTAATACTACAGCATTGCTATCGAATTGAACTTTAGATCCGTCATCTCTAAAAATTTCTTTTTTTGTTCTAACCACTACTGCTTTATGGACTGCACCTTTTTTAACTTTACCCTTTGGTATCGCGTCCTTTACACTGATAACTATTAAATCTCCAACAGAAGCGTATCTTCGTTTTGATCCTCCTAAAACTTTAATACATTCTACTCTTCTTGCTCCGGTATTGTCAGCTACCATTAATTCTGTTTGTATCTGTATCATGTTTTAACCTGCCAAGTTTTCTTTTTTGAATATGGTTTACATTCTATGATTTTTACGATCTGACCCTCTTTGAGTTTATCACTTTCGTCATGGGCATGGTACTTTTTAGATCTTGTGATTACTTTTCCATAAAAAGGGTGACGGTATTTTCTAGTAACTTCTACTACAACTGTTTTTTTATTTATAGCACTAGTAATTTTTCCTTTTAATATTTTCTTTGTCATTTGATATTCCTCAAATTAGTGTAAATTCTAGCAATATTTTTTTTTATTTCATTATATTCTGCTGAATTTTGTATCTGGTTGTTTACTTTTTTAAACCTAATATTAAATAAATCTTTTTTTAAAGAGGCAATTTTTTTTATTGATTGATCTTTCGTAAGTTTTTTATTTTCTTTTTTATTTTTCATATTACCTGCTAATAAATTTAGTTTTTATTGGGAGTTTTGCACTAGCTTTATATAATGCTTCTCTTGCAATTTCCTCAGAAACACCATCAACTTCAAAAATAATTCTTCCTGGTTTTACTCTACAAGCATAGTATTCTGGTGAGCCCTTTCCTTTTCCCATCCTTACTTCTGTTGGCTTTTTTGAAACTGGAATATTTGGAAATATTCTTGTCCAGACCTTTCCAGTTCTCTTCATATATCTCGTTAACGCTACTCTCGCAGCTTCGATTTGTTTACCAATTATTCTCTCTGGTTCCATAGCTTTAAGGCCGTATTGTCCATAATTTAATTTTACTGCTCTTGAGGCTTTACCATGGATTCTCCCTTTAAAAGCTTTTCTAAATTTAGTTCTTGTTGGTTGTAACATTTTTTACCTTTTGCATTTTTTCTTTTTGAACATCTTTTTCAAATAATTCACCTTTATATATCCAAACTTTTACTCCTATAATTCCATATGTAGTTAATGCTTCAGCAAATCCGTAATCAATATCTGCTCTTAATGTGTGAGAAGGTATACTTCCCTCTCTTAACCACTCAGTTCTTGCTATTTCATTTCCAGCTAAACGACCGCTAACCATAACTTTAATACCTCTAGCGTTTAACCTCATTGCTGACTGCATAGCTCTTTTCATAGCTCTTCTATATGCTATCCTTTTAACTAATTGCTGAGATATATTTTCAGCAACTAAATTTGCATTCAACTCTGGTTTTTTAATTTCTTTGATGTTTATATTTACTTCACTACTTGTAATCTTTGAAAGTTTGCCTTTAATTTTTTCAATATCTGAACCTTTTTTTCCAATAACAAAACCTGGTCGAGAAGTGTGAATTGTAACTGTACATTTTTTTGATGATCTTTCAATTACAACTTCAGAAACACCTGAATTAATAATATTTTTTTTAATATAATTTCTAATTTTAAAATCTTCGATTAAGTATTTTCCAAATTCTCTTTTTTTGGCAAACCAAGTGGAGTCCCATCCACGGTTAATACCTAATC
>JPUP01000032.1 GCA_001321855.1 SAR11 cluster bacterium PRT-SC02
CCTAAAGCAAATATGAAAAAAGCAATGAGAATATTTGCCCAGACACCAACTGCTACCTAAGACATTACACAACAGTTTTTAAACCAACAGAAGTTTTAATGATGATGACAGCTTTTGCATCAATGGAAACTGTTCATGTCGCTGCTTATTCACATTTGTTAGACACTATTGGGATGCCCGAATCTGAATACTCTGCATTTATGAAATACAAAGAGATGAAAGATAAGTATGATTATATGCAAGGTTTCAACGTAAATTCAAAAGAAGATATTGCTAAAACAGTAGCTGTCTTCAGCGCTTTTACAGAAGGACTACAACTTTTTGCAAGTTTCGCAATATTGCTAAATTTTCCCAGACATAACAAGCTTAAAGGCATGGGGCAAATAGTAACTTGGTCTGTAAGAGATGAAACTCTTCACTGTAATTCGATGATTAGAATATTTAAAGAATTTATTAAAGAAAACCCAGAAATCTGGACTCCGAAATTAAAAAAAGAAATTTATGAAGCTTGTCGAACAATAGTTGAACACGAGGACGCATTTATTGATTTAGCTTTTGAAATGGGTCCGATGAAAGGTTTAACTGCGCAAGAGGTAAAAGACTATATTAGATTTATAGGAAACATACGCTTGATACAGTTAGGTTTAGAACCTATTTACGATGTCAAGAAAAACCCACTTACATGGTTAGACACTATGCTTAATGCTGTTGAACACATGAACTTTTTTGAAGGTAGAGCAACAGAATATTCTAAAGCATCTACTAAGGGAACTTGGTTTGAAGCGTGTTCTTAAAATT
>JPUP01000033.1 GCA_001321855.1 SAR11 cluster bacterium PRT-SC02
AAGGAAAGAAAAAATAAGATGCCTGCATCAAAAACAGTTAAAAGGAAAATTAGGAATAGAAAAAGACTTAAAAAATTTAATAAAATTGGAAAGTTTAGAATTTCTGTTTTTAAAACATCAAAGAATATTTCAGCACAAATTATTGATGATAAATCAATGAAAACAGTTGTATCTGCCTCTTCAATCGAAAAAGATGTTGCAAAGAACAAAAAAAGGATGGAGTTATCAAATATAATTGGAGAAATGCTTGCAAAAAGAGCAAAAGATTTAAAGATCGATAAAGTTTATTTTGATAGAGGTGGTTATAAATATCATGGAAGAATAAAAGCTTTTGCTGACTCACTAAGAAAAAATGGGATGAAATTTTAATATGGCTGAGAGTGAATTTAAAGAGAAATTAGTCGCAATTAATAGAATTACCAAAGTTGTAAAAGGTGGTAGGCGTTTTGGTTTTGCAGCTTTAGTTGTGGTTGGAAATCAAAAAGGATCAATTGGCATAGGTCAGGGAAAATCAAAGCAGGTGCCTGACGCAATTAAAAAAGCTACTGATGTAGCTAAAAAAAACCAAATAAAAATTCCGTTAAAAGAGGGAAGAACACTGCACCATGATGTAACT
>JPUP01000034.1 GCA_001321855.1 SAR11 cluster bacterium PRT-SC02
CCCTAATTATATATTTGCTTAACTTTGAATCTAAATCTTTATTTTTAGAATTTACAATTGCAGCCGCCTTTTTTATGGTTGCAATTGAGTGAATAACTATTGGCCTTACTAAAAAATCTCCAATATTGAAATATTTATTAGACCTTTCGGTGGATGCTCCCCAATACTTATCCTCAGGTACCTTTATTTTTCCAATACTGTCAAATTCAACTCTGTATTTCATATATGAATCATTGATATAATACACTTATACATATTATTTATAAATTTAAAAAGGAGATTAACCAATGAGTAATTTTAATAGTGTTAAAAAGTTCATGCAAACTTTCGGCCAAGAAGTAAAAAAAAATGCCGAATTTCCAGATGAAAAAATTATTAAACTTAGGTTTGAGCTAATAAAGGAGGAGCTGGACGAACTTAAAGATGCAATTGACAAGAGAGATATAAAAGAAGTAGCTGATGCTTTAACTGATATTCTTTACGTAACATACGGCGCTGGCCATGCCTTTGGAATTAATTTAGACAAATGTTTTGAAGAGGTGCAAAACTCAAATATGAGTAAGCTTGGTAATGACGGTAAACCAATTTATAATGAGTTGGGAAAAGTCATGAAAGGACCTAACTATTTTGAACCAAACCTAAAAAAATTTGTAGCATGAATGATACTTTTTTTTGGATATTAATTGGATTAGCTCTTGGACTGTCTTTTTATCTAATAGATAAATATATATTTTAAAATTTTAAGGGGCGTTCTGTTGCCAGGTGCCCCGAACCCCGTTTGCTAAATTAACAAAGTTAATTAAGCAGCAAGAGCAAATTTATCATTTGCATTTATAATTAGCCCGTTACGTCGGAACCATCTCGAACGAAAGAATAACTTTT
>JPUP01000035.1 GCA_001321855.1 SAR11 cluster bacterium PRT-SC02
GGTCTAAATGTACTGACACTTTAGCGAACGAGATGATGAAAGAAATTTCATCAGCTGAGAAAGTTTATGAAAATGATAGAATTGAAACTAACTCAGTTTATATGATGGCCGACTCAGGTGCTAGAGGTTCTCAAGCGCAAATGAAACAATTGGCGGGTATGAGAGGTTTGATTGCTAAACCTTCAGGAGAGATTATTGAAACACCAATTATATCAAATTTTAAAGAAGGTTTAACAGTTTTGGAATATTTTAACTCAACTCACGGAGCAAGAAAGGGTCTAGCTGACACAGCTTTAAAAACTGCAAATTCTGGATATTTGACAAGAAGATTATGCGACGTGGCTCAAGATATTCAAATTAGCGCAGTATCTTGCGACACAAAAAAACGATCATCAATCACATTATCAGAAATAATAGAGGGAGGAAATATTCTCGTCAGTTTGTCCGAAAGAATTTTAGGAAGAGTAATAGCAGAGGACATTAAACATCCAATCAATGGAGAAATTTTGTGTAAAAAGGGTAAATTAATTGATGAAAATGATTGTGAAAAGATAGATTCAGCTGGAGTAAAATCAGTAAAAGTTTATTCAGTTATAACTTGCGCTTTAGAAAAAGGTGTATGCGCAACATGCTATGGTAGAGATCTCTCGAGAGGTAAATTAGTAAGCGTAGGAGAGGCGATAGGAATGATAGCTGCTCAATCTATTGGTGAGCCTGGAACCCAATTGACAATGAGAACCTTCCACGTTGGTGGGACCGCACAAGTTAAAGAAGAGTCTCAAATTATTTCCCAAGGCAAAGGAAAATTAAATATAATTAATAAAAATTTAATAGAAGACTCAAAAAAGAATATCATTGTAATGGGAAGGAACACACAACTGAGCATAGAAGATGATAATAAAAGACAATTAGCAATATACAAAGTTAATTACGGATCAAAACTTTTCTTCAAAGATGGTGAAACTATAGGAAAAGGAAAAAAAATAGCTGAATGGGATCCTTATACATTACCTGTAATAGCTGAGACTAGTGGTGTTGTGAATTACATGGATTTGACAGAAGGAGTAACTTTAACCGAAACGCTAGACGATGCAACTGGAATTTCATCTAAATCAGTTACAGATTGGAAATCATTATCAAAAAACTCAGAACTCAAACCAAGGATAACTTTAAGAAATGAAAAAGGCGAAATAATTAAAAAAGCAGATGGAAATGAAGCTAGATATTATCTTGTGCCTGATACAATTCTTTCAGTCAAGGACGGCCAAAAAGTTTCCGCAGGTGATGTTTTAGCAAGACTTCCTAAAGAAACCTCTAAAACAAAAGATATTACAGGAGGTTTACCAAGAGTTGCGGAATTATTTGAAGCAAGAAGACCAAAGGACAGCGCTATAATCGCAGAAAATGACGGCGTAATTCAATTTGGAAAAGAGGTCAGAGGTAAGCAAAAAATTTCAATCGTTTCTTCATCAGGCGAAACATCAAATTATCTTATTCCAAAAGGCAAACATGTTAACTTTAACCAAGGTGAAAAAATTAAAAAAGGTGAATATTTACTAGATGGTAGCCCTGCACCACACGATATTTTAAGAATATTGGGAGTAGAAAAATTGACAGAATATTTTGTTAGTGAGGTTCAAGAGGTTTATAGATTGCAAGGTGTTGTTATTAACGACAAACACATAGAAACAATAGTAAGACAAATGCTGAAGAAGGTAGAAATAAAAGATCCAGGATCTTGATTTTGACCGGTAGATCCA
>JPUP01000036.1 GCA_001321855.1 SAR11 cluster bacterium PRT-SC02
TAGTGATATTTTGGGTAACATCTTTTGATAAGTTTAAAGCTAAATCTTTTGCCGATTGAGCCGAGGGACCTAAGGATCCATCCATATTTACTGGATTACCAACTATGATACCTTTAATATTATTTTCCAGGACTATTTTCTTTATTTCAGCCAAAAAATTAGAATAATCTTTTTTAATAATCGTTTCGGATGGTGTGGCAACTATTTTATCTTCATCCGAAATAGCTATCCCTATACGCTTTTTTCCAGGATCAATGCCTATAAGCCTCGATTTTTTGTCTAGTTTTTTCTTAAATTCCTCTATATCCAACATTTATTTATTATATTTTATGATATTAATTTCCTATATAAATAACTTAAATCACATATGTCCATAGATAAAGATAAAATTAAACATATAAGTAAGTTAGCTAGAATTTCTATAGATTCAAATAAATCTGACTCATTAGCTAAAGATTTGACTTCTATATTCAAATTTATAGAGCAATTAAATGAGTTAAATACTGATAAAGTAGAGCCATTATCCTCAATTTTAAATTCACCACTCAGATCAAGAGAAGATAAAATAAATGATGGAAAAATAAGAGATAAAATTCTTAAAAATTCACCAAAAAAAAATGAGGAATTTTTTGTTGTTCCAAAGGTAATTGAATAATGTCAGAAATTATAAAAAAAAACTTATCGGATATAATTGATTTAAGGAAAAAAAAGGAGATTAAGTCCGAAGAACTTGCTAATCTCTACATAGATAAAGTAAAGAAAGGAAAAAATCTTAATTCTTATATAACTACCTGTTTTGAACATACAATTCAAAAATCAAAAGAGTTCGACAAAAAACCGAATTTAAAATCTTTACTCCCAGGAATACCATTAGC
>JPUP01000037.1 GCA_001321855.1 SAR11 cluster bacterium PRT-SC02
ATATTTTTTTTTATAAATTCCTCAAATGATTTATCGTATGGTGCTTTAAAATTATATTTAATATCATTTATTTTAAATTTCAATTTATAAGCGTGTAACATTAATCTTTGTTTTGAACTGTTTCTTTTGGTAATATTGTATTTAGCATCACCCACAACTGAGTTGCCAATATTAAAAAGCTGTTTTCTTAATTGATGTTTTCTACCAGTGATAGGATTTAACTCGCTTAAAGTATATTTTTCATTTTTTTTTAATATCTTTATATTAGTGAATGCGCTCTGGGAAAATTTTTTTTTATTTTCGTAATAAATAAGTTCGTCTTTTAAATTTTTTATTGAATTATCTATGCTACCATTAGAAATTGCTAAAT
>JPUP01000038.1 GCA_001321855.1 SAR11 cluster bacterium PRT-SC02
ATAGAAGTTTATTTAAAAGTTTAATAAAATATTGTAAAAATGAGAAATATTTATTTCCTTCGATAAGATCTAATCATAAATCATTTGAAGAAAAAAGGTACTGGAGAGGACCAGTGTGGATTAATTGTAACTGGATTATTTACCAAGGTTTAAAAAATAAAGATAAAAAGTTTGCAGAAATTATAAGAAAAAATTCCATAAATTTAGTCGAAAAAAAAAACTTTCGTGAATATTATAGTTGCAAGTCAGGCTTAGGTATGGGCGCTAAAAATTTTTCTTGGTCTGCAGCTTTATACCTAGATTTTATACTTAATAGATCTTGAAATCTGATATATATCTCTAGGTATCAAAAATATGGAATTTAAAAAATACAATCATTTAAAAGAAGAAAAAAAAATCTCAGATTTTTGGATTAAAAAAGGCTTATTTAAACCAAAAAAAAGTAAATCCAAAAAAAAGTTTTCTGTTGTAATTCCACCTCCTAATGTAACTGGAAGATTACATATGGGACATGCCTTAAATAATAGCCTGCAAGATGTTTTAGTAAGATTTAATAGAATGAAAGGTCTTGAGACATTATGGCAACCAGGTACTGACCATGCTGGAATTGCAACACAAGCAGTTGTTGAAAATAATCTACTTAAAGAAGGGATAAATAAAAATAATTTAGGAAGAGAAAAATTTATAAAAAAAGTTTGGGATTGGAAAGAGAAGTCCGGTGGAATAATTTTAGATCAACTTAAAAAACTAGGTTGTTCTTGCGATTGGTCTAGAACCAGATTTACAATGGATGAAGATTTATCCAAAGCGGTTATTAAAGTTTTTGTTGATCTTTACAATAATAAATTAATTTATAAGGATAAAAAATTAGTCAACTGGGACACTAAACTTCAAACTGCTATTTCAGATTTAGAAGTAATTCAAAAAGATGTTCAATCTCAATTATATTATATTGATTATTCAATAGAGAACTCTGATCAAAAGATCACGATTGCGACAACCAGACCTGAAACCATGATGGGAGATACTGCAGTTGCTGTAAATCCTAATGATCAAAGATATGTAAATTTAATTGGAAAAAATGTTCTTATACCCATAGTCAATAGAACAGTTAAAATTATTTCTGATCATTATGCTGATCCAGATCAAGGCTCAGGCGCTGTCAAAATTACTCCGGCTCATGATTTTAATGACTATGAAGTTGGTAAGAGAAATAAATTAAAAATAATAAATATTTTTGAAAAAAATGGGAAAATAAATAATAATGGTATCAGAGAATTTCATGGTTTAGATAGATTTGAAGCAAGAAAACTTTTAATACAAAAATTAAAGGAAAAAGGATGCCTTTTAAGAATTGAAAATATTAAAAATAAAGTTCCATATGGAGATAGATCAAACACAATAATAGAACCTCTTTTAACAGAGCAATGGTTTGTTGACGCAAAAAAATTATCAAAAAAACCAATCAAGATAGTCAAAGAAGGAAAAACTTCTTTTTTTCCAAACACCTGGTCAAAAACATTTTTTCAATGGATGTATGAGATTGAACCCTGGTGTATATCTCGACAAATTTGGTGGGGTCATAGAATACCTGCTTGGTATGACGAAAGTGGAAATATTTTTGTAGCTGAAAATGAGAAAGGCGCATTAGCACTAGCCAAAAAAAGAAACAGGGATAAACAATTTAAACTTA
>JPUP01000039.1 GCA_001321855.1 SAR11 cluster bacterium PRT-SC02
TTTTTTTATATTTTTCATTAATATTTAAAATTTTGTCATAAGAAACAAAAATCTGATCAATAAATGGTAATAGAAATTTATTGGTTTTTCCGATAATAAGGTTGTTTTCATATAAAATAACTTTAATTTTAAATAACTTTCCAACAATACAAATTGGAAAAGAAGAGTATCCACCCATACCCAAAATAATGTCTGGTTTTTTTTTAATTATAAAAAAAAAAGATTTTATTAAAGCTAGAATTAAAATTATAGATGCTTTAATGATTTTTAGTGGGTTTCTTTGAAAGATAGTGATTGTGTCAATTAAATTAATTTTTAAATCTGAGTAATTTTTTAAATATCTCATACCTCTTCTATCTGAAATAAGCTCTATATTATATTTTTTTTTTAAAAAATATTTTGAGAGACTGTATGCTGGGAAAACATGCCCCCCTGTTCCACCAGTGGCAATTAATATTTTTTTACTCATAAATACCCCTTTTCGCTTATTCTATTTTTTGTATAATTTAAAATCACGCCAGCTAAAATTGCACTACCTATAAGTGATGAACCACCATAACTTAAAAATGGCAAAGTCATACCGGTAGTCGGTAATAAACTTGTGTTAACACCAATATGAATAAAGGTTTGAAATATTAATAAAGACGAAAGACCACAGAGGGATAATTTTATATCTTCTTCATTTTCATTTAAACATTTTTTTATGATTCTAAAAGATACATAAAGGAAAATTAATACTATGAGAACTGAGATTATAGATCCAAATTCCTCAGTTATAACTGCTATGATATAATCAGTATGAGCTTCTGGTACACTCTCTTTTAAAATTCCCTCTCCCATTCCTTGCCCGGTAAATCCACCTTGTCTAATTGCATCTAAAGCTTTTTGTGTTTGAAAGCTGTCTCCTTTATTTGGGTCAAGAAATGTAGTTACTCTTTTTAAGATATAGCCAAATTTGGATGGGAAAGATAAAATTAGGACGCCTGCAAAAATAACAAGTGAGATAAATAAAAATATGGTTAATAAAATACTAAAACCTGAAACAAATAAAACTGAAATCCAAGTTATTATTAAAAGGATAGACTGTCCAAAATCAGGTTGATTTACTAATAATATCACGACAGAGAGCAATATTAAAA
>JPUP01000040.1 GCA_001321855.1 SAR11 cluster bacterium PRT-SC02
TTATTGAAGTGCCGCTAGACTCTAATTTATTATTTTTTATATAATTATATAGCGATGAACCCATTGGATCTGATAAACCAATTTTTATATCCTTATTCTTCTCTTTTAATCCAATAGAAACGCCAGCTAAAGTTCCACCAGTCCCTACAGAACAAATAAAACCATCAACCTTTCCTGCCGTTTGACTCCAAATTTCTTGAGACGTTGTTTTGATATGAGATTCTGTATTAACTATATTATCAAATTGATTAGCCCAGATTACTCCATTTCTCACTTTCTTTGATAAATCCTCTGCAATTTTTTTAGATTGTTTAATATAATTTTTTGGATTGTTGAATGGAACGGCATCTACCTCGATAAGTTCTGCTCCTAATTTTTTTAAAGTCTCTTTCTTTTCGATAGACTGGGTTTTTGGAATAACTATCTTAAGTTTTAATCCATATTCTCTGCACACGACAGCAAGACCAATACCAGTGTTACCAGCTGTACCCTCAACAATAGTTCCACCTTTTTGAAGTTTTTTATTTTTAAGCGCATCTTCTACAATGAATAGAGCCGCTCTATCTTTAACAGACTCGCCAGGATTTAGATACTCAGCTTTGCCATAAATGTTACATTTTGTTAATTCTGAGGCTTGTTTTAATTTAACTAATGGTGTATTTCCAATTTGGTTTAAAACTTTATTATTTACCATAAATTAATTTATATGAAAAAAATATTACTTTCAATATTATTTTATATCACACTTAACGTAAATTTAACTGCCCATGTAGATCATTACAAAAATTATAATTATTTAGAATATGAACTTTTTAGAAATAATCAGCTAATAGGTTTCCATAAATATGATTTTCAAAGAAATAAAGGAGATCTTACAGTTGAAAGTGAAGTTGAATTTAAAATTTCTAAGTTAAACATTGACTTATATAAATATAAAGCAATAAGCACTGAAAAATATAAAAATAACAAATTTTTTTCATTTTCTTCGAAAACTAATCAAAATAAAAAAGAAAAATACGTCAATATTTCTATTAATAAAGAACAAAACAACTTAAAAATTGACGGATCATCTTACAAAGGACCAACAGATATTGAAAATATTATAGGAACTTGGTGGAATCACGAGATTATAAAAGCAAAAGCTCAAATAAGTGCTATTTCTGGCCGAATAATTGATCAAAAAGTAACATTTAAAGGAAAAGAAAAGATAAATATAAATGGAAAAAACTACAATGCATTACGTTTCAACTTTAGTTCTTCTGATATCAATCTTCCTGATAATAAAAAACTTAATACCGAAATTTGGTACGAGGAAAAAACATATCTTTGGTTAAAAGCTGCGTTCGATAAAAGAGGTTATTGGGAGTACAGGTTAAAAGAAGTTCGCTAGTTTTATTAAAAAAAGAGGCATATTATCAAATAAAGTCAATAGATATTATCTTTTTTTAAAGAAAATTTACTTGATTTTTAACTAAAAAAAAGTTGATCCAAGTTGAACTTTTTTATTGCTAATTTGATTAATTTAATGTTCAATTCAGGTTTAACAGGGAGTTCTATGGAAGAAAATTTTAATATCCATCTAGGTAAAAAGTTAAGAATGAGAAGACTTTCACTAGGACTGACCCAGACAAAAGTAGCTCAAGCTATAAACGTAACATTCCAACAGATACAAAAATATGAAAAAGGAACTAACGGAGTAAGTTCAAACCGTTTAATGCAGCTTTCAAATTTTCTTAAAGTTCCAATAACTTATTTTTTTGAAGATTTTAAGGAATTTTCTGATTATAAAGCACAACCTCAAGACGATAATTTAGATTTAAATTACTCATTCCTTAGCAAAACTTTTTCAGCTTTATCAAGAAGCAACAAAGAGAAAATTTTACAAGTCTTAAAAAACGCTGTCAACTTAGAAAAAACTGGTTAATTGGCTCCTCGGGCAGGACTCGAACCTGGGACCAATTGATTAAAAGTCAACTGCTCTACCAACTGAGC
>JPUP01000041.1 GCA_001321855.1 SAR11 cluster bacterium PRT-SC02
AATTATTACAAGGTGAAATTATAGATTTAATTGAGATTACAAAACTGAACAGCGAATTGAAAAAAAATAATAAAAAAACCGCAACATATGAGAGAGTTTTACTAGGTATAACCAAAGCTTCTCTTCAAACAAATTCATTTATCTCTGCTGCATCATTTCAAGAAACAACAAGAGTTTTAACGGACGCTTCTATTAAAGGTAAAACCGATAAGCTTGAGGGATTAAAGGAAAACGTTATTGTTGGAAGATTGATACCAGCTGGAACTGGTTTAACAAAAATGGGTTGGGACGATAAAGCTAGAGAATTAGATAAAGCTAGATTATCTGAGTTAAAAGAAAAATCTATTGACACCCAATCATCACAATAAGCTCAAATTACTATTGATTTTATTGAGCTTTTTCATCTTTTAGCATGTTGACTTTTAAGATTTCGATGTTAGTTTAACGAAATTTTTGAATGTTGGAAGTAAGGTTAAATTAAACCTTAAACCCTAACAAAAAAACGTCAAATCTTACTTCTATTTCAAAAAATTGTGAATTTATGCCGACTATAAACCAGTTGATAAAAAAACCTAGACAGAAACCTTTGGTGCGAAATAAGGTTCCTGCACTCCAACGTCAACCTCTTAAAAGAGGTGTTTGTACTAAGGTTTATACTACCACTCCCAAAAAACCGAACTCAGCTTTAAGAAAAGTTGCCAGAGTGAGATTGTCTAATGGATTTGAGGTAACAGCTTACATTCCAGGAGAAGGCCATAACTTGCAAGAACACTCTGTAGTGATGATCAGGGGAGGAAGAGTTAAAGATCTTCCAGGAGTAAGATATCATGTTCTAAGAGGAAACTTAGACACCCAAGGAGTTGCAAATAGAAAAAAAAGAAGATCACTTTACGGAACAAAAAAACCAAAATAATCAAAATGTCACGAAAAAGAAAAGCGCCAATTAGAAAAATTTACCCAGATCCTAAGTATGGATCAGTTATAATATCTAAATTTATTAATTCAATAATGTTTGATGGAAAACGGTCAACAGCAGAAAAAATTCTTTACGATGCTCTTGATAGGATAAAGTCAAAAAATAATAATGATCCACTCAAAGTATTTAATTCAGCTATTAGCAATGTAAAACCAAATTTAGAAGTAAGATCAAGAAGAGTTGGGGGAGCCACTTATCAAGTTCCAGTTGAAGTAAAAGCTAATAGAGGTCAAGCGTTGGCACTTAGATGGTTATTAGATGCATCAAGAAAAAGAAAAAATAAAACTATGTCTGAAAAACTCTACTTTGAAATTTTAGATGCATCCCAAAACAATAAGGATATAATTAACATAGATATAAATTATGT
>JPUP01000042.1 GCA_001321855.1 SAR11 cluster bacterium PRT-SC02
AATACAAAAAAAGGTTTAATTAGTTCAATAGGTTGAATTTTAAAAAAATAAAAATCAAGCCAACGTCTTGCCCCTTTAACTTCATAGCCGATAAAAGGTACTAGCAAAAGTATTGCAAAAGTAATTAAAAAAAGCGGAAAAATACTTTTTCTCAAAGATTTAATTTCTACGAAAGATACAAAAAACATTAAAACTATTGCAAAAGTCATAAATATAAAATGCTTTGTGAAAAAAAAATAGTAGTCCTTATCAAGTCTTTCTCCAGCAAGAGATGAAGTTGATGAAAATGAGAAAAAAGAACCCAAAAAAAATAAAACAAAAAAACAAATTAAAATATTTTTATCTATATTTCTCCAGTAGTCTTGAAATCTATTTTTTAAAAAATAATTTTTCATTTTTTTTTACTAAACTTTTAAATTTATTGCCTCTATGTTCAAAATTTAAAAATTGATCATATGAGGCACTGGCAGGACTTAATAAAACAGTTTTATGGCTTAAATTTTTTTTAAAATCTTTTATAATATCTTGAATTGCTCTTTCTAAAGTTCCCGATATTTTGTAATCGACATGTTTATGTAGTTTCTTCTTAAAAAATAAAAAATTTTTTCCAATAATATAAGCTTTGACTATATTATTTTTAAAATTAGAAATATTTATATTATCT
>JPUP01000043.1 GCA_001321855.1 SAR11 cluster bacterium PRT-SC02
ATCTTTGACCACCTAGTTGGGCTTTACCACCTAAAGGCTGTTGTGTGACTAAACTATAAGGCCCAGTTGATCTTGCATGTATTTTATCCTCAACCAAATGATTTAATTTAAGCATGTAAATAGTTCCAACTGTAACTGGTCTATCAAATTTCTCTCCAGTTCTTCCATCCCATAATGTGGTTTGTCCTGTACCGGGCAAATTTGCAAGTTTTAAAAGTTCAGTTATATCATTGGTTGAAGCACCATCGAAAACTGGGGTAGATATTTGCAGGCCTTTAGAGATGTTTTGAATAAGTTCAAAAATTTCTTTTTTTGATAGTTTTTTTATAACTTTATCAAAATATTCTTTGCCATAAATTTGTATTAATTTTTTATTTATATCCTCAAATTTCTTTTCAAATTGTAGTAAATATGCACTAATTTGATCACCAAGCTCAGAACATGCCCATCCTAAGTGAGTCTCCAGTATTTGGCCAACATTCATCCTGCTTGGAACGCCCAGAGGATTTAAAACTATATCTACTGGTTTTCCAGTTTCGGTATAAGGCATATCTTCAACTGGAACAATTTTACTTACAACTCCTTTGTTACCATGTCTTCCAGCCATTTTATCCCCTGGTCTCAATCGTCTTTTTACAGCTACAAACACTTTAACGACCTTCATAACAGTTGGTAAGAGGTCATCTCCTTGTTGAATTTTCATCACCTTATCCTCAAATCTTAATTCTATATCTTTTGCTGCATTTTCGTATTGGTCTTTCAACTTTTGTAAATCATTATTTATTTTTTCTTCAGAGAATGAAATTTTCCAAATATCTTTTAAATTTAATTCATTCAATATTTCATCTTTGATTGTTGTATTTGATTTAATTTCTTTTACTCCTTTTAAAACAGTTTGATTTTTTAACAAATCCATTGCTCTTGATTTTATATTTCTATTTAAAATTTCTTCCTCTACTTTTTTATCCTCTTGAACAGACTCAATTTCAGATCTTTCTATAGCAATAGATCTTTCGTCTTTATCTATACCATGTCTATTAAATACTCTAACATCTATGACAACGCCAGCACTTCCAGATGGTAACTTTTCAGACGAGTCTCTTACGTCTGTTGCTTTTTCACCAAATATCGATCTAAGAAGTTTTTCCTCAGGGCTTGATGAAGTTTCGCTTTTCGGAGTCACTTTACCTACCAAAATATCGCCCGGCTTAACTTCTGCACCAACATATACAATCCCAGATTCATCTAGATTTCTTAAACTTTCCTCGCTAACATTAGGTATGTCTCTAGTAATTTCCTCTGCTCCTAATTTGGTGTCTCTTGCCATAGACTCGTACTCTTCTATATGAACTGATGTAAATACGTCATCTGTTACACATCTTTCTGAAATTAATATTGAGTCCTCAAAATTGTAACCTTGCCAAGGCATAAATGCTACTGTCACATTTTTACCTAAAGCTAATTCACCTAATTGAGTGGCTGGACCATCAGCTATTATGTCACCTTTTTTAATTAAATCTCCAACTTTGACTAACGGCCTTTGATTTATGCATGTATTTTGGTTTGATCTCTTAAATTTAGAAAGGTTATAAATATCCACTGCGGATTGAGACAAATCTTTTACCTCAGTTGCTTTAACAACTATTCTTTTACCATCAATTTTATCAACAATTCCATTCCTTTTAGCAACTATGGTAATTCCTGAGTCTAATGCTACATCACCCTCTATGCCTGTACCAACAAGTGGAGCTTCGGGTTTCAGTAATGGCACTGCTTGTCTCATCATATTTGATCCCATTAATGCTCTGTTAGCGTCATCATTTTCTAAAAACGGAATCAATGCAGCTGCTACGGAAACCAATTGTTTTGGCGAAACGTCTA
>JPUP01000044.1 GCA_001321855.1 SAR11 cluster bacterium PRT-SC02
ATTTAACAATACTTTTAATTGAATTATCTTTTTTATTCACAAATCTTGCAAAATCTCCGTTTATAATTTTATTAGAGAATTTCAACATTAACAAGATTCAACCCGAAATTGAATCTAAGGTCAACTTTTTTACGTGAAATTTTATTTATAATATGTAACTAAAATTTATTTTAACAACATATTGTATATGGGTTTAAAACTTTTTCTATGTATAGATGTTATTCCATGCTTTCGAAGTAATTTAATGTGTCTTTTAGTTCCGTACCCAAAATTTTTATTAAATTCATAGTTCTTATGAATTTTAGAGAGCTTTATCATTAAATTGTCCCTATGAACTTTAGCTATAATAGATGCAGCACTTATACATTTAATTTTTAAGTCACCTTTTACAATTGTTTTGCAATTTTTTATTCCTTCCGGAGCAAATATGCCGTCAATAAGGTAATAACTCGGTTTCTTTTTTAAATTTTGTATTGCTCGTTTCATAGAGACTAAAGTAGCTTGAAGAATATTTAATTTTACAATTTCGCTTACAGAAGCAGTGCCAATACCATAGTAAGAGTTTTTTTTAATATAATTAGACAATTTTACTCTATTCTTAAAAGATATTTTTTTTGAGTCTTTTATTTCACTTAAATCACAATTTTTTTTTAAAATCACTGCAGCTGAAACTACCGGTCCGGCCAAACAACCTCTGCCAACTTCATCAATACCAGCAATGTTTTTTTTAATTATCAATTTTTATATTTAAATCCTCTAATTTTTTTTTTATCATTTTTAGGTCAACCCATGAATGTTTTTTTTGGTCGGGTTGTCTCATTAAGTAGGCAGGATGAAAAGAGGCAATAACATTTGTTTTCCAACTTCCTATTTGTTTTGTAACCCAAATCCCTCTTGCTTTTGATATTACTTTTTCTGATCCTAAAATGCTATTTAATGCAGTACTACCAAGAAGAACTAAAATTTTAGGCTTAATTATTTCAATATGTTTTACTAAAAAAGGTAAATACCGTAATATTTCTTCCTCCGAAGGCTTTCTATTTTCTGGAGGTCTATAATTTACTACATTTGTAATATATACTTTTGTTCTATCCAAATTTATTGCTTGAAGCATTTTGTCTAAAAGTTGACCAGCTCTTCCCACAAAAGGTAACCCTTCAATGTCTTCATTTGCACCCGGTCCTTCTCCAACTATCATTACTTTAGAGCTTGGGTTTCCGTCAGAGAAGACTAGATTTTTTGCTTTTTTTTTTAAATTACAATTTTTTAAATTTAATATCGATTTTTTTAAAGTGTCTAAATTTGAAATTTTATCCGAGTTAGTTTCATTTAAGGTTTTATCGTATCGATTTATAGCATTTTTATCGAAAATTAAATTGTGATTAATTAAAGTATAGTATTTAATTAACTTGATTAATTTGGTATTTATTTTTTTCATAATGATATGAAACAATTTAAATTATTTATAAATTTATTAATTCAATTATTAATATGTTTGTTATTTTTTTCAAATATAAATGCCAGCAATTTTAACAAAAACTTATCTACCAAAGACATATCTAATTATTTTTCAGGTGTTATATCGCTCAACGACAACGAGTACGCGAATTCTTATAAATTTTTCAAAAAGATCGAGGGTTTAGGAAAAAATCATCCACAATATTCTAAAGTATATATTAATTCCTTAGTTAATCTTAATAAAATTAATGAGGCTTATAGATATTCCAAAAAGTTGGAAAAACAAAATTTGGACAATTTTGAAAGTAATTTTATCATAAGCATATACTATCTTAAAAACCAAAAACTTGAGTTAACTCAAAGTTATTTAAAAAAGATAAAGTCAGATTTTATCCTGGACCCAGTCCAAGATTATTTAATTAACTCGATTTTAAGATGGGTAAAGCTAAATAATATTTCTTTTAAAGAAGCCCAGCAAGAATTTAAATTTGCCAGAAAAAGTTTTGATAATATTAAATTGATTGAAAAGGTTTTTTTATACTGTTTTTATGACAGACCCGATACACCAAAAGTTTTTGAAGATTTACTTTTTAAAAATGAAAATAATTTTTCAAGATATAATTATTTTCTCGCCAATTATTTTTATAAATTAAAAAAAAATAATAAAGCAACAGATTTAATCAATAAATCGTTAAATGAAACTCCGAATAACCTTTTATTAAATCAAATGAAATTTGACCTTGAAAATGAGGAGCCGTTGAGCAATGGATTCAACTGCACAGACTCAACAAATATCGTAGCTGAAATATTCTATGTTGTTTCTAACGCTCTCTCTTCTCAATTTTTCTATAATTATTCAAATTTTTATTTAAATCTTGCAAAGTTTTTAAATCCAAATTTTATTTCTTACAACACCCTCGTAGCTGAAAATTTGTACATGTCTGAAAAATTACCAGCAGCAAAAATCAAATTTGATAAAATATTATCTTATGGAGAAGCTTATGAATGGTATGCCGCAAAACAAATTGCCTTAATATTAGAAGCCGAAGAAAAGGAAAAATTAAGCATAACTTTTCTAAATAAAAAATTTAAAAAAATTAAAAATCCGACTGTTTATCAACTATATGATTTTGCAAGTTTTTTAAAAAATAAGGAAAAATATCAGGAGTCAATTTATTATTACACTAAAGTTTTAGATTTAATAGACAACAACCACAAACTTTATCCCAAAGCAAAAGATGGTAGGGGTATAGCTTTCGAGAGAACAAACCAATGGAAAAAAGCTGAAAAGGATTTTTTAGACTCTTTGAATTTTGACTCAGAGCAAGCCTATGTTATTAACTACCTTGCTTACTCATGGATTGAGAAGGGGATAAACATTGAAAAAGCATTAAATATGTTAAAAAAAGCAAATGATTTAAAAAAGAACGATGGTTATATAACCGACTCCCTTGGTTGGGCTTATTATAAATTACAGAGGTATACAGATGCAGAAAAATATCTTCAGCGTGCAGTAAAACTCATGCCATCAGATCCAATAGTTAATGATCATTATGGAGACTCGCTGTGGAAGAATGGCAAAAAACTTCAAGCAAGATATTATTGGACATATGTTCTAAATTTAAACAACATAGAAAAAGATTTTAAAGATAAATTAAATAAGAAATTAATTTTTGGTTTATAAAACACAAAGCTTATGAAACTAAGGTCCTACTCGAAAATTAATCTCTCTTTAAGAGTTCTCAAAAAAATGTCTTCGGGTCTTCACGATATACAGTCGAATTCAATTTTAATAGATTTACATGATCAAATTAAAATTAATAGGTCATATAAAAATAAAAATGAGATTTTTTTCAAAGGCGATTTTGCAAGATTTGTGAATAAAAAAGATAATTCAATTAAAAGTATTGTTAAAT
>JPUP01000045.1 GCA_001321855.1 SAR11 cluster bacterium PRT-SC02
CCGCTTGACGCTGGAAAAGGAAGAGAAGTAGAAAACATGATTAAAGGAGGTGCTATACCAAAGGAGTTTATTCCTGGAGTAGAAAAAGGAATTGAAAGTGTTGCTGAAAATGGAATTTTAGCAGGATTTCCAATAATTGATTATAAAGTAAAAATACTTGACGGTTTACACCATGATGTTGACTCAAGCGTACTAGCTTTCGAGATAGCAAGCAGAACATGTTTTAAAGAAGCATGTCAAAAAGCCACCCTTAAGCTTTTGGAACCAATTATGAAAGTAGAGGTAGTCACACCAGAAGAATTTATGGGTGATGTTATTGGAGATTTAAATAGTAGAAGAGGACAAGTTGGGGCTACTGAGCCTAGAGGAAATGCAACAGCTATATCTGCCACCGTGCCTTTGGCTAACATGTTTGGCTATATAAATAACTTAAGATCTTCTACTCAAGGCAGAGCTCAATACACAATGCAATTTAGCCATTATGATAAAGTTCCGCAGAATGTTCAAGACGAGGTAACAAAAAAATTAGCTTAACTTATGGAAAACCAAAATATTAGAATTCATTTACGTGCTTACGATAATAAAATCTTAGATTTATCTACAGAAGAAATCGTAAACACAGCCAAAAGAACAGGCGCTCAAGTTAAAGGACCTATTCCACTTCCGACAAGAGTTGAGAGATTTACTGTTTTAAGGTCGCCTCACATTGATAAAAAAAGTAGAGAACAATTTGAGTCTAGAACACACAAAAGACTTATTGATATAATTGAACCAACACCTCAAACAGTCGAAGCTTTGATGAAATTAGATTTGGCTTCAGGGGTAGATATTGAAATAAAGATATAATTATGAATTTAGGATTAATAGGAACAAAGCTTGGAATGACTAGAGAGTTTTTAAAAACAGGTCAATCTGTGCCTGTAACAGTAATAAAGATAGAAAAGGGTAGAGTTCTAGATATTATTAATAAAGAAAAAAGAGGATACAACGCAATCAAGGTCGGTTTTTATAAAATAAAAAATTCTAAATTGACTAAACAAATGAAAGGATATTTTGCAAAAAAGAAGACTGAACCAAAAAAAATCTTAAAGGAATTTAGAGTAAACTCTTTAGAAACTTTTAAAGAAGGAAACGAATTGGGATTAGAAATATTAAAAGATAAAAAATTTATTGATGTTAAATCAAAAACTATTGGAAAAGGTTTTGCAGGCGTTATGAAGCGTTGGAATTTTGGAGGATTAAGAGCCTCACATGGAGTTTCTGTATCACATCGATCACATGGATCTACCGGTCAAAATCAAGATCCTGGAAGAGTTTTTAAAGGAAAAAAAATGGCTGGTCACATGGGAGACAAAGTAAGAACAATGCTAAATTTAGAAATCATCAAAACAGATCCAGAGAATAATTTAATATATATTAAAGGATCAATACCTGGTGGAAAAAACTCAACTGTTTATTTAAGAGAGTCAGTAAAAGATGTTAGAAGAAAGACCATAGAGGAAAAATACAATGAAAAAATTAAAAAAAGCGAAAAAGAAAAAGGAAAGAAAAAATAAATGAAAATTAAACTGCTAAAAATTTCTGGCAAATCTAATGATACAATTGATGTATCAGATAAAATTTTTTCCTCTAAAATAAATTATAAATTGATAAAAAATGTTATTGATTGGCAGTTAAATCATGCAAAACCTAGAACTGCTAAAACAAAACAAAGAAACGAAGTAAAAGGGTCAACTAGAAAAATAGTTCCTCAAAAAGGCAGTGGAGGCGCTAGGCATGCTAGTATTAAAGCTCCATTATTTGTTGGAGGTGGTATAGCACATGGTCCTAAAGGTGCAGTTTATAAAGTAAAAAAAATTAATAAAAAAATGAGAAGATTAGCATTAATACAAACCTTATCTAAAAAACAAATTGATAAAAAACTACATATTATTGAAGATATCACAAAGGAAATAAAAAAAACAAAAGAGTTTAACAATTTTTTAGTTAAAAACAATTTAGAAAACTCAATAATAATTTCTGACCCAAATACTTTCAAAAACATAAATAGATCAGCAAAAAATATTAAAAATATAAAAGTGATAAATAATGTGGGCACAAATGTTTATGATATTTTTAAATATCAGAATTTAATTTTAACCACATCATCAATTAAAAAATTACAAGAGAGAATTTTAAATGAAAAAAATTAATTTTTTAGATTCAATAAACATCCCAATTATCACAGAAAAAGCGACAGTATTGTAG
>JPUP01000046.1 GCA_001321855.1 SAR11 cluster bacterium PRT-SC02
GATCTAAAAGGTTGAATTAAGAAATAATGAAATCTCTCTCTGCTTTAGCGTTCGAAATTCTTGCATTTAAAAGAAGGCTTCTTGACTGAATTAACTCAAGCGTTGATCTTGTATTGCTTGAATCATATTCTAAAGTGATACCTTCATTAGCTATTTCAGCAGCTTTTAACTGAGCTTGCGTTGCAGATAAAACGCTTTTTGAAGATTGATAATTAGACCAAGCATTTGTTGTATTTGAATTTACTTGGTTTTGAACCTCTTTAAAAAGTAGCTGTTTTTTTTGCTTAATAAGTTTTGATTGTTTAACACTTGAATAGTTTTTGCCCCCTTGAATTATCGGCCATTTTATCGTTGCTTTTAAAGTTTCCTCATCAATCTCATCAACAGAGGAGCTAAACTCCTGATTTTCTGATTTTGTGTAGTTAATACTTGCAGATGGTGCCAGCTTTGCTTTTTCTATATTAAAGTCTTTTTCAGCTATTAAAGAGTCCATTTTAGAAATTAATAAGGTTGGATTACTTCTTTTAGATGTAATTAATGCCTCTGGCAAACTTTTTGGGAGTTTTAGATTAATGTTATCAATTACCGTCAAATCATCTGGGGGAGAAACTCTGGTTATTTTTTGAAAAATTGTTTTTGAATTAATTAAATCAGTCTCAGCTGTTATCAGTTTAGCGTTAGCTCCTGCAAGTGATGACTCTGACTGAGCCAAATCTGATAAAGTAATTTCACCTTTTTGTAATCTTGCTTTATCTGATTCTACTTGTCTTTCAAATAAATCAACGTTAGCAAGATTAAAGTTTTTGCTTTTTACTTTAAAAATAAGATCGTAAAAAGCAGAGAGGGAGTTTAATAATATTTCTTGTTCTGCTTTTTTTAATTCAAAAGATGCTTTTTCCACTTCTATTTGTGACTTTTTAAGATTGTTGTATCCTTTAAAGCCTTGAAATATTTTTTGGTCGATCGAAATTGATTTTGTTTCTGTATTCAAATTTATATCGTTTAATTTTGACCCAGAATTATCTGTTCTGTTAAAAGACTCTGTGCTGCTCTGTGTGCCAGTAATTGTAAGACTTGGCAGATATTCACTTCTTGAAATATTCACGTTTTGTTTAATTGACTCGTAATTCTTTCTTTCT
>JPUP01000047.1 GCA_001321855.1 SAR11 cluster bacterium PRT-SC02
ATAATGTCACATAAACATCTTCTTTTGTTATACCCTTAATTAATTTTGTTTTTCCTGTCAAAATCTTAACATTGAAATTTAAATAGCCAAATAATTTTTTAAAAGAATTAAAATGTTGTTTAGCTAAAATTTCAGTTGGCGCCATTAAAGCGCATTGATATCCAGATTTAATAACATTTAGTGCTGTTATAAAACTTATAATTGTTTTACCTGACCCAACATCTCCTTGAAGAATTCTAAACATTTTTTTTTCTGACATTAAGTCATTGTGAATTTCTGTTATAATAATTTTCTGATTTTTAGTAAGTTCAAAACCAATTTTACTCTTAAAATCTAAATTATAATTTATAATTTTCTTTTGTTTTTTTTTAATTTTCTTAATTTTCTCTCTATTATATGAATGTATTAACAGATTTGTGAATATTTCATCAAAGGCCAATCTTTTATAATAGATAGAGTTTAAATCTTTCTTAATTTTAGGATTATGTAAACTTATAATTGAATCTTTCCAACTTGGTAAATTTAATTTTTTAAATAAATCATCATCATGCCATTCACATAAATCAGGTATTGCATTAAGAACATTTTCTATAATTTTTCTATATTTTTTTTCTGTTAAACCTTCTGTTAAAGCATATTTCGGAATCAATCTTTTAATTTCATGGATATTCTCATCTTTAGTAACATATTCAGGATTTGTTATTTGATATTTATTTTTATAATAATTTACTTTTCCACTTACAACTACATTACTATTTAATGGATAAATTTTCTTTAAATAAGGTTCTTTTGAATTGAAGTACACAATTTCAATTTTTCCTTTAGCATCTTCGCATATTATTTTATTAGGTAAATTTTTAATTCTTGGGAAATTGTATTTTAATACCTTTAGTCTAATAGTTGCAATTTTACCCATCTCTAGTTCATTGGTTTCAATTAAATTACTTCTATCCGTTTGTGAATAAGGAAAATCAAGAAGAAGATCTTTGATTTTATCTATCTTTTTGTTATTGAGATATTTTGAAATTTTACTTCCGACTCCTTTGATTGAATTTATTGACTCAAATAAATTAATTTTATTTTCAATATTTTCCATGTAATTATATATAATATATTTTTTTTTATGATTAATAATAATTCTTTAATAAATAAGATAATTTACACAGCTAATTATAGAGGCACTAAAGAAATGGACATACTATTAGGCAAATTTGTTAATAAGTACGTTCAAAATTTAAATAATAAAGATTTGATCGAATTATATAATTTTTTGAAACTAGAGGATGAAATTATATATAAATTTTATTTAACTGGAAAAATTGAGTCAGATTTTAAATCAGAAAAAATATTAAATTTATTCAAAAATTTTAAATTGTGATGGCGGAGAGGGTGGGATTCGAACCCACGAACGAGTTGCCCCGTTGCTGGTTTTCAAGACCAGTGCTTTCAACCGCTCAGCCACCTCTCCCAGGTAAGGTTTTATATGAATTTTTGAAAATAATTTCAATCAAAATTAAGTTATTAAATATAAATTAAACTATTTTAAAAAAGACTCTCAAATGAGGTTAGAAGCAATAAGGCTTGCAATACATGTTCTATAAATGGAACTTTTCATGGATCAACTAGATATGATTTATTAACAAATCATTTTAAATTCTGAAAATATTATAAGCATTTTATTAAATTATTGGTTAATTTCTTTATAATTCTAAAAACATATAATTTATGATAAAAATAAAAATGTTTAATTTTATTTCAATACTTTTATTTTTGGTAATATTTTCTTTGCCAAACCAGACCTATGCTAATCAGAACGATGACTTTCAAAAATGGGTAATTAATTTTAAATCAGTTGCAACTAAGAAGGGTGTATCTAATGAAACTTTTGACGAAATAATGAAAGATGCCAGATTTTTACCCAAAGTGATTGAATATGATCGTTACCAACCTGAGTTTTATGAGGACACTTTTACTTATATAAAAAAAAGATCAAATTCACTTAAAGTTAAAAAAGGTCTTATTTTATATAAAAATGAAAAAGATCTTATTAATGAGGTTGAAAAAAATTTTCTTGTTGAAAAAGAACTTTTATTAGCATTGATGGGTATCGAAACTAATTTTGGTAAGTACTTAGGTAAGATGGATATTATCTCGTCTCTAGCAACTTTAAGTTTTGATCAAAGAAGAAGTGCTTTTTTTACTAACGAATTAATCATATTATTGAAACTTTTAGATCAAAAGATAATTTCAAAAGAAATTCTTTTTGGATCTTGGGCTGGGGCATTTGGAAATTTTCAATTTATGCCATCTACAATAAAAAATTATGCAATAGATTATGATCAAAATAATAATATTGAATTAAAGCAAATCAAAGATTCATTTGCTTCAGCCGCTAACTATATGAGTAAAATAGGTTGGAAAAAAAATAAACCTTGTTTTTATAAGATTAAATTAAAAGAAAATATTCCTATTAAATATTTAAATAGTTCTGCAAAAAAAATTAAAAATAAAAAAAAATATAAATTTTTCAAACAATATTTAAAAGAGGAACCTAATCATATTATTAATGATAATGAATTAATAGGTATTATAACACCAGATAAAGATATTATATCAAATTCAGATAAATATTATCCAGCTTATATAGTATTTAATAATTATGAGCAAATTCTTAAATGGAACAGATCGCTTAGATTTGCTCTTGCTGTTTGTACATTAAAAGATAAAATTAAAAATGAAATTTAAACTTTTTTTAGCTCTTATTTTAATTTACTCATGTGCAAACACAAATACTAATTATAGTTTAAAAAAAACATCACATAACTCCCATGGCTTTGCATATATTTATACAAACGATGATTTTATAAATAAAAATGTTTCAAAAAAATTTGATAATACAACAATGCAAATAAGTTCTAATTATGTAAAAAGGGGAGTATTGTTAAAAATAATAAATCCACATAATAAAAAGAATATTATTCTTAAAAACTCCAAAAATGCTGATTATCCAGAATTTTATAATATTTTAATCACTGAACCAGTTGCTTTCGAATTAGGATTAAATAAAAACATACCTTATGTAGAGGTAATTGAAATAAAAAAAAATAAATCTTTTAAAGCTAAAAAAGCCAAAACATATATTGAAGAAAAAACAGTAGACAAAAAAGCTCCTGTGCAAAAAGTTGCGATTTCAAACATCTCAAAGAATAAGTTTAAAACTAAAAATTTAAATAAAAAAAAGAGTTTTTTCATAAATATTGGAACTTTTTACTCTCTGAATACTGCAAAAGCACTTAAATCTAAAATTATTAAGGATTTAGAGTTGTCAGATAACAATATTATCAAAATAAAAAGTAAGAAAAAAAACCAAAATGAGTTAACATCTGGTCCATATACATCTATCAATTTGATGAAAAATGATTACATTCAATTGAAAAAGTTTGGATTCGAGCAACTTGATATAAAATTAAATGATTAAAATTATTATACTTTTTATAGTCCTTTTTTTTAAATTCAATTTTGTAAATTCTGCACCAGATATTAATGCTAAAACTGCAATTCTCGTAGATTATAATTCTGACAAAATACTTTATGAATATGAAGCAGATTTGAAAATATATCCCGCTTCAATGACCAAAATAATGACTTCAATAATAGCCTTTGATCTTTTAAAAAAAAATGAAATATCTATGGATGACAAATTTGTTATTTCGAAAAATGCATGGAGAATGTCACAAAGTGGTTATTCATCACAATTTATAATGGTAAATGACGAAGTTTCTGTTGAGGATCTTTTAAAAGGAATAATCATTGTTTCAGGAAATGACTCTTGCATTGCGTTAGCTGAGGGTATTGCAGGAACAGAAGAAAACTTTGTCTACATGATGAATGAAAAAGCAGGAGAAATTGGAATGGAAAATACTAATTTTGCAAATTCTTCGGGAATTAATCATCCAGACAATTATTCTACCGCCAGAGATATTGCTTTGATGTCAAAATATTTAATAAAAAATTATCCAAACTATTATAAACTTTTTGAAGAGAGAAGTTTTACTTGGGATAGAACCGGAGGTGACCCAATAACACAGTCAAACCGGAACAGACTTTTGTATAAAAATATAGGCGTAGATGGAATTAAAACTGGATATTTGGCTGTCGAAAAATATTCATTGGCAAGTAGTATGCAAAAAGAAACAAGACGTTTAATATCTGTAATTAGTGGACTTGATACTAAACAAAAAAGAACATCAACATCTTTGAAATTATTAAATTGGGGCTATAGAAATACCGATACTTTCGAAATTTCAAAAGCTAATGACACAACTTTTGAAATTAAAACATGGCTGGGAAAAACAAAATTAATTAAGGGTATAACAAAAGAAGATGTTTATGTGACATTAT
>JPUP01000048.1 GCA_001321855.1 SAR11 cluster bacterium PRT-SC02
GTCAAAGATTTGGTGAAATGGAAGTTTGGGCTTTAGAAGCTTACGGAGCCTCCTACACTTTGCAGGAAATTTTAACTGTTAAATCAGATGATGTCGCTGGTAGAACTAAAGTTTACGAGACAATAGTAAAAGGAGACAATAATTTTGAGTCTGGTGTTCCAGAGTCATTCAACGTCCTAGTTAAAGAAATAAGGGCTTTAGGATTAAACATAGAATTGAACTAAATATGGAAAAAAATATCTCAAAAGAAATTTTTGACAATAAATTAGCCAAAGAAAATAATTTTAGCAATATTAAAATAACATTGGCAAGTCCAGAAAAAATTAAATCATGGTCTTTTGGTGAAATTAAAAAGCCAGAGACTATAAATTATCGTACTTTTAGACCTGAAAAAGATGGATTGTTCTGTTCAAGAATTTTTGGCCCAGTAAAAGATTATGAGTGTTTATGTGGAAAATATAAACGAATGAAATTTAGAGGAATAATTTGTGAAAAATGTGGTGTGGAAGTAACAAAATCTAATGTCCGAAGAGAGAGAATGGGTCATATTGATTTAGCTTGTCCAGTTGCTCATATCTGGTTTTTAAAATCATTACCAAGTAGAATATCACTTGCAATTGATATGAAACTTAAAGATGTTGAAAAAGTTTTATATTTTGAAAATTTTATTGTCGTAGAACCTGGCCTTACCAAATTAAAAAAAGGTCAACTTTTAACTGAAGAAGAATTAGTAAAAGCACAAGATGAATTTGGAGAAGATGCTTTTACGGCTGGTATAGGCGCAGAAGCAGTTAGAGAAATTTTATTAAGTCTAGATTTAAAAAATGAGCAAAAAAAATTAAGAGAGTCATTAAAAGAGATTAAATCCAAAGTAGCTGAGGAAAGAACAGTCAAAAGATTAAAATTAATAGAGTCCTTTATCAATTCGGGCAATAAACCTGAATGGATGATTTTAACAACTGTTCCAGTAATTCCTCCAGAATTACGTCCCCTAGTTCCTTTAGATGGTGGAAGGTTTGCCACTTCTGATTTAAATGATTTATATAGAAGAGTAATTAACAGAAACAACAGACTTAAAAGACTTCTAGATCTAAAAGCACCAGATATAATTGTAAGAAATGAAAAAAGAATGCTTCAAGAGTCAGTAGATGCGCTATTTGACAATGGAAGAAGAGGCAGAGTTATTACGGGTACGGGTAAAAGACCTTTGAAATCTTTAGCAGAAATGTTGAAAGGCAAACAAGGTCGTTTTAGACAAAACTTGTTAGGAAAAAGAGTAGATTATTCTGGTAGATCAGTAATTGTTGTAGGACCCGAACTAAAACTTCATCAATGCGGATTACCAAAAAAAATGGCATTAGAGTTGTTTAAACCTTTTTTGTATGCAAGATTAGATAAATTAGGGTTAGCTACAACAATTAAACAAGCGAAAAGATTAGTAGAAAAAGAAAAAAGTGAAGTTTGGGATGCTCTTGAGCACATAATCAGAGAACATCCAATTTTACTTAATAGAGCTCCAACACTACACAGATTAGGTGTGCAAGCATTCGAAGCAAAACTAATCGAAGGTAATGCAATAGAACTTCATCCATTGGTATGTGCAGCTTTCAATGCTGATTTTGATGGTGATCAAATGGCAGTTCATATTCCTCTCAGCCTAGAGGCACAACTAGAAGCACGAGTATTAATGATGTCAACAAATAATATTTTAAGTCCGTCTAACGGCAAACCTATTATTGTACCAAGTCAAGATATAGTTTTAGGGATATACTATTTATCTCAAGACACAAACAAAGAGAAAGAAGATAAAAAATTTAAGGGTATTTTTTCTGACATAGAAGAAATTGAGCAAGCTATCGAAAATAGATCAATTAGTTTGCATTCCAAAATCATTTCTACATTTACGACTTTGGATGAAACAGGAAAAGAGATAAAGGAAAAATATAAAAGTACAGCTGGTAGATTTTTATTAGCAAGTCTTTTACCTAAAAATTTCAATATTAAATTTTCTTTGATAGATAGAACTTTGACAAAGAAAAATATTTCAGAGGTAATTGACACAATCTTTAGATTTTGTGGTCAAAAAGAGACAGTAATATTTTGTGATAGAATTAAAACTTTAGGTTTCAAACATGCTTTCAAAGCAGGAATTTCTTTTGGAAAAGATGATTTGATAATACCAAAAACAAAAGAAAATTTAATAAATGAAACAAAAAAACAAATAGAAGAATACGAAAAGCAATATTCTGACGGATTGATCACAAGAGGAGAAAAGTACAACAAAGTAGTTGATATTTGGTCTAAATGTACT
>JPUP01000049.1 GCA_001321855.1 SAR11 cluster bacterium PRT-SC02
ATTTTATATGAAGCATTACCAGTTTTAGATCATGGATTTGTGAGAGTGGTAGATTATATGGGTGATGACAGCTCCATTGTTCAGTCAGCGAGAGTATCTTATGGAAAGGGAACCAAAAAAGTTTCAACAGATGAGGGTTTGATTAAATATTTAATGAGACATTGGCACTCAACACCATTTGAAATGTGTGAAATTAAATATCATGTTAAGCTTCCAATATTCATAGCTCGTCAGTGGATTAGACATAGAACAGCAAATGTTAATGAGTACTCCGCAAGGTATTCAATATTAGATAAAGAGTTTTATATTCCAGCAAAAAACCAACTTTCAGCTCAATCAACATCTAATAGACAAGGTAGAGGAGATTTAATCACAGGAGAACAAGCAGACGAAGTCTTAAAAATTTTAAAAGAGGTTGCTACAAGAACTTATGACAATTACGAAAAAATGCTTAACGAAAGATATGATGGAACCACAATTGATGAGAACAAAGCTGGTTTAGCTAGAGAACTTGCGAGAATGAATTTAACTTTAAATTCTTATACACAATGGTATTGGAAAACTGACTTATTAAATCTTTTAAATTTTCTTTTTTTAAGAGCTGATAGTCATGCTCAATATGAGATTAGAGTTTATGCTGAAACAATGCTTGATACTGTAAAAAACTGGGTGCCACTTACCCATGCTGCATTTTTAGACTATAGAGTAGGAGCAGTCCATGTATCAGCTAAAGGTAAAAAAGTTATTCTTTCGTTCGAGATGGTTCCGACGTAACGGGCTAATTATAAATGC
>JPUP01000050.1 GCA_001321855.1 SAR11 cluster bacterium PRT-SC02
CCAATCAACTGCAAAACCATAATCAAATTTATCTTCAATCATCGTTTTGTGTCTATTTTCCATTTGCCATGATTGTGCAGCACCTTTTGAAATTACCTCAATCACGTCATGCATATTTAATCCGGCATTCATTCCAAAATTTATAGCTTCTGACAAGCCTTGAACTAATCCAGCTATACAAATTTGATTTACCATTTTAGTTAATTGACCACTTCCTGATGGTCCAAGAAGTTTTATTTTTTTACTATAACAATCAATTACCGGCTCAGCTTTTTTAAAAGGAGCTTCGTCTCCTCCTACCATTACAGTTAATATTCCACCTTCTGCACCAGCTTGACCACCTGAAATAGGTGCATCTAAAAAATCGAAACCTTTTGATTTTGCCTCTTTATATAACTCTCTGGCGATATTTGCGGATGCAGTTGTATTATCAATATATATTGAATTTTTTTTTGCAGACTTAAATAAACCTTTTTCACCTAATGTTACCTCTCTTAAGTCATTATCATTTCCAACACATGTGAAAATAAAATCACAATCTTTTGCTGCTTCCATGGGAGTATCTGCAATATTTCCCTTATAGTTTTTTGTCCATTTTTCCGCTTTTGATTTTGTACGATTATAAACAGTTACATTATGACCAGCTTTTGATATATATCCAGCCATGGGATATCCCATTACACCTAAACCAATAAATGCTACTTTACATGACATAAATGAACAATCTTATTTTAAATAAAAAAATTATTTTATTTGGCTTTATATTTACATTTTTTTCTAGTTTTGGACAGAGTTTTTTTTTAGGTTTATTTAATACTAGTATTAGAAATGAGCTAAATATAACACATGGACAATTTGGCTCTATATATGCTTCAGCGACAATTATATCTAGTTTAGTATTAATTTGGTTTGGAAAGAAAATTGATGAATTTAAACTCATTAATTATTCATTTGTTGTAATTTTTCTTCTATTTTTTTCTACTTTCTTTTTTTCATTAATTTCTAATGTTTATTTATTGATGATCGCAATTTTTTTTATGAGGTTTTCTGGTCAAGGGTTAATGTCACATACAGCAACTACTGCAGTATCAAGGTTTTTCTCTAAAAGCAGAGGTAAATCCTTAAGTGCAATTTGGCTTGGCTTATCTTCAGCGGAATTTATATTACCTATATTAATTGTATTTTTAATATCACTTTTTTCTTGGCGTACGGTTTGGCAATTTATCTCTCTTATAACTATTATATTTTTACCACTAGTAATTTTAAATACTATTAAAGAAGTCACTTTTTCGTCAATAGAAAGTAATGAGGCAACTAGCGAACAGAAATTTGATGTGAAGCAATGGAAAAGAGTGGAAGTAATAAAAGATTTTAGATTTTATATAATTTCTTTAAATATGTTAGCAATGCCTTGGATCATAACAGGAGTATTTGTATATCAATCATTT
>JPUP01000051.1 GCA_001321855.1 SAR11 cluster bacterium PRT-SC02
AACTTCATCATATCTTATTTGAGTTTCAACTTTAGCTTCTTTTTTTCCTCCACAAGAAATCAAAAGTATTGCAGAAATAAAAACTATAAGTATTCTTTGAAACATAATACTTAATATCAAATATTTTTACTTAGGTAAAATTCGGATTAAGCGTTTATCGCAAGTTTTCTGTTTTGAATGATGTATTTTTTATTAAATTCTTTAATCTTAGTATAGTCTTTTTTATTTATTTGATTATTTTCAGTTAAAATCTTTTTTACAAAATTATTATTTAGCTGGTGGCCGCCCTGCACACAAACTACTTTTCCAAGAATTCTGTACCCCGAAAGAAATAGGTCGCCTATAAGGTCAAGAATTTTATGGTTCACAAACTCTTTTTCGTTTCTTAATCCCTCTGAATTTATCACCTTATCTTTATCGACAACTATTGCATTGTCTAATGAACCACCTTTAGCTAAACCTTGTTTTTTGATTTTCTCAACATCTTCATACAAACAGAAAGTTCTAGAATTATAAATATGTTCAAGATTGTCACTGTCTAAAATTACTTCATTTTTTTGTTTGCCAATAACTTTATTAGTATAATTTAATTCATAATTAATTTCTAAATATTTATCGTTAGGGCTTATAGAAATTGATTTTTCACCTGAAGTATAATTTATTTTTTCATTAATTTTTAAAAATTTTCTTTGAGAATTTTGTTTTTTTAATCCAACTTTATTTATAATTGAAATAAATTCTTTTGAAGATCCGTCCATTATCGGCACTTCTACATTATCAATCTCAACAATTACATTATCAAGTCCAGTAAGATAGAATGCTGCAATTAAATGTTCAACAGTTTGAACTTCATTATCATTTTGGTTTCTAATAGTGGTACATAGGTTTGTTGATGAAACATTCTTATAGCAAGCTTTGATAATATTTTTTTCTTTTAAGTCAGTTCTTTTAAATATAATTCCTTTATCTTCTTCAGCAGGTAATAATCTTACTTTAGAAATTTGGCCAGAATGAAGTCCAACTCCCTCAAAATTTACTTCTTTGCAAAGTGTGTGTTGATGCTTGTTTATCATCAGATTTTTATACAGAAATGAATTGCTCTTTTATAGACAACTAATATTACAAAAAAAAACAGTTTTTCATTTAATTAAATAAACTCGAAAAAAATCTGGAAATAATTGATTTTTTGGGTTGAATCATGGGTAAAGCCTCTTTATCCCATCCCTTAACAATAATTTCAGCAGCATTAATTAAGCTGATATCATTATGCTCATCTTGGGCTTTATTTAATATTTGCACTCTTGAGTTTAAATTAATTTTGGAAGTAATTGTTTTAGCTAAATTTTTCAAAATATCTTTGTTTCCAATATTTAGAAAAATTTTTCTATTAGACTTTTTAAAGTCAAAGATATTTATATTATTATTAAAAGAAATATCTATCATTTCCTCTATTCTTGCTTCAATAATATTTTTTATATGCATTAGGCTTAATTTTCTATATTTCTCGTTAATAAAAAAATCTTTATTTAAGAAGTTATTCAATAAATTATCATCATCAAAACTTATGTCTGATAAAATTTTTTTAACACTCCGCTCATTTAAAGAGCAAACTTTTGAGAGATCTTTGTATATAAAATTTAAACCAAAATTAAAATGTTCAAAATAAATTAATGAAGAGTCATCAAATAATGAAATTTTTATTTGATTGTCATTTAAATCAATTTTAAAGAACGTTTTAGTATTTTGATTTTCAATAACTTTTACACCATCAACAAAGCTTTTTATAATAACTCTATTAAGATTAAGATTACATTCTCCAAATAATTTTTGAAAGTTTTTAATATTATTTTTATTAACTAAAAATACAGAAAGATGATGGTGGTAAAAATCTCCATAAAGACCAATAGGTAAATTTTCGCACTTTTCGTTATCTAGAAAAAAATTTGAATTAAAAATATGAATTATAGATTTTGAATTGTCTGCTTCAAAGATAATGTTTTTAATTCTATTTAGAATTAAAGAAATATCGGATTTAGATATCTGGGAGCCTGAAAGTTTTTTGAAGCCAGAGATATTCAAACTTTCATAATTTTCAAAATCTGTAGAAAGATTAATTTCATTAAAAGTTAAATCTGTCTTTTTTTCTATATCTGTTATCTGATCAATTATAAATTTCTTACAAACTTCGTAGTCATTAATTTTTCCATTTTTAAAATTTTTAAATTCAACGCTTTTAAAGAAATTTTCATTTATATTTAAATCATCATCTAGGTCGATTGCTAAAAAAGTAACATTTGAATTAGTAATTTCTATGAATAAACTTTTTTTTATACTTTATATCATTTAATTTAATATTAATTGATTCTCAATTCTATAATCAAATATTTTATAATTATTTTTGATCTCTGAATTAACTTTGATAAAATTTTCTAAACTTTCCCTATATTTATTTTGAGGTAATCTTATCAAAACTCCACTATTTAATTTTATATCCCATCTTCCAATTTTAAAAAAATAAAACGAATTTATTTCATCTATATTAAAATTAATAGACTCTAACGTTTTGTAT
>JPUP01000052.1 GCA_001321855.1 SAR11 cluster bacterium PRT-SC02
ATGATCATCATGTTTAGCTTCTTTATGACCGTGTTCTTTATGATCATCATGTTTAGCTTCTTTATGGTCATCATGTTTATCTTTTTTATGACCATGCCCATGATCATCATGACCTTCAAATATATTTCTCTCTCTAAATTCTAACTTATTTAATCCCTTAATTTCCATTAATTCTATTTTTTCAGCTTTTTTTGCTATTGATTTTAATGGTTTTTCTAAAAAAGTTTCTAAGTCTTCGCCGACCCAAAATACTAGGTTAGCATTTTGCAACATTTTAGCGTGTGATGGTTTTAATGCAAATCCATGTGGGGAATTATATCCATCTACAATCAAATCTGGTTTACCCACTCCATCCATCAAATAACTAGCTAATGAATGTATAGGTTTAATAGAGGTTACAACTTTTATATCTGCATAAGCAGAAAAACTTAGAGTTAATGTAAAAAATAAAGTAATTGTAAGCCTTATAAATTTGTTTATCATAGTGTTATAATATAACGTTTGTTATAATATAACATATTTGAGGTCAAGGATTTTTTATTATGGAAAATAAAAATAAAGTTCTACTAAAGGTTGAAAATGTCGGCTTTTCTATTAATGACAAATCTTTGGTAAAAGGAGTTTCGTTTGAAGTTAAACAAAGTGAAATAGTTACTTTGATTGGCCCTAATGGATCTGGTAAATCAACAACTGCAAAAATTGCTTTAGGAATATATAAAAACATAGATGGCAAAGTTAAAACATACACTGATAAAATTGGATATGTTCCTCAAAAAATTTCAATAGATTGGACCTTACCAATAAGGGTACTTGATTTTATGTCTTTAACAGAAAATTTAACTCAAGACCAAATTAATAACGCTTTAAATTTAACAGGTGTTGAACATTTAAAAGATAAAAGCTTAAGCAATTTATCTGGAGGAGAGTTTCAAAGAGTTTTGATAGCTAGAGCTATTTCTAAACAACCAGAATTACTAGTTCTTGATGAGCCAGTGCAAGGCGTTGATTTTAAAGGAGAAATTGCTTTATATGAATTAATCAAAAAAATTACAGAAAAAATGAAATGTGGAATACTTTTAATTTCACATGATCTACATGTAGTTATGTCTGCTACTGATTTCGTGATATGTTTAAATGGACATGTCTGTTGTTCTGGCACACCTCAAAAAGTAATTAAGGATAACAAATATAAGGAATTGTTCGGCGATAGAGCTTCAAATATCTTATCTTTATACGAACACAAACATGATCACACTCACTCTCAAGATGGAACAATAGATCGAAAATAATATGCTTGATGATTTTTTTATAAGAGCTCTAATTGCTGGAATTGGAATAGCTTTAATAACAGGTCCACTGGGGTGCTTTGTAATATGGAGAAGATTGTCTTTTTTTGCAGGTACACTTGCACATTCAGCTTTATTGGGTGTAACTATGGCTTTAGTTTTTGAACTTAATATTGCATTTTCAGTTTTTTTAATATCAGCAGTTTTAGCAATTTTCCTTCTTCAACTTCAAACTAAAACAAATCTTCCTAATGATGCTTTATTAGGTTTGTTAGCACATTCATCACTAGCGATAGGACTTGTAATTATTGGATTTTTAACAACTATTAGATTTGATGTCATGGGATTGTTGTTTGGTGATATATTAGCTGTAAATCAAAACGATTTGCTGTTAATTTGGGGTAGTGGAATATTTATCTTAATCATATTAAAATTTATATGGAAACCTTTGTTCGCATCTACAATAAATTATGATTTGGCTAAAGCAGAAGGGATGAAGCCTGATAGATATAATGCAATATTTACAATTTTGATGGCTGCAATAATTGCTATTTCAATTAAAATAGTCGGACTACTTTTAATAACTGGAATGCTAATTATTCCTGCTGCTCTTGCAAGAAACATATCAAACAATCCCATCCAGATGGTTTTTTTATCTACAATTGGAGGGCTATTATCAATTTTAATCGGATTATTTTCGTCTTTAGAATTTAATACTGCTTCGGGTCCATCAATAATAACTGCAGCTTTAATACTTTTTTGTTTTTCACTTATTAAGTTAAAAAAATATTCCGAATTGAAAAAATAATGTTTAATTGGTAAATTATATTATGGCACAAGCACAAACACTTTCTAGAAATCAGCAAATCGTTTTAGATATTATTGAAAAAGCAAAGGGTCCTTTAAAAGCTTACTCTATTTTATTCAACGTACAAAAAAAAGGAATAAATGCACCTCAACAAATTTATCGAGCGTTAGATAAATTGATTGAAATGGGAAAAATTCATAAAATTGAAAGTAAAAATGCTTTTGTTGCATGCAGAAGTTCAGATTGTGAAATTTCAAAAGCAACAGCATTTTCGATTTGTGAAAGTTGTGAAATGGTCGATGAAATCAGTGATACCAAACTTTCAAAATATTTATCAGGCTTTAATCATAAAAAAGGAATGAAATTCAAAAGATTTAATTTAGAATTTTTTGGTATTTGCAAAAAGTGTAAAAAGGATTAGAACACCTTAAAAATATTTCTGCGACAATACTCTCTTTTCATTAAAATTTTTTATAATTTAATATAATTTTAACAGAAGGATAATTATGAAATTAATAAAAGCGTTAATAACTATAGTTTTTGTTTCAACATTAAGTTTATCAATAAATGCAAAAGAAATAAAAATGGGTAAAGCCGATTGGGACACAGGTTATTTCCAAGCTGAAGTTTATAAAAAAGCACTAGAAAAAATGGGATATAAAGTTACAGGCCCAACTGTTATGAAGCCACAAGTGTTTTATGTTGCGGCAGCAGCAGGAGATATGGATCTTTGGGTAAATGGATGGTTTGGAAACCATGACTCATATGTCAAAGAGGCAATGGGTAAGGTTAAACCTGTTGGTTTCGTTGCAAAAAGTGGTGGTTTGCAAGGTTATTTAATTGACAAAAAAACTGCAGACAAATTTAATATAAAATCTGTAATGGATATAAAAAACCACGCTAAAGAGTTTGACTCTAATGGCGATGGTAAAGCAGATATGGTAGCTTGTCATCCAGGATGGGGTTGCGAAAAAATTATATCTAGACACTTTGAAGAACTTGGTCTGGGAGAATTTATTAACCCAATAAAAGCTGATTATTCAGCCGCAATGGCAGATATAATTTCACGATATAAAAATGGTAAATCTGTTTTATTTTATACTTGGACACCGAATTGGACAGTTGGTACTTTAAAATTAGGTGAGGATGTTGTTTGGATAGAGGCTCCTTTTAGTGAAACAAAAGTAGTTAGTGTACCAAATGCAACTAAGTCAAAACTTAATATGGGATTTGGTGTAAACGATATTAGACCAGCCGCAAATGTTGATTTTTTAAAAGCTAATCCAAAAGTAGAAAAGTTTTTAAAAAAAGCATCTATACCTTTAGCTGATATTGCTGCTCAGAACTTAAAAATGAACAAGGGTGAGAAAAGTGAAAAAGCTATAAAAAAACATGCTGAAGAATGGATTAAATCTAACCAAAAAACTTTTGACAGTTGGTTAAATTAAAGGAAAAAATTAGCAAATAAGAAAATATGCGCACCTCGGTGCGCATATAGGACATATCTCACTTTTTAGTTGTATTACGGTTACATTAACTTCTTTTACATGTTACAATTTTTTATATTTAGGAGGGAAAATGAAATATTTAAAACATTTAGTAGTATCATTAATCGCAGTTCTAACTATTAGTAGTGGAACTATGGCTAATGAGATTAAGATGGGTAAAGCTGACTGGGATACAGGTTATTTCCAGGCTGAGATCTATAAGCAGGCTCTCGAAAAAATGGGTTATAAAGTTTCTGGCCCAACTGTAATGAAACCCCAAGTATTTTATGTAGCAGCAACGGCAGGTGACGTTGACTTATGGGTAAACGGTTGGTTTGGAACTCACGATGGATATATCTCAGAGTCGAAAGGTAAAGTTAAGCCAGTTGGTTATGTAATGAAGGGTGGTGGAGCTCAAGGTTATTTAATCGACAAAAAATCTGCTGATAAATTTGGCATCAAAAGTGTCATGGATATCAAAAAACACGCCAAGGAGTTCGACTCTAACGGTGATGGAAAAGCAGATATGGTTGCTTGTCCTCCAGGCTGGGGATGCGAAAAGGTTATTTCAAAACACTTTGACGAACTAGGATTGGGTGACTTTATAAATCCAGTAAAAGCAGACTACTCGGCTTCAATGGCAGATGCAGTTTCAAAATACAAAAATGGGAAATCAATTTTGTTTTATACTTGGACACCTAATTGGACAGTTGGCGCTTTAAAACTTGGAAAAGACGTAGTATGGATTGAAGTTCCTTACAGCGGTTCTAAGGCTACAAAAATTGCCAATGCCACAAAATCAAAAATTAATTTAGGTTTTGGTGCTGATGATATAAGACCAGCTGCAAATGTAGACTTTCTTAAAGCAAATCCAAAAGTAGAAAAAATGCTAAAAAAAGCATCAATTCCTCTAGGAGACATTGCTGCTCAGAACTTGAAAATGAACAAGGGTGAGAAAAGTGAAAAGGCTATTAAGAAACATGCTACTGAATGGATAAAAGCTAATCAAAGCACGTTTGATAGTTGGATTAAATAAAGGTCAAGGTTAATTTTAATGAGCTTAAAATTAGCCCCTTCAGATTACGAAATATACATTCCTCTAGGGGAGTGGATAGAGGGAAACATTAAAGAGTGGCTGTTTGAACAAAGGCCACTCTTTAAAAAAATTTCAACACCAATAGACACTGTATTAAATAGTTTAGACTCACTTTTTAATTTTATTCCTTTTCCGATCATACTTTTAATATTTGTAATTTTCGCTTACAGAACAAATGGAGTAAAATTTGCAATATTTTCTTTTTTGAGCTTACTTTTTATCGATCTCGTAGATCTTTGGTCAGAAAGCATGACAACTCTTGCTATGATTTTTACTGCAGTTTTATTTTGTATGATAATAGGTATACCTCTCGGAATCATTGCGTCTCGAAGTAACACGTTTGAAATTATTTTACGCCCCATATTAGATATAATGCAAACTATTCCAAGTTTTGTTTATTTAATTCCAGTAGTTATGCTTTTTGGAGTTGGATTAACACCAGGCGTAGTTGCCACTATAATATTTGCATTACCTCCTATTATAAGGTTAACTAATTTAGGTATAAGACAAGTTGGCAAAGGATTTAAAGAAGCTGGCTCAAGTTTAGGACTTACAAAATTTTTAATATTAATAAAAATTGAAATTCCATTGTCTTTCAAAACTATAATGGCAGGAGTTAATCAAACACTGATGCTTGCTTTGTCCATGGTGGTTATTGCTGCTCTTATAGGTGCAGGTGGACTAGGATTAACCGTATATATCGCTCTAGGAAGACTTGATGTTGGTTCAGCAGTTATCGGCGGAACAGGAATTGTAATTTTAGCAATCATTTTGGATAGAATTACTCAAAAAATTATTAAATCACACTAAAGATTTCAATTTTTTAATATGCCTTGGAGTAATTTCACAACATCCTCCAATAATTTTTGCCCCCTTGCTTTTTAATTTTTTACAAATTTCCAGGAACTTTTTAGGTGTAAGATCTTTTCTTTTCCCAAGCTGAACTTTAGGATTATTAGAGTCAGGTTTCCAGCCTGGTGGAATGTGTTCAAAAGCATTTATTTTAAATCCAAATGGAACTTCAAGTTTTTTTGAGTCTTTCATTATTTCATTAAGATCTTCAAATGAAACGCAAGAAGCTATTATCCCAATGGGTTTATGTTTTTGAACTTTCTTTGCTACAGTTATAAACTTTTCACCCGAAGGTAATAGCCCCTTATCCCTAATGTGGATACCGACTAAAATTTTTTTTTGGTATTGTTTAATTGCACTTAAGCCGAGCGAGCACTCTTTCCAGCTACTCATTACATCTAAATAAAAAAAATCTACGAATGGATTCAGATATTTTGCTTGAGATCTAAAACTTTCTTTTATAAATTTAAGATTTTTTCCAAGATCTGCAAAATAAGTAAAGTTTTGAGGAGGAAGACTTCCAGCAATCAAAACTTTTTTATTTGAGATTGCTACAGCTTTTTTCGCTAATTTGCCCGCTTGAGTATTAAGATTTTTATATTCTTTAACTAAACCATTTTCGATAAGTCTTCGTTTTCTGCTACCGAAGGTATTAGTCACTATAATTTCTGCGCCAGCTTTAATAAAATCTAAATGAGTTTTAACAACTATTTTATGATATTTTCGCTTATACAAAGCTGAAGCTCCCCAGAGAGTTCCATGAGGTTTTACTCCACGATTAAGGAGCTCTTGGCCCATGCCACCATCTAAAATTCTTGTTTTTTGAAAAAAATTTTTATCCAGAAACTTCAATTCCAAAAAAAGTAGAAATTAAAACGATAATTGCAAAAATAGTAAACCACATAAACCACTGAGATGCCACTTTGATTAAAGATCCTTTATCAATACCTTTCCAGGGCATAAATGTGTAAGTAGCTAGTGTCACCAGCAACAAAAAAAGTAAAAGATTAGTAAGTGATATCATTGTTTATATTTAAATGTACGATAAAGAATATAAATAATAAAGACTTTATATTGAAATATAGCATAAACTGCGGGAAATACTAGCAATCCCTGATATTTTGCAAGCATCATTCCCCCAACAATGATTGATAAAGCGTTATTTTGGATAACATTTTCAGTTAATATGCACCTCTTATCAAGTTTATTTAATTTAAATTGATTGAGAAAAGATTGACAAATTAAAAAAATAGAGAAGAAAATAATAAAAACAAGTATCCCAATATCTTTAAAACCTGTTACAAGAATATCTTTTTCAATATAGGCAGCAGACAAGATTATCGATAGAAATAATAAAAAAGAACTTGTATCAAAAAATTTATTTAATAGGACAACAATTTTTTCAAAAAAAGTCTTAAAAATTAATCCAATTATAACAGGAATAGTGACAATTAAAAATATTTTAAACGCTACTGAAAAAATTATTACAGTATTTAAAGTTTCACTTGAATTGATTAACTTTAATCCAATTCCTAAAAAAAAAGGTATTGTAATAAAAGAAAAAAAAGAGCAAATAGCAGTTAGTGAAATAGATAATGCTGTATTACCATTTATAGTTTTTGTTAAATAATTTGACATGACAGCACTAGGCACACATGACAAAAGTAGTATTCCTATTTTATAAGCATCAGAAACCGGAGAGAGATATGCTATCACAATTCCAATAATAGGAACAAAAACAACTTGAGTTAAAAAACCAAGTAATAAACTTTTTGGGAATTTTATTACTTCTTTAAATTGATTTATTGATGTACTTGTTCCAACAACAAACATAATCCAAGCCATGGCTAAGGGAGCAAATTTATTTACGACTTCCATTTTGGTTTTTAATCATATCTTTTAAAAAAAAAAAACCCAAAATGACACAATCACAGGTTGTTTTAATGTTCAATTAGAAATAGAGTCTTGTTATGAGAATTACAACATCAAAAATTAAAAATGCTAAGCAGTTGAATTACTCGAAGCAGCAAACCCCTTTTTTAAAAATTAAAAAATCAATAAAATCTGACTTATATTATTTATTTAAGCAGAAAAAAGAAGCTAACAAATATTAAATCTTAGTCAAAAATTCTTTTAATACATTTTCATCAACATTTACTGAATTTTCTTTTGTAGGAAATTTTCCTTCTATACTGTCTTTTATAAATAATTTTAAAGCTTTAACCCTCTCTATTTCAATATTTTCTCTGAGCTTTCTTAAGTTTGTAAATGCTTTCGAATGTCTAGGTAATTTTTCGTTTTCACCACAAATATCTTCCATAAATAGATACATTACATCCGCGCCTTTTCCAGATCCAAGTGAAACAGTGGTAATACTTGTTCTTTTAGAAATTTCAGTCATCACATTTTCTGGGATAACTTCACATTCAGCACTGAAAGCGCCAGCATCTTCTAATCTTTTAAATTTTTTAAAAAGTTCAAAAGCTTCATTAGCGGTTTTTCCAACAGCTCTTAAACCCCCAATCCAGGTTGACTTTCTAGGAACTAATCCTAAATGACCCATCACTGGAACATCCTCTTTTGCCAACATACTTACCACATCCATACTTCTCGCAGTCATTACAGCATCAGCTCCATTTTCTAACGCCTTAAAGGCACCGCGAAGCACATCTTCTTGAGTAGGATAATTATGTAATTCTAAAGCTGCCGTAAAAAATAAAGTTTTTGATCCTTCTCTTACTTTTTTAATATTACTTGCGCTTCCAATTATCATGTCGAAACCAGCTTGTTCAGCAGCTTTTGCCTCTAAAGCAGTGTTAGCAGTTACTTGAGTAAATTTTTTTTTTCCTTTCTGAAAAATTAAGTCACCAACAGTGATTGATCTTTTAGCTGGTTTTGCAGACCAAGTGTAAATATTTTTCATTAAAATATTAAATCAAATTATTTTGATTTTTTCAATTCTTTATAAATATTATTAACCCTAAATACTTCGTGAGCAATATTAAAATAACATTCATATTCAATATCATTTGGTGTTACATCGAAATGGTAGTGTCCAGCTTCTGGCTTATTATTGTAAGAGTGAAAATGCGTATGTTCACCTGACTCTCTTAAATTGAGATCTCCACCTGTTGGATCCCCAGTCCATAAAACTGAGTAACATTGCAATTTTGGTCCAACAGGTTCATAAAACTGTAAAAAATCTTTAGTACATTTCATAAGCTTTGAATCATAATATTCATATTTAATATCTTCATAATCTGGTTGAACATGGGATTTAACCCCTCCATGTAAAACTCTAAAAACTCCTCCCAACGCAACATGTCTATTTTTTTGGATAATAATATTTTCAAACAAAGCGGACCGCATTGCTTGAGGTAGAGACCCTTGTTTACCTATTCTTTTCTTTAATTTTATTTTAATTACTTTCCCGATTTTGCCATCTGAAAAAAAAATATTAGCCAAGCCACCATGTTTTTTTTCAGTATACTTTTTTGTTACACACTCTTTATTTTTATTTACCTGTGCAATAATTGAATTTGACTCGTTTGTAATCAAATTTTCATTAATAATTAGTTCACCACAATGACCCCCTAAACATGACATTGCGCCAGAACCTGCACCTAGAGCATAAGATTTTTCGGATCCAATATTTTTTGCGATTTCTTCGTAGTCAAATTCAGTTCCAATAAACTGCTTATCGTGCATATAAGGCTCTCCACCTACATCAATAATTCTCTCGTTACCTGAAATTCCTTCAGACGGGCAGTTCCATTCTCTAAGATTTGGACAGTTAATTATTTCGACCGTAACTTCTTGATAATTGGCTTTTAAACCCTTTTTTAGAGCTTCTGCTAAAATCTCTAGCGAAGGATTATTAAATTTTGCACTTTCAAATGTGAGCATCATGTGATTATTTATAGATAATGAATACTTTAGCAGAAAAATTAGTAGATGCATGGAAAAAAAGAGATTTAATCAAAATTAATTCTGAAGAACTACCGAAGAGCAGAGAGGAGTCTCATAACATTCAAAAACAATTTCATGATGTTTTAAAGAAAAAAACAGTTGGTTGGAAAATTGGTCTGGTTTCAAAAAATTTACAAGAAGGAGCTAAAGTCAACGGCCCGATGATAGGCAAAATCATAGATGAAACAGTTTTAATGAATCCACTTAAAGTAGATTACAGCAAAGTTCCAGATTGTATTCTTGAATGTGAATTTTGTTTAAGATTTTTAGAGGATACAAAAATGATACCCGGTGCCGAAAATAAAACAGGCAACTATGAAGCGTATATAGCATTAGAATTAGTATCTACAAGAGTTCACTCAGAAAGCAAAAAAGATTTGGATCCAAATAATATGATGAATTTAAATATAGCTGACAACGGTGGTGCTGGAGCGATAGTAATTGGAGATCAAATAAAAAATCTTGATAAAATTGACTTAGATTCTATTCAAGTTGAAATTAATCTAAACGGTAATGTAACTGAGCCGTTCTTTAAAGGCGAAAAAAGAGCTGGTCCGATCGAAGCAATTAAATGTATAATTAATGAATTTAAAGATAATCCTGTAACTTTTAAAAAGGGAGATTGGTTTATGACAGGTTCGGTCATACAGCCTTTTAAAGTAAATAAGGGAGATAAACTTAAAGTTGACTTTAGAACCTTAGGAAAAATCAACGTCGATTTTATTTAATGAAGATTGCAGTCGTAACAGGCTCTAGCAAAGGCATAGGTTCTTCTATTGCAAAATATTTAAATAAAAAAAAAATTAAAGTAATTCTAATCGCAAGATCGAAAAAACTTTTAAAAAAAGCACAACAGAATTTACCATATCCAAAATTATCACAAATTATATCTAAAGATTTAAGATCTTTATCCTCATGCAATTTTGTTGGAAAAAAAGTAAAAAAAATTAATTATTTAATCAATGTAGCTGGGGCGACCAAAGGAGGCCACTTTCTCAAACTCAATGATAAAACATGGAATGATGGTTTTGATTTAAAATTTAAATCTGCTTTAAGATTAAGTAAAATTTTTTGGCCTAAATTAAAAAAAAATAGAGGAAAGATAATTAACATTGGTGGAGGAGCTGGGTCATGGGAAAAACCATCAAGAACATTTATGATTGGTGGAGCTGTAAACGCTGCTTTAAATCACTTCACCAAAACTTTATCGTTACAAGGTAAGTTGGATAAAGTTTCAGTATCTATAATAAATCCAGGAATGACCCTGACTGGACGATTACAAAAGTTACTTAAAGCAGACTCAAAGATCTTAAAAAAAAGTGTTGAACAACTTTTAAAAAAAAGAACTAAGTTAGCCAAAATTAAAAGACCAACAAAACCAGAGGAAGTTGCAAGACTGACTTTAAAATTAATTAATGATAAAAAATCTAATGGAAAATTTCTCTCAATAGATGGTGGAAAAGTTAAGAATTTAAGTTAATTACTTTATAGGCATTTTATTTCCTAACCTTGAACTTTTGATAATCGCATCAAAAATTTTTAATGATATCAACCCATCACTTCCCGTTACTTTTGGTTTTGTTTTTCCTATCACAACATCACAAAAATGATTAATTTGGTTTATTAAAGTAAAGCGACTTAATTTTACGTCCATATTTTTGTTATAAATCGGTTTCCACCAACTACGTTCACCTTTATTATACCAATGTTTTAAATTAGGAAATTGAACTGAACCTTTCGTACCCCCAATAAAGTATGATGATTGATTGGTAACAGGGTAGGCAGGGTTTTCACCTGCAGTAAGCTCATAACTCCAAGGAGAGACAATCGTATCAGAAACACTTAAGGTGCATAAAGCACCAGATTTAAAAATAAAATTTACAACAGCTGTGTCCTCTACTTCATATTTTCTTATTCGATTTGATGTAAAAGCTTGCACAGACTTAACAGGACCAAGAAGATAACAAATAAGATCAATATCGTGAACTAAATTTATCCCTAAGGGACCAGCTCCTTTTTTTGTCCTCCATTTTTCTTTAAACCATTCTTTATTTTTATATAGCCAACACATTACATTTGCTGAAACAATTGTTCCAAGCTGACCTTTTGAAATTTTATTTTTAATTTTTGATACAATGCTATTGTGCCTTCGGTGATAACCAATTAATAAATGTGTTTTATTTTTATTAGAGCTATCTATTATTCTTTTTGCCTTAACGATACTATCAGAAATAGGTTTTTCTAATAAAACAGGTATCTTATTATTTAGTAAATTGATTGTATGTTTTTCATGAAATTGATTTGGTGTGGCTACAATCGCTGCATCGGGTTTATTATTCTTTAAAAGATACGAAGATTTAATGTAAAAGGGGACTTTATATTTTTCTGCAAATTTTTTGGACTTTTGATTTATATCAACAATTGAATGTAAACTTGCTTTCTTTGATGAATGTATAGCTTTTAAATGTTGTTTCCCCATTAATCCAACACCAAGTAAAGCAATTTTTATTTTTTTCATATTTACATTTTTAATAAATCTCTAAACCCACACTGTCGATACCCACTTTTCATTATATTTAAATAATATTGGGAAGGTTTTCTTATTGGAGATTTTATTTTCATATAATAATACATAATTTTTACTCCTTTATGATAAAAATACTTTTTGATATATAATCTGGGAAAATCCTCGTAAATATCTAATTTTTTTTCGATCAAATTATCAATTTGGTATATTATTCCATTCACTTTATACCCTTTTTTCCTTTGAATATCTGGAACTCCATACTTAGACCTAAAAACCACCTCAAAATTATTAAGATAATATTTTTTTAGATATTTTGCATTTTTAAATTTTTTTAAAAAAAATTTTTTATTAACGTTTGTTCCATATGCAAAATATAAAAACTTTTTTAAAGATTTCATGAAAAAATTTTATTGGAAATTTCAATTTGATCAGGATGAATGCAGGCTTTTCCGCCAAAACCTAATTTCTCAGCAAGCAGACAAGACTTTTCAAAACCTCTTAAATCTTTGAAATTTAGATAAGATGTATCAATTGGTTTTTCGATTTTAATAGATTTGTTTACAATATTTTTTCTAAATTCAAGGATTTCTTTCTCATCATCCGATACTTTCAAATTTATAGATTTTGTTAAATCATGCGAACCGAAAGAAATTAAATTTACTCTTTCTTTAAAAGAACAAATTTCTTGTAAATTTGCTAAACCGTTTATACTTTCTAGAATTGGAATAATATTTGTTTTTAAGTTTTCATTTTTTTTGAGAATATTTTCTATTTCTTTTAACTGTTTCTCACTTTCAGTAAAAGGTAAAAAAATTCCTGGAAAATTCTCTGATGTAACAAAATTCAAATCAGAATTATCATTTATTCTTATATAGGTTTTATTTTTATCGACATTACAAGATCTGATAATTTTTTTGGCGGTTTCCTTTTCATTATTTGGAACTGTTGACTCTAAATCTATCACTATCAAATCAGCATCTAATGAATAAGCCTTTTTAATTTTTTTTTCCTCATGTCCAGGAACAAATAATACTGATCTGTATTTCATACTTTAAACTTTGATATCAAATTCTCATTTATATCTATACCAAGACCTGGACCTTCTGGCAGATTATAAACACCATTTTTTGCAGTTTTAAAACCAGGATAAAACTCTTCAGCTAAGTCTAACCAAAAACGCTCAATAAAAATTTCCATATTCGAAGTTGAAGCAAGGTGAAGTGAAGCTAAAAATCCTGGACCGAAATAAGCAGTATGAGGCATGATAGGTGTTTTTTTTTCCTCCGATAATTTAAAAATTTTTATCATTTCGCTTATTCCACCAACTTTAATAACTGATGGTTGAGCAAAATTTACTGCTTTGCTTTCTAACATCTTATCAAATTCCCAATGGGTACAAGCATTTTCTCCGGCGGCAATTGGAATTTTTAAATCATTATTTATTTTTGAAAGTGTTTTAAAATCTTCGGGTGGAAATATTGGTTCTTCTAACCAAAAAAGTCCAATATTTTTAAGAAATTTTTCTTTTTCTACTACCTCTTCGTAGGTCCATGCACAATTAACATCTGTCATTAATGGTATATCTTTGCCAATAAATTTTCTAGCTGCTTCAATAGTTTCATTAGTTATTTCATGAAGCTTGATAATTTTAAAACCTTTATCTAGAGACTCTTGACATTTTTTTTCTACTAACTTTTTATCAGAGTATCTAAACAAACTTGCATAAGCTTTAAATTCTTTTTTTTTACCACCATCTATTAATTTATAAATTGGTAATTTTTTCTCTTTACCTAGTGCGTCCCATAATGCAATTTCAATTCCCGAAAGAGCATAAATTGTTATTCCATATCTACCAAAAATATGTAGAGTTTTTTGAACATCATAAACTAAATTATCTATATCTTCTTTTGAATTAATTTCTTTTCCAACAATTGATGGAGCAACCATTTCTTCAATAGAAGTTTTTACAGATTTCCACGAAACATATCCGAAAGACTCACCCCATCCAATAATACCAGAGTCAGTTTCAACTTTAACAAGTACAAACTCTAATTTTTGCCAATCTTGGCCATGGAATTTAGTTTTTTTTGCACCGTGTTCAAAAGGAACATGAATACAGATCGGTGTTATTTTTTTTATTTTCATCAAGAATTATTTATTTTTTAAAATATTTGATAACTTTCCTTTAAGACCATCAGTAGTAAAAACACCCCCATGAAGTCTTAATGCTATTTTGTCTTTGTATTCATTTTTGGTTAATTTATCTTTGGAGTAATTTTCTGCATTATCCAGTGGCTTATATCCTAATCTATATGCTTCTTTATTATTCCACCATGCTCTTTTATTTTTGGATATTCCGTAAACACTTGAGCAATATAGTTTTTTACTTTTTAATCCAACATTAACCAATTGAATTAAATCCCTGAAACTTATCCAAGTTGATAAAAATCTCATATCAGTAGGCTTTGGAAGAGCAGAACCAATTCTTATATTTAATATTTTTATATTATATTTATCTGAATATAATTTTGATAAAGACTCTCCAAAACATTTACTCACTGCGTAATGAGAATCTGGTCTAAATGAGGATTTGTCATCTAAACGTTTTTTTCTATCATGATAACCCATGATATGAGCAGAACTAGCAAAGATTATTCTTTTTACTTTATTGACTCTACAAGCCTCAAAAACATTATAAGTACCAATTATATTATGATCAATTATATTCTGAAATACATCTTCATGTGGTTTATGTCTAGGGATACCGCCGAAATGAACCACAGCGTCCATTCCTTTCGTAATTTTTTTTACTTTACTAAAATTTCTAAGATCGATTATTTTAATTTTTTTATTAAGAGAAATATTTAAAGATTTTGCTGCTGGACTTGATATTTTTTTTATATCACACAAAGTTAATTTGTAGCCTAATTTAGATAAACCTTGACTGGTAATACTTCCGCACAATCCAGATGCACCTGTTACTAAAACTTTTTTAATCATAACTATTTATAAAACAATGTTATTATCTCAGGAAACAAAACAGCCATAAATAATACAAAGATCATTATTCCACAAAATGGCCAAATGGTCCAAAAGACTCTTGAAATTGTGGTATTAGCTATTGCACAAGAAATATATGTTAAAATTCCAACTGGCGGCGTGACCGATCCAATTACAATAGCCATAACTAATAAAACTCCAAAGTAAACTAAGTCAATTCCCAATCCATTAACAACAGGCAACATAACGGGTGATAAAATAATTAATACTGGAATTCCCTCCACAAATAATCCTAAGATCAATACAAATATTAAAATTAAAGATAAAATAATAATAGGATTATCGCTAAAGGATGTTAAGAAAGATAAAGCTATCTCTCCAAAACCTTCCCATGCAAGTGCCCAAGCAAACGCACTCGCAGCAGCAATAACAAAAAGTGCAATCGAAGTTGTTATAGATGCTTTAACAAGTATTCCGCCTAAATCAGAAAATTTGATTGTTTTATTTATAAAAACACCAACAATAATTGCATAAAATACTGCTACAACGCCTGCTTCAGTAGCAGTAAAAATTCCACCAAAAATTCCACCGAGGATTATTACCGGCATCATTAAGGCTATTAATGAATCTAAAAATGATTTTATTAAATTTTTTAGAGAACTTCTTTTTTCAGAAGGGTAGCCTCTTTTTTTTGCGTAAAAATAAGTCACTACCATTAAAGATAAACCAATTAAAATTCCAGGTATTATTCCACCTAAAAACAATTTTGCAATAGATACATTTGCAATTGATCCATAAATTACAAATAAAATACTAGGAGGGATAATAGGTCCAATTGCACTTGAACTAGCGCTTACGGCAACAGCAAAGTCAGGATCTATACCACTTTTTTTCATTGCTGGTATTAACATTGAGCCGAGAGCTGACGCATCGGCAGTAGCTGAACCAGAAATTCCAGAAAAAAACATACTTGATACAATAGAGACATGAGCCAATCCACCTTTAATATGTCCAACTAAAGCCTTTGAAAAAGAAACAATTTTGTCAGTGATCCCGCTCTCGTTCATTATTTCACCTGCGGCTATAAAAAAGGGAATTGCTAATAAAGTAAAAGAGTCCACACCTGAATACATACGAGTTACAATCGCACTAAGAGGTAAATCTCCATAAAAACATAAAGCTATCATTGAAGATAATCCAATAGAAAATGCCACTGGCAAATTTAGAAATAGTAAAATAAAAAAGAAAGCAAATAAAATAGTAAGCATTATTTTCTCACCTCGTTTAAAATCTTTTTGATAGAAACCCAAATCATAGCAACCATCGAGAAAGGTATTGATAAATATACAAATGTAAGTCTTATCTCTAGAGCAGGTGATCTTTGAGTATAATTATCTATAACCAAAGGAATAGATCCGATAAAAATAAGTAAACAAAAAATAATTATAAGAAAATTAGTAAAAACATATACAGATTTTTTCTTTTTTTCATTTAATTGAGTAGTTATTATATCTACCCCGATATGCAAGCCTTTGTGCAATGTTATGGCTGCACCCAAAAAAATTACCCAAATAAAAAAGAATATTGTAATTTCACCAGCCCACGGTAATGCAGAATTTAAAATATACCTGAAAATTACTTGAGTAAAAGTAATTAGAATCATTAGCAAAAATAGAGAAGATATAATGGGTTTGAATATTAAATTTACTAAATCGCTATCATTATTTCTTCCATTCTCTGTTTGAGAACTCTTTATAAATTTTTTTATTTCATAAAGCATAGTAATAATTCTTATTGAGTTTATCCTAATAAAACCCTAGAATATAGTACTATGAATATTATAGATGAAAAAGAATTAAAAAAGAGACTAGAAACACTAAGAAAGATTATAAAACAAAGAAATTTAAACGGTATAATTGTATATTCTGATGAATATAGATCTGGATATTGTACTTATTTTACAGGTTATAAACCAATAAATGTAATTGAAGAGTCCCCACAAACACTTTTTTTAATGGAAAATGAAGATCCTTTCTTAGTAATTGGTAGATTAAATTACTATTCTGCAAAAGAGACTGTTTGGATAAAAAATATATTACAACATCACAAATTTGAAAACGAAATTTGTAATTCGTTAAAAAAATATAATAAAAAAGGACTTAGACTTGGAATTGCTGGAGAACATTTGATGCCATTTTATTTAAGAGATATTTTAACTAAAGCGATGCCGGATGTTGAATTTCCAATTGTAACAGAGATACTTGATGATATGAGAAAAATAAAAAGCTCTAAAGAAATAGAACTAATGGAAAAAGCGGCTGAAATTAATGATCAAGTTTTAACTGAACTTAAAAAAATAATTAAAGTTGGTATGACAGAACAACAAGTTGTTGCACATGCTGATTTTTTAGGGAGACAATTAGGTGCTGATCTAGGTTCGGCAACTGTAGTTATGTCTGGGAAAAATACTAAATTTCCAGCATGGAGAGCTACAGATAAAAAATTAGAAAAAGGCGAGTTGTTAATGGTTGATTTTAATCCAACAATTGGACACTATTGTAATGACGGAGGTTTAACTTTTTTGATGCCAGGAGCGTCAAAATATAAAAAAAATGCTTTAATCAATTCTCATAAAATTCTTAAAGAAACAATAAATTCTATTAAATCTCAAACCAAAGCTACATCAGTGCATGATAAATTTTACGAAATGTTAAAACCTTTAGAACTAGAACCAAAATTTTCTCCTTACGTAACTGGCACAAGAGGCACTGGCCATGGTGTTGGCTTAGATGTAGTAGAGAGTCCCGATTTAAATAAATATAGTGACTTTGTTTTTTATCCAAGAATGACTTTGGCGGTTAAATTAGATTTGCATGAGTTGGAGGGAGAGGGACTAAGAGTTGAGCAAGTTGTAGAAATTACCGAGACTGGTGCAAGGCCCCTTAACAAACTCGCATCAAAAGTAAGTGATGATTGGGCAATTTTATAACACTCATTAGTTGTATTTCAAAAAAAAAGGATTTTACCCAAGATATGGTTCAGATATACTTTATTTATAAAACGAGGAGGAGACTATGAAAAAAATGATAACATTCGTTGTTTCGTTTCTTTTAACTTTAACTCTTTTTAACTTTTCGTATGCTGAAACTACAATAAGAATTGCATCAGTTTCAGGCCCAAGTCACCACCATAACGTCGCTTTAAATTGGTTTGCTGATAAAGTAAATAAACAAAAAATTGGCGTAACATTTAAAGTAATGGCTGGAGGTCAACTTGGAAAAAGTGAAAGAGCTTACATAGAGGGAATGCAACAAGGATCAATTCAAATGGCTCAAGTATCAACTGGTCCAATGGCAGGTTTTGTTGGAGAGTTTGATATTTTTAGTTTGCCATACATGTTTAGAGACACTAAACACTTTAAAAAAGTTTTAGGCGGTCCAATCGGTGATAAATTTTTAGCAATGCTCGACGCTAAAGGTATGCACGGTTTAGCTTGGTTTGATAATGGATATAGAAATATGTTCAATGGGAAAAAACCAATCAATGAGCCCTCTGATATGTCAGGTTTAAAAATAAGAGTAATGAAAAGTCCACTGATGGTTAACACTGTTAATGCAATGGGCGGAAGCGCTACTCCTATGGCTTACGGAGAACTCTACTCAGCTCTAAAACAAGGTGTTCTAGATGGTGGAGAAAATGCTGCAGGAAATGTTTTAAACGATAAATTTTTTGAAGTTTCAAAATATTACAGCATCACTCAACACTTCAGACCACCAGGAGTTGTTGTAATGTCAAAAAAAACTTGGAACTCATTAAGCGGAGATCAACAAAAAGCTATTACAAAAGCTGCTGCTCAACTTCAAAAGTATGAGATAGATCTAACAACAAAAGTTGTTAAAAAAGCTATGAAAGATCTAAAAGGAAAAGGAATGGTTATAAATAAAGCAAACGTTCCTGCCTTCGCTGCTGCTGTAAAACCGGTTTACAAAAGTTATAGTGATAAATACGGTTCTGGCATGATAGACGCAATTTTAAACACAAAATAAAATAATTTAAAAATTATACCCCCTTTAAAAAGGGGGTATTCTTTATCTGAATTTTTTAAAGTTTGGTTTTCTTTTTTCTAAAAAAGCTTTAGCACCTTCACTTTGCTCTCCAGTCTTAAAATAATTTGGCGCAACTTCATCAACCATGCTTTTTTGAGTAATTTTTAAAATTTCTTCAAACTGTTTTCTAAAACTGGCTTTAAGAATTTTTAGACAGGTAGGGGCTGCTTTTAATATCTCATCTCCATATTTTTTTACTTCTTCATCTAATTTATCCTTTTTTACAACTGAATTAACCATACCCCAGTTCATCATTTCTTTTGCAGAGTATCTTTTGCAAGTCATCCACATTTCTCTTGCACGCTTATGACCCAAAATATTTGCTGAGTGAGCAACTATGGCACCACCAGCAGGGGATCCGACTCTTGGACCATTTTGTCCAAAAATAGAATTTTCACTAGCAATTGTTAAATCACAAAAGTAAGCCATATGATTTCCTCCACCAATCGCGTAACCGTTTACTTTCGCAATAATTGGTTTGCTACATTTGGTTAAATGAATGTGAAATTCATATTCATGATTTTGGAATTCTTCTGAGCTTTCCCAATTCATATCTCCACCGGAACAAAAAGCTCTATCACCTGCACCGGATAAAACAATCACTCCAACCTCTTTATCCTTTTCTGCTTTATCAAGAGCTGATTTTAACTCATGTAATGTTTCAGGAGTAAAAGCGTTTAAAACTTTTGGTCTATTAATGGTTATGTTGGCATAATCGCCTTTAACCTCATAAAGTATATCTTTAAACTGCATATTCTTTTATCTCTTCAACAGACTCTGGATTTAATAAAGTAGAAATATCACCAGGATCTTCATTAATCAAACAAGATTTAATAACTCTTCTCATTATTTTTAAATTTCTAGTCTTAGGCAAATCTTTTACAAAAATTACTCTATCAGGTTTAAATGATTTTCCTAAATCTTTAATTATTAAATTAATAAAGTCACTTTCTTTGAGGTTTTTTTCACTTTCCAGTGGTACAATCGAAATAATAATTTTCGATCCTTTATTTTCATCTGGAATTCCAACTGCGGCAACCTCTTTAGCCTTTCCACTTTTTATAATTACGCTTTCTATTTCAGAAGGACCAATCCTTTTTCCTGAGACTTTAATCGTGTCATCGGATCTTCCATGTAAATACCAATGACCGTCTTTATCTTTACTTGCAAGATCACCATGCACCCAGAAATTTTCGATAACTTTCCAATAATTTTCTAAATATCTTTTATCATCTTCCCAAAGACCTTTGGTTAAACCTATTGAAGACTTTCTCATTACCAATTCGCCCAAATGATCCTCTGTAACTGTATTGCCGTTTGAGTCAACTATGTCAGCACTCATACCAGGTATAGGAGCATTGAATGATCCAACTTTAAAAGGTCTATGAAGACAACAGTGTAAAATTGACCCTGAAACCTCAGTACCTCCAGCTGAATTCATTATAGGAACTTTAGATTTACCAATAAATTCAAATAACCATTTCCAAGGTTTTTCAGTCCAAGGTTCGCCACCTGTGCAAATCATTCTTAAAGAGGATAAATCTATATCATTAAAAAGTTTTTTATCTTTAATCATTTGATTTCTAATAAGGGCTGGAGACAATTCAGTCCATGAAACTTTATATTTTGCAATTAGTTTCCAGAATCTAATTTGATCAGGAAAATCAGGCACGCCCTCTGCAATAACCATTTGAGCTCCGTGCGATGAAGCTATTGTTGCAGACTTTGATCCAACCATCCATCCCATGTCTGCCATACATAGGTGAATATCAGTTTGCTTAAAATCAGCAAGGATACCCTCATCAAAAGCCATCTTTGTAACCAAACCTATATGAGTGTAAACGCATCCTTTTGGTTTTCCAGTAGTGCCAGAAGTAAAATGAATTATGGCAGGATCTTCCGCTTCCATTTCTTCAGTTTTAAGTTTATCAGAAACGTTTTCAAAATTTTCCCAATTGAAGATCTTTTTCCCCTTATCTTTACCTAAAAGAAAAACTTTTTTTAAAGATTTTACATTATCTAATTCATCTTTAATTAAATCAAACATTCTTATTTCTTTTGCTTTACGGAAAGTTTTATCTACCGTGAAAATTCCTTTAGCTTTAGCAATATTTAATCTTTCAATAACAGCTTTTGAACCGTAACCAGAAAAAAGAGGTAGCACTATGCATCCAATTTTTAATATTGCGAAATACGCTATATAAGTTTCAATAAATTGAGGCATGTACAGTGCAATGACATCACCTTTTTGAAAACCATTAACTTTTAAAGTGTTGCCAACTTTTGATATTTTTTTATCAAATTCATCATAAGTGATTGAGCTTTCTTTACCATCTTCTCTTTCAGCAAAAATGAATGTTTTTTTAAAAAAATCTTTATCTTTATGTCGATCTATACAATTTAATACTAAATTCGTTTTACCTCCAACACACCATTTTGTCCAAGGGATACCTTTACTTTCATCCATGATTTTATTGTAAGACTTAAAAAATTTTAAATTAGAAAATTTAATAACATTTTCCCATAGCCATTCAGGCTTAGACGAACTTTTATTTTCAAGCTCATCATAATCTTTTACCTTACAAAATCTTAAAAATTTTGTGAGTTTTGAATTATTGACAAGTTCTTTAGACGGCTGCCAAATAATTTCTTTAGACACTGATTTAAACGTAAGCGCCTTCTTTTATTTTTATGATATTGTACATTAGATCATTTAGAGGGGTTTTTATCCCGTGTTTTTTTCCGATTTTTGATACCGCACCACTTATAAAATCTATTTCAGTTTTTCTATTTTTTAAAACATCAAAAGCCATTGACGATTTATTTGTTTGTCTCGAGTCAACAATTCTATTAAACATTTCCAGACAATCTTTTTCACTAACTTCCACACCATCTGCCTTTGCAACTTCTCTTGTTTCTAAAATAATATCTTTGCCTAATTTTCTTGACATTACTTGATTTTTATTTGCAATGTACAAATCTGTGTGATGTAAATCAAAAATTGCAGAAAGAGGTCCAATCGCAGTTAAGGCAAATAATTTCATCCATTTTCTTCTTTTTATATTATCCTCAGCTATTGTTTCTAATCCATGAGCAGTAAAAGTTTCAGCTAGATTTTTAACTCTATCACTATGACCGCCTTCGTATTCACCAATCCAAGAGGGTAAACTGGCGTGATTTTGAATTATTCCTGGTCCTTGTATACTCGAAGCTTGCGTTGTTGATCCACCTAAAACTTTATCTTTTCCTGCAATACTCTGCATAATTTCCTCGTGACCTATTCCGTTTTGAAAAGACATAAGCATTGTTTTATCACCAATAATATTTTTTGAATTTGTTAACGCTTGTTCTAAAGCTGTTGCTTTACACATAATAATTATAGCGTCTACCGGGTTTAATGTTTTTGTTTCAGTGGTTGCTTTTATTTTAATTATTCGATCTCCACCATGACCCATCATTTTTAAACCTTTATTATTAATTTCATTCACATGTTCTTTCCAAACATCGATAAGGACAACATCTAAACCTTTTTCAGCAAGCAAACCTCCAAAAAGGCAGCCCATAGCACCCGCACCTAGCACAGCAACTTTTGTGTTTTTATTTATCATTATGCTTTCATTTTTACTTGAACGCCAAAGAAACCGGTTGGCTTGATTAATAACACAACGACCATTAATAAAAATGCGTATGCATCTTTATGGCTTCCTGAAATAAAAAAAGAGCAAGCGGTTTCAAATAACCCTACTGTAAAACCACCAACTATGGCTCCTGGTAAACTACCAAATCCTCCAACCACGGCAGATGCAAAAGCTTTAAGCAAAATTATATATCCCATGTAAACGACTACTTGATAAGTGGGTCCCACAAGAGTTCCTGCAATCCCTGCTAAAGCGCATGCAATACCAAATATAATTGAAATATAAAGAGGAACATTTATACCCACTAAATTTGAGATATCTTTTGAAAATGCAACAGCTCTAACTTCTAAACTCATCT
>JPUP01000053.1 GCA_001321855.1 SAR11 cluster bacterium PRT-SC02
ATATTGAACAAAACACGAAAGAAACTAGTCCCTCAAATATAAACGGCGAGGATATAAAAAATCAAAATTTAGATGATGATATAAAAAAGAAAGAATACAGAGAGGAATTAAAAAATACTTACGGTATAAAAAGATATAGGATACAGGAGGTAATTAAGCCGGGACAAGTTATTCTGGTTCAGGTTCTTAAAGAGGAGAGAGGTCAGAAAGGATCTGCATTAACAACTTTTATCTCTTTAGCAGGAAAATATATAGTATTAATGCCCAACACACCAAAAGGTGGTGGAATATCAAGAAAAATATTTAATTCCTCTGATAGATTTAAAATTAGAAAAATTTTAAACGAAATTGAAATCCCAAAAAGCATGGGGATAATTGTAAGAACAGCTGGTGCAAACAAAACCAAAAACGATATAGACAAAGATTTTAAAAATACTCTTTTAACCTGGGATACAATCAAAGAGAAAGCTTTAGAGTCAAACGCTCCCTCGATGATTTATGAAGAGGGAGATATTATTAAAAGAGCTATAAGAGATATTTATGATAATGACACCAAAAATGTTTATGTTGAGGGCAATGAGGGATACCAAAAAGCCAAGAAATTTATGAAAGAATTAGTACCTCGGAACGTAAAATTTATTAAAAAATTCAGAGGAAAAATTCCATTATTTCATGAACATAATATTGAAAAAGAGTTAAATAAAATTTTTGAACCTACTGTTAAATTAAAATCAGGTGGTTATCTTGTAATTAACCCAACTGAAGCTTTAGTGGCTATTGATATAAATTCAGGTCAATCAACAAAACAAATAAATATTGAAAAAACTGCATTAAATACAAATTTAGAAGCAGCAGAAGAAATAGCAAGACAAATAAAACTTAGGGATTTGTCAGGGCTTATCGTAATAGATTTTATCGATATGCTTAATTTTTATAATAGAAGAAATGTTGAGAGAAAACTAAAGGAATGTATTAGAAATGATAGAGCCAGAATCCAAGTGGGAAGAATAAGTAATTTTGGATTATTAGAGATGACAAGGCAAAGACTTAGAGAGGGATCTATAAAATGGGAAACAAATCTTTCTGTCGAGTCTTTTTCTCAAAAAATAATCAAAAAAGTTGAATCGCTCGCATTCACAGAAAAAGTGAAAACTATAAATGCCTATTTGCCAGAGAAAATAATTACTTACATAGATTCTTTTTTAGTTGAAGAGGTTTTGTATTTTCAAAAAAAATATGCAATCAAAATAAAATTCTCAGCCAACTCCCTCATGGTAATTCCAGAGTATTCTTTGGAGTTGGTAAATAAAAACGGTAAAATTATTAATAAAATTGAAAATATAAATTTTTTTAAAACTGAGACATTGTCTGCACACACTAATTATAATGGAAAAATTAATGGCGCTGGAAAAACTAAAGAAGAAAGAGACAACAAAAAGAAGACTAAAATTTCTAAGATTAAAAAGAAAGCAAAAACATTGTGGATGAGAAAAAAAAGACCTAGATAATTCCTTTGCTACTTGAAGAAGCTCTTCCAATTACAGATTTTTTCATTCTTCCTGCCAAAAAAGACTGACGACCTGCAATTACCGAATTTTTAAATGCTTGTGCCATCAAAACTGGTTTATTTGCTTGTGCAATAGCACTGTTAACTAATACAGCATCACATCCCATCTCCATCGCAACGGTTGCTTCTGATGGTGTTCCCAAACCAGCATCAATTATAACTGGGACTTTAGAATTTTTTATAATCAATGAAATATTTAATTTATTTTGAATACCCAATCCTGATCCTATAGGAGATGCTAAAGGCATAATTGCAGAAGCGCCTAGATCTTCAAGCTGTCTAGCGTGTATTGGATCATCAGAGCAATAAACTAAAACTTTAAAACCCTCTTTGACTAAAATTTTTGTAGAGTTAATAGTTTCAATCATATCTGGGTAAAGCGTTTTTTTATCTCCTAAAACTTCTAACTTTACAATGTTCCAACCTCCCATTTCTCTTGCTAATCGTAAAGTTCTTAACGCCTCTTGAGAATTAAAACATCCTGCTGTATTTGGTAAATAAAGATATTTTTTTGGACTCAAATAATCCATTAAAATTGGTTTTCTTTTATCTAAAATATTTACTCTTCTTACTGCAACAGTTACCATATCTGCTCCTGAAGCTTCAATTGCTTGAGCGGTTTCTTTAAAATTTTTGTATTTTCCTGTTCCAACTATAAGTCTAGACTTAAGTTTTTTATTCACGATGGTGAAATTATCCTCTTTCAATCAACCACCTCCAATAAAATGAACGACTTCAATCTTATCTTTGTCATTTAAAAGTTTTTTATTATAATTAGGTCTTGGTATTATTTCACCATTAAGCTCTATCGCAACTTTATTTTTGTCTAATTTATATTTTTTTAGCAAACTAAAGAGTGTTGTTTTGCTTTTTAAAACAATTTTTTTACCATTTAATTGTATTTTTGCCATAATTCAGCTAATTAATTAATTTATATCAAAAACATGAAAAACAATATCATAATTATTAACGGTCCTAATTTAAATCTTTTAGGCGAGCGAGAGAAGGATCAATATGGTAGCATCACACTGAAGGGGATTGAAGAAAATTGCTCAAAATTTGCCAATTCAAACAATATAAAATTATCCTTTTTTCAATCAAATATTGAAGGCGAAATAGTTGAAAAAATTCAAGAAATAAGAAAAATTCAAAATGGTTTAATAATAAATGCTGGCGCGTACACCCATACTTCGGTTGCAATTCACGATGCATTAAAAATTTTAAAAATACCAATTATTGAATTGCATATAAGCAATATATATAATAGAGAGGAATTTAGACATAAATCATTAATTAGTAAAGTAGCTAATAGTGTGATTTGTGGTTTTGGTGCCGATGGATACATAATGGCACTAAAAGCAATGAAAAATTTTTTAAATAATGAAAATTGATAAAAAATTAATTAAGGAATTAGTAGACAATCTTCAAGAGTTCAATTTATCAGAGTTAGAATATCAAGAAGGTCAAACAAAAATTAAAGTTTCAAGAGCCTCAAAAAGTTTAGAGCAGTCCAAAACTGGAGCTATTGTTTCTCCAAATAAAGCTGTGCTAAATACAAGTGATGACTCTGATGGAATAAGAGTAAAGTCTCCAATAATAGGAACTGCTTATTTGGCACCTGAACCTGGAGCAAAAAAATTTGTTCAGGTCGGAGATAAAATAAAAAAAGGACAAACCGTGATGATTGTTGAAGCAATGAAGACAATGAATCACGTTCCATCTACAAGCGATGGTATAGTAAAGAAAATACTTGTAGGTGATGGTCAGCCAGTTGAGTTTGGACAGACATTGATTCTTTTAAAATAAATTCAAAATGTTTAAAAAAGTTTTAATTGCAAATAGAGGTGAAATTGCAGTTAGAATAATAAGAGCTTGTAAAGAATGGGGTATTGGAACAGTTGCGGTGCACTCGGATGTAGACTCAGACTCAATGCATGTTAGATTAGCTGACGAAAGTGTTTGTATTGGATCCCATCAGCCTCAAAATAGTTATTTAAATATTTCATCGATTATGTCTGCGGTAGATTTGACTGGGGCGGAAGCTATTCATCCAGGCTATGGATTTTTATCTGAAAACGCGAAATTTTCAGAAATTGTTAATAAACATGGAATTAAATTTATTGGTCCTAGAGCTGATATAATCTCAAAAATGGGAGATAAAATAGAAGCAAAAAGAATTGCAAAAAAATATGGCTTACCAATTATAGAGGGATCAGAAGGTGGAGTTAAAAATTTTCAGTCTGCAAAATCAATTTGTAAAGAAATTGGTTACCCTGTTTTAATAAAAGCTGCAGGTGGAGGAGGTGGAAAAGGTATGAAAATAGTTGAAGCCGAGGAAAAATTGGAGGAACTTTTTTTAATAGCAAAAACAGAGGCTAAAAAATTCTTTGGCAATGATGAACTTTATATAGAGAAATATTTTAAAAATCCTAGACATATTGAAGTTCAGGTTATGTCTGGAAAGAATAGAACGGTTCACTTAGGTGAAAGAGACTGTTCAGTGCAAAGAAGACATCAAAAATTAATTGAGGAAACTCCCAGTCCAGTTTTAACAGAAACTCAAAGAAAAGATCTTTTGGAAAAAACTGTTAAAATGGTTGAACAAATAAATTATGAGGGAGCAGGTACGGTCGAATTTATTTACGAAAATGGAAAATTTTATTTTTTAGAAATGAACACAAGGGTTCAGGTTGAACATCCGGTAACTGAAGTTCAGACTGGGATTGATATAGTGAAAGAACAGTTATGGATTGCATACTCTGGGGATACAGCTTTAAAACAAAGCGATATTGATCCTAGGGGACATTCAATAGAGTGTAGAATTAATGCTGAAAATCCTGCTTTAGATTTTCAGCCAAGTCCAGGAATAATAAGTGTATGTCATCAACCCTCAGGATTTAGAACTAGAGTAGATGGATCAATTTTTCAAGGATGTAAAATTACTCCTTATTACGATAGCTTAATTGCAAAAGTTATTTGCAAAGGACGAAATAGAACTGAAGCAATTCAAAGAACTTTGAGATCATTAGATGAATTTGTTTTAGAGGGAATAACAACAACAATAGACTTACACAAAAAAATTTTAAATCATAAAAAATTTATTAATTCTGATTTTGATACTAATTGGTTAGGTAAAGAAAAATTTTATTAGCTTTTTAAACATTCTACAAGCCATATATCATATATTGCATGGTCAATAGGATTAAGTGATGGATTTGAAGCAAAAGTCCAACCGTTAAAAATAAAAACTTTCTCATTTGCTTTATCTGAATTGTCCTTCACTTGAATGTATGCAACATGATCGGGTAAATTTAATGACTTGGTTTCACCACATTTTACAGCTTTTATTTCTAAGATACCCAAATTATATTTTTCACCTAATTTAATTTTTATTTCGTTTGTTTTTGCAGTAATCTTGTCTAGCCCTTTAAGTTTAACATATGAGAAATTACCCCCTGAATCATTATATAATTTTGTTTTTATTTTTAAATCTGATTTTTTAATTTCGCTTTCTATTTTTTCTTCCTCTTCAAAACTTGGTTCTAAATTTTCTAAATTTATTAAGGGACTTGTTTTTATTTGTTCTTGAGCCAAAATATTAGGGATCACTAAAAAAAAAATAAAAAGAATTTTAATTTTTCCAAGTTTCATATTTTTTTTTTATTTTTTTTGTTATTTTATTTGGCTTATAAGCTTTTTGAGTTCCTGTAAGATTTTCCTCATGTTTTTTTTGCCAATTATATTTGACATTATTAATATTTGGAGTTTCGTTTACGGTATGATGCATCCATAAATACCAGTCGGATGGTATTTTAGTTGCCTCTATATTATTAGAGTATATAACCCATCTTTCATTTTTTTTACTTTTGTAATATTTATTACCATATTCATCTTTTCCGACCAATTTTCCAAAAAATAAAGTTTTTAAAAAAGTCCCAAAAGTTTGTTTATGCCACCAAGTAAAAATTTGTTTAAGTCCTAACATACATTAAATCCACACAATTCAAAATTGTATCATATTTTAAGTAGACACCTATAATATTTTATATATATCTTAAATTAAGAGATTCCAGCAAATTTATGAAAAAATATTTAGTTGAAACATTTTATACGTGTACCTTCAAAACAGTACATAAACTAGACGAAATAAACGACCAAAGTTTAAACTCTTTGGACGAGAGAAACGACGGTGATGTTGAGCTAATCGAGGTAAAATTAAATAAACGAAAAACTAAACGAATTGGTAAAACTTCAACTAAGGAAGTTTCTGGAAGATTGGATGATATAAAATTAGAGAATAATTTAAACCTTAAAGATAAATTAAAAAAAAGTGAAAAAATATTATCATCAAATCCTTTGGAGTCCCAAAAAAATATAAAACCACAACCTCATTCAAGATTTAAGATGCCTGATAGAAGGAAAGGTTATATTCAGAAAGCATCCATCGGAGAGCACAAAATTTATCTTCATACAGGCGAATATGATGATGGAAGAATTGGTGAAATATTTATAGATACAAATAAAGAGGGTGAACTTGTGAAGGCGCTTATGAATAATTTTGCAATAGCTATTTCATTAGGATTACAATACGGAGTTCCGTTAGAAGAGTTTGTAGATGCATTTATTGATACAAAGTTTGAACCATCTGGAAAAATAATTGGAAATGATAGAATTTTAAGTGCTACATCAATTTTAGATTACGTATTTAGAGAGTTGGCTATTTCTTATCTTGGTAAAGAGGAATTAGCTCACACACCATCAATTTCAAATAAATCTGATACAACTCGAAATTCAGAAAATGAAAAGTTCCTCAAAATAGTAAAAAATATTACTTCAAAAGGCTTTGTTAGAAGCAACTATGAAGAAAAATTAGTTGATTTAAGCGATATAAGGTTAAATTTGAAAACTAAAAATTAGTTATTTCTTAAGATTTATTTTAATATTTAATTCTTTTAATTGATTTTGATTAACTTCGGAGGGGGCCTCCATTAATAGATCCTGGGCATTTTGTGTCATGGGAAACAAAGTAACCTCTCTTATATTTTTCTCATTTGCCAACAACATTACTATTCTATCAATACCTGGCGCCATACCACCGTGTGGGGGTGCGCCATAAGAAAGTGCTTTGATCATACCAGAAAATTTCTTATCTACTTCACTCTTTTTATATCCGACTTTTTCAAAAACTTTATACATTAAATTCGGTAAATGATTTCTTATCGCACCAGATGAAAGTTCATAACCGTTACAAACTAGATCGTATTGATAGGCTAGTATTTTAAGCGGATCAGATTTATCAAAATTTTCTAATTTTACTTGCGGCATTGAAAATGGATTATGGCTAAAATCTATTTTTTTCGCTTCCTCATCATAGTGATACATTGGGTAGTCAACTATCCAACAAAATTTAAAGTTTTTTTCATCAATTAATTTATTTTCTTCAGCTATTTTTTGTCTAGCGATACCTGAAAATTTTTCAGCTTCATTTTTTTTATTACATATAAAAAAAACTGAGTCTTTTTCTGATATATTGCAAATTTTAATTAATTCTTTTAAAGCGGTTTCGTTAAAAAATTTAGCTATTGGTCCTTTACCAATAATCTTATCTCCTTTTCTTTCAAAAATAATATATGCCATACCACTAGCACCCTCGCCTATCGCCCAATTATTAAGACTATCAAAAAAACTTCTAGGTTTTGAATGTGTATTAGGAACTGGGATAGCTTTTACAATTCCACCTTTGCTTATAGTGTCTTTAAATATTTTTAATGAAACATTTTCAGATCTAAATAAATCAGTTACATTTTTAAGTTTTATTGGGTTTCTTAAATCGGGTTTGTCAGTTCCATATTCATCAATGGCTTCACTATAAGTTATCCTTGGAAAAGGTATTTGGTTAACTATTTTTCCATTTCCAAATTTTGTAAATAAATCATAAAAAATTGGTTCTACCACATTAAATATGTCATTCTGCTCTACAAAAGACATTTCCATATCTAATTGATAATGCTCTCCAGGGCTTCTATCTGCTCTTCCATCTTCGTCTCTAAAACAAGGTGCAATTTGAAAATATTTATCGAACCCCGAAATCATTATTATTTGTTTAAATTGTTGAGGTGCTTGAGGCAGAGCGTAAAATTTTCCTGGATGCACTCTACTTGGTACTAAAAAATCTCTTGCGCCCTCAGGACTCGAAGCTGTTAAAATGGGTGTTTGGAATTCTAAGAAACCATTTGCAATCATTTTATTTCTTAAGAAAGTAATGACTTTTGATCGTAATATTATATTATTGTGAATCGTCTCTCTCCTCAAATCTAAAAATTTGTATTTTAATCTTATTTCTTCTGGATAGTTTTGTTCACCAAAAACTGGCATTGGTAAATCTTTAGCCTCTGATAAAACGCTAACCTCATCAATTTTTACCTCGATACTTCCTGTTTTTAATTCAAGGTTTTCTGTTTCTTTATCTCTAGGTGTTACAGTACCACTAATTGTAATGACTGTTTCTGGCTTTAACTTTTCAACAAGTTTGAAATTTTTATTTTTGTTTTCAATTACACATTGAGTTATTCCATAATGATCTCTTAAATCAATGAAAACTAAATTACCGTGATCTCTTTTTCTATGCAACCATCCTGATAATTTTACTTTTTCTAACTTATTTTTGAGATTTAATTCTGAGCAGTTGTGAGTTTTATATATGTTCATTTTTTAAAACTTTTTTTACCAATTTTATAGAAATAGATTTACCACTTATCAATGATTCTTTATCAATTTCTTTAATAAATTTAAATACATTATAATAAGAACGATCTATATTTTTAATTATATATTCTAAAATTTTACTGTCTATTTGAATTTGATTGTCAGAAAAGTACTTAGTTATTATAACTTTTAATAAATCATCAGTAGGTAAGGAGATACCTAGGCTCAAAAAACTCTTAAAACGTGATTTTAAATCTACTAGTTTTATATTAAATCTTTGTAAAGGTTTTGTTGATATAATCATTAAATAAATATCTTGTTGGATACATGTGTTTATAAATGAATATAATATTTCATCTTTGATGTTATTTTCATAATTATCAATTATTATGCATTCTAATTCATTAATATTTTTTTCAAGAATTTTTTCTATAGTTTCGGCATTTATAATTATTGAATTAATTTTTGTTTTTAAAATTTGGGATAAATAAGTTTTTCCAGAACCTGAGGGGCCGTATATATTTAAAAACTTATTTGGCCATTTTGGCCAACTTTCTATAAGTTTGTAAGCTTCAAAATTATTCGATGAGACATAAAAGTCTTTCTTCTCATAAACGGTTTTAAATGGAAACTGAAATGTCAATTGATTCATTTTAAGTAAGCTCAATTAACCAAGAATTATTAATATTTTTTATACTTAATCCCTTCTCCTCTAGGACCTTTATAATTTTATCTATTCTACCGTAATACTTTATTTTTAGTTTTACTTCTTTGTTAATTATTTCTTCCACTGAGAAATATTCTATCAAATCAATTTGATCTAAAATCTTCTGAACGTTCATCAGGTTGTTCAAGTTATTTATTTTTAATTTGGAGTTAAAAAAAGCGGGGGTACTAAGATCTATTAAATTCTGAGATTTTGAAATTTCTAAAATTTTATTTTTAATTTCTATGATTACTTTATTTTTAGTTACTAAATTATTTTGATTACGCTTATTTATTGAAAAATTATAATTAACTTTTTTATTTGAAACAATAGATTTAATAAAAACTTTAAATTCATTTTCTCTCTCAAAAATTAATATTAAAGCTGAATTTTTTAAGTCATAATCTTTAAGCACCTCCTCTAACTTTAAATCCTCTAAATTATCTTTGTAATTTTTTATTAATCTAATATTTTCAATATTTTCAATGGGCATCACATATTGCAATACTTCGCTATTATTTTGATTATTTAGGACCCAATTATCATAAAAAAAATTTTTATTATATATATAGATATCATCTTTAATCTGATGCACCGGCATTATAACAAAATCAAGATTAAAAAGATCACTGTAAGATACATTTTTTTTAAGAAAAAATTCATTTATTTTTTTTTTATCAAAAAATAAATTAAGTGTGGCAACATCTTTATTATTTTCTTTTTTATTTACTATTTGATAGTGTGAAATCAAATTTTTGATTTGATTACTATTAATTTTTGACACTATTCTTGAGTCTTCCTCTAAAAGCACTCGCTGTGAAAACTTTTCGAAGGCTTTTTTAAAGCTATTTTCCAAGGTTTGTGTGTCATTTTTCTCAATTTTGATATTATTAACATTAAAGATGCTTTCGCTTGATAAAACATTTCCACAAAGCAAAATTAGTATTATTATATACAAATAAATTTTCATATTTATTTTATAATCATTTTTATCGATGGATAAAACAATAAATAGTTATAAAAAAAGTGGTGTTAATATTGATTTAGGAAATCAGTTTGTCAAACATATTTCGAAGCTTACTAAATCAAAAGGAAATAATCCCATGTTATTTTCCAAAAATATAGGTTCATTTGGTGCAATTTATGATATCGGAAAATTAAAATATAAAAAGCCTTTAATTGTATCTAGCACTGATGGCGTAGGCACAAAGTTAGAACTAAGTAATAAGTTCAAAAAATTTGACACTATTGGGATCGATCTTGTTGCTATGTGCGTAAACGATATTATTGTTTTAGGTGCTAAACCAATTTTCTTTTTAGATTATATGGCACTTAATAAAATTGAATTAAATAAAACTAAAAAAATTCTTAAGGGAATCATAAAAGGTTGTAAATTATCAAATTGTAGTCTCATCGGTGGTGAGACAGCTGAAATGCCTGGGGTCTATGAAAAAAATAAATTTGATTTAGCTGGCTTTAGTGTTGGTATTGTAGAAAAAAACAAAATTTTAACTTCAGAAAAAGTAAAAAATGGAGATATAATTTTAGGAATACCATCAAGTGGGATTCATTCTAATGGCTATTCATTAGTGAGAAGTATTTTAAAGAAAAAAAAAATTAATAATAAATTAAAAAAAAATCTTCTTAAACCAACGAAGATATATGTCCCTGAAATTTTAAAGATTGTAAATAAAAATTATGTTAACGCTGCAGCTAATATCACTGGCGGTGGAATAGTTGAAAATATAACAAGATCAGTTCCAGATAAACTTACAGTAAATATTGATTTATCAAAAATAAAAATTCATAAAATTTTTAGATGGATAAAACAATCAGGGATAACCGATAATGAAATGTTGCGAACATTTAATTGTGGAGTAGGATTTTGTTTGATAGTTAACAAGAAATACAAAAAAAAAATACAAAGATATTTTTCAAAAGATTATAAGCCTTATACAATAGGTTATATTTCTAAAGGAAATAAGAAGTTGAGATTGTTTAATAAATTAAAATGGTGAAGAAGAATGCATCGGTGTTTATTTCTGGGGAAGGTAGCAACCTAAGATCGCTTATTAAAAATTCAAGAGATTACACCTTCCCTGTAAAGATTAAATTAATAGTTACAGATAATAAAAATGCCAAGGGAATTAAATATGCTAAAAAATATTCAATACCATATTTAATTTTTAAAGATTCTTTAATTTCAGAAAAAATGATTTTGAATGAGCATTTTAAAAGAAATATATCAATAATTTGTTTAGCGGGTTTTATGAAAATCTTGAGCAGAAATTTTATAGCGAATTTTAAAAAAAAAATAGTTAATATACATCCGTCGATTCTTCCAAAATATAAAGGTTTAAATACTTATAAGAGAGTATTGAAAAATAAAGAAAAATTTACAGGAAGTACAGTGCATTATGTAAATGAAAAATTAGATTCTGGAAAATTAATTTTAAACAAGAAATTTTTTATTGAGCCAGATGATAGTATTGAAACTCTTACAAAAAAAACAAAAAAGATTGAACATATTCTTTTTTCGAAATCATTGATAAAAGTTTTTAATTAATTTTTAAAAAAAAAGTTGATTTCTTTTTTTGCATTATCTACCGAATCTGATCCGTGCACAGAGTTTTTATCAATTGACAAACCATAAAGTTTTCTAATTGTATTTGGTTCTGCGTTTTTGGGGTCCGTCGCTCCCATTATTCTTCGATTTTCTAAAATTGCGCTTTTTCCCTCTAATATCATTACAACTATCGGTCCGGAAGAAAGATAGGAGCACAATCTATCGTAGAAAGGTTTAGATTGATGTACCTTGTAAAATTCAGCTGCTTCATCTTTTGATAATATAATTTTTTTTGTGTTTTTTATTATTAAATTATTTCTTACAAAAATTTCTTTGATCTGTTCAACTAAATTTCTTTCAACGGCATCAGGTTTTATTATTGAAAGTGTTTGCTCAACTTTACTCATAGTTTTCTTCAATCAACTGATTTAATAATCTTACACCAAATCCTGTTGCACCACCTGAGTTTAAAGCTCCACCATATTTTGAAAATGCCATACCAGCTATATCTAGATGAGCCCAGGGTGTACCATTTAAGATAAATCTTTGTAAAAATTGAGCTGCTGTCGTTGATCCTGCTCCACCAACATAATTGATATTTTGTACGTCGGCATTTTTGGAGTTCATAAGTTTATCATAATTTTTATGTAGTGGCATTCTCCAGACTTTTTCCTCAACTATTTCTCCTGCATCAAAAATTTGTTTTGATAACTTATCATCATTCGAAAAAAGTCCTGCGTATTCTGATCCTAAACAAACTATAATTGCACCAGTTAAAGTCGCTAAATCAACAATAAATCTTGGTTTAAATTTTTTCTCTGTAAATGTTAAAGCATCAGCCAAAACAAGTCTTCCTTCTGCGTCAGTATTTAATACCTCTATAGTCTTGCCACTATAAGATTTGACAATATCTCCGGGTCTTTGAGCATTACCACTTACCATGTTTTCTACAAGGCCTACCACACCGACAGCATTAATTTTTGCTTTTCTTAACGCAAGGTTTTTCATTAATCCAACTACAGCAGCTGAGCCTGCCATATCATATGTCATATCCTCCATAAATTTTGCAGGTTTAAGAGAGTATCCGCCGGTATCAAAGCAAACACCTTTTCCAACGAAAGCTAATGGCTTAGAATTATTTTTTGCTCCATTCCACTCCATAGTTACTAAGTAAGATCCTCTTATACTTCCCTGGCCTACTCCAAGTAAAGCATGCATTCCAAGTTTTTTTAATTTTTTTTCGTCATAAATATTTATTTTCAAACCGTCTTTCTTCAAAGTTTCTAATCTTTTTGCATACTCATCAGGATGTAAAACATTACCTGGCTCAGAAACTAAATCTCTAGCAAAAAAAGTACCCTCTTCTAAAGCTCTAAATTTTAATTGAGTAATTTTTGAGGGTTTATTTTTAATACCGATTATACTTATTGAAATAATTCTTTTTTTATTTTTTTTTTTATATTTTTTAAATTCATAAGATTTCAATTTTAGTCCGTGGAGAAAATAGCCTAAGAAATTTTCTTGTTTACTATTTATAGAATCTGAAACCAAAAAATACTCACTGTTTTTTCCATGATTAACACGCCCAAAAAATTCTGCCCCCAAACTTTCTATATCAGATTTCTTGATATTATTTTTTATTGAGATCAAAACTATCTTTTTTTTTGAGCTTAACTCAAAAACAAATATATTTTTTTTTAAATCACTAGTTTTCAATAAGTCATTGATATAAGATAACTCAACATCAGAGAGATGTTTTTTTAATTTATCTGTGCTAAATTTCTCGTTAGAAAATAGGACTAAATTTGAGTTAGGCTTACTGATAGACTTATTTTTGTGATCTATTTCAATTGTCATAAATTTAAATTATCCTCATAGTGGTTGAATGGTATATATGTACAAATATATCATATTTCAATGAAAAACTGGTAATTCTTAAACCATAGATTGAATTTTTGTGATACTTGATTTATTTATATATACACATTTTTCTTATGTTAAAAAACAGAATTTATAACTATTTTTTTAAAGAGGTTTTTAAGTCTTTCTTCATAATATTATTCGCGCTATCTATAATAGCATGGACGGCTAGAGCTGTTAATTTCTTAGATTTGATAATTGAAAATGGATACTCGGTAACATCATATTTCAAATTCACTTTGTTATATTTGCCCAATATTGTAACAAAATTTATACCAATTTCTTTTTTAATATCTCTATTAACATCAATAATAAAATTTAAAAGACAAAATGAATTTTCAATTCTTTGGACTTCAGGTATTAGGAAAATAAAAATAATTAATCTCTTTTTATATATCTCAATAATAGTTTTAATTTTTCAATTAATATTATCGACTTTTATTAATCCGTTTTACCTAGACCAATCAAGAAAAATGCTGAACAAATCTGAACTTAATTCTCTAAATGCCGTAATAAAGTCGAATGATTTTATAGATATATTCAAAAATACGACATTTTTTGTCGGCAAAGTAAATGAAAATTTAGAAATGGAAAACTTACTAATTAGAGATGAGTCTAATGTTTTCAATAGTTTGGTAAAAGCAACTGAAAATAATTCAGATGTAACAATACTTGCTAAAAAAGGTTTATTTAAAGATGGAAAATTAATTTTAATTGATGGCTTAATACAAACTAAATCTTCTAAGGACGAAATAGATAATCTAAATTTTTCTAAAACAGAATTATTCATAGATAATTTTAACTCAAGAACAACTCCATTACCGAAGGTAAAAGAAGTTTCTACTATTAACTTATTTAAATGTATAAATCAAAAGGAGAACCAAGATACGGAGAACTTAATATTTAATTGTAATGAACAAGCATTAAAAGATAATGCTTTGGAAAATCTATCTAGAAGAATTGGTATGCCATTCTATATTCCTTTGATTACTTTAATTTTATCTTTTTTTGTTTTATCAAACGTCAAAAATGAAAATAATTTTATAAAAAAATATTTTTATTTTTTTATATGCTTTATAGTTCTCGTTGCAGCTGAAATTTCTGTTAGGTTTACTGGTCATTCAATAATAAATACGTATATTTATTTTTTGATGCCTCTAATACTTTGTCCTTTAGTATATCTTCTTTTAATTTTTAAACTTAGGAAATCAATATAATGAATAAAATTCTTAATAATTATCTTATATTCAACTATTTAAAAATTGTACTCAATACTATTTTAATATTTTTATGTTTAGGGGTTATTCTTAATTTATTTGAGGAGATAGAATTTTTTAAAAAATTTCAAATGGGGTTTAGTTTGCCAATTTTTGTTACTTTGCTTTACTTGCCAAATTTAATTTTAAAATTGGCACCGTTTCTAATTTTTATTTCAGCCATGTGGTACTTTAGATCGATTAACATTAACAAAGACTTGCTTTCACTTAAAATTTTTGGGTATTCTAACTGGAAAATAGTTTTACTTTTATCTTCATCAGCAGCAATTTTAGGAATTTTATTTCTTTTGATGCTTAGCCCGATTACTTCTTCTCTTATAAAATATTATGAAGAAATTAAAGCTGAATACTCTAGAGATATTGATCACTTAGTTTCTGTAAATAAAAACGGAGTTTGGATTAAAACCTCAGGAACGCCTAAAAAGATTATTACTGGAAAAAAAATTATAGCCGATCAATTAATTGACCTTACAGTTTATGAATTAGATGATGAAAATAAAATAATTTCAAGAATTGAGTCGAAGAGAGCTGATATTGCAAATTATAATTGGATAATAGACAAACCAATCATTTATAAGTTTAAAGGAGAGGTAAAAAAGGAGTTAAAAAATAAAATTATTTTAGAAACTGATTATAATGCTGAAAAAATCCAGTCTTTATTAAAAAATACTGACACAATCTCGTTCTTAGATTTGATAACAGAATATAATTTATTAATTCAAAAAGGTTATAGCGAGACTACCTTAAACCATAAAATACACTCTTATTTAACACTTCCCTTTTTTCTTTTTTTAATGGTTATTTTAGCATCAATATTTACTCTCACTCCAGCTATAAATACTCAAAACGTAAAGTTAAGTTTCATAGCTATAATAACATGTGTGGTAACTTACTATCTAAACGATTTATCACTAGTTTTAGGAAAAACAAATAGAGTCCCTATGGTTCTTGCCATATGGATACCTATATTATCATTGTCATTATTTTGCGGGATAGGAGTATTACAAATAAATGAAAAATAAATATTCTTTTTTAATTTTTATTTTTTTTCTTTTTAATAATAATGCTTTATCCGAACTAAATATAGAGGCTTTAAATATCTCAGTTAATAAGGAAAAAAATGAAGTGATGTTTAAAAATAATGTTTCTGCAAAAGATGATTTGGGAAATACTTTTTATTCAGAAAGTGCAACTTATAATAAAAATAAAAAAACTTTTACCTCATCTGGGCAAACTGAAATAATTACGTCTCAAGGATACAATGTAATAACTTCTAATATATTTTTCGATAATTCGGTGGGTAAAGTATCCTCTAAGGAAGTGACAACTATAATTGATACTTCCAAAAATAAAATTTATTTACAAAGCTTTGAATATGATAGAAATAAAAATTTATTTTTCTCATCTGGAAAAATAAAAGTAAAAGACGTTAATGAAAATGAGTTTTTTTTCTCTGAAATTTATATTGATGAAAATAAAAAAACAATGGTGGGATCAGATATTAAAGCTTTTATAAATGATGAAAAATTAAAATTTAATAAATTAAATGAGCCAAGAATTTTTGCAAACAGTTTGCTTATTTCAGAAAACAAGAGTTCTGCTCATAAGGGAGTATTTACATACTGTAAAAACAGAGGTAAAGATAAATGTCCCCCGTGGTCGATACAAGCCAGTAAAATTGAACATGTGTCCTCAAAAAAAACAGTATATTACGACAATGCAGTATTAAAAATATACGATATACCTATATTTTATTATCCAAAACTATTTCATCCAGACCCAACAGTCGATAGAAGAACGGGATTCTTGATACCGTCGTTCTCAGATAATTCAAACATAGGATTTGGAGTCGGAATTCCATATTTTTTAAATTTAGGAGCTGACAAAGATTTAACGATAACACCCAAATTTTATTTTGATGAAAATCCAGTTTTATTAGCTGAATATAGGCAAGCAAACAAAAACTCTTTTTTTGTAGCTGATTTTGGTTTTACAGATGGATACAAAAATAAAACACAAACAAAAACAGATGGAGGGAGAGCTCACATTTTTATAAATTACGTAAAAAGTTTCATCAATACTGAAGATGTATCCAGTAATCTAGAGCTGAATTTGCAACACGTTTCGAATAGAACATACTTTAAAATTTATGATGTAAATACTTCACTTGTTAACAAAGATATAGATCAGCTAGAAAGTAACCTAATTTTTGATTATCAAAGCGAGGATTTATATTTTAAATCGTTATTTGGTTTATATGAAAAGCTTAATATAAATGACAATAAAAAATATGAATATCTTCTTCCTTATCTGTCTTTAGAAAAAAATATTTTAACAGATGATAATATTGGAAATTTTGATTTTATCTCAAATTTTAGAGTAAGAAATTATGACGTAAATAAACAAACTGAGTTTTTAGTAAATGATATTAAATGGACATCAAACAAATGGCTGTTTAATAATTTATTTGAAAATCAATTTATTGGTGTAGTCAAAAATACTAATTATAACGCTAGAAACACATCAAATTTTAAAAATGAAGAAACTAATAATGAATTGTCAGGTGTATTAGGTTTTTATTCTTCCTTGCCTTTAGTTAAAAAACATAAATCAAACAAACAAAATTATCTTTTTACTCCAAAGTTCTTATTAAGATACGCGCCAGGTCATATGAGAAACTTAAATGAGTCAAAAAAACTAAGCTATACTGATTTATTTGAACTTGATAGAGCAAGTGAATTTGATGTGATTGAGACTGGTTTGAGCGCAACATTAGGTTTTGAATACAAAATTAATGAAATTCAAGGCTCAAAAATTGGAAGACAACAAATGTCGATTTCTATGGCGCAGATAATTCATGAAAGTGAAGATCCTGACAGACCAGCTCCTTTAAATCAAAGATTTTCAGATATAGCAGGTAATGCATCATTTTCGCCAAATGAAAAAATAAAATTCAATTATAATTTTTCTATCGATGAAAATTTAAGCGATATTAACCAAAATGATTTTGGGATAGATTACAAATTTGGAAACATAGGTTTTAATTTATCTTATTTAGAAGAGAAAAAACATATCGGAAATGAAGAATATATCTCCTCTGGTTTAGAAGTGCCTTTGGGAAGCGGACAATTAACTTTATCTACAAAACGAAATCTATTATTAAATTCAGCAGAGTACTATAAGTTGAGCTATCAGTATATTAATGATTGTCTTAAAGCTGGACTTGTTTTCAGAAGAGAGTTTTATACTGATAATGACATAGAACCAGATAATTCATTAATGTTTACTATTTCAATTATGCCTTTTGGACAAATAGACTCAATGAAATTCAAAAAATGAAAAAAATATTTATAATAACTTTTTTATTTTTTTTTAACTTTTGCTCAGTTCTTGGTGAAATTAATAATTCAATTATTTTAAAGGTAAATAATAATATAATAACAAAAATCGACTTAAATAATGAAATTAAAGCAATTTTAATTTTACGAAATCAAGAATTCACTAGAGAAAATGTAATTAATAATCAAAAATTAGCTTACCAATCTTTAATAAGAAAAGTTATTAAAAAAGATGAGTTAAATAAATATGAAGTAAAAGATTATGATCAAGAAAGTTTCATTTCTTATTTGAATAATCTGTACACCAGTAGAAATTTATCACAAGAAGAATTTAAAAGTTTATTAAAAAAAAATAACTTAAGTTTTGAAAAAATTTTGGATGATTTAAAAATTGAATTTAAATGGAATTCCCTTATTTACAATTTATATAAAAATGAACTTAACCTAAACAAATTTGAAATAGAAAATGAAGTAACTAATCAAATAAAAAACTATTCAAAAATAAGAAAATATAAATTATCAGAAATTGAAGTTGGTCTTAGTGCAGACACTGATATCATACTTAAGTCAGCCTACAGGGAACTGAAACAAAATGGTTTTTTATCTGCCGTAAAAAAATTTAGTATATCTCCCTCGGCAGTACAAAATGGTTCTATAGGATGGGTCAATGAAAAACAAATGTTGCCTCAAATTCTAGAAGAAATTAGCAAAATGAATGTGGGCGATATTTCAAGACCTATACGAAGGTCTGACTCAATAACAATTTTCAGATTAGATGATATGCGATTAATTGAAAATAAAAATATAGATAGAGCAAAAATAAAAGAGAAAGTAATTTCGGATTTAAAAAATCGAAAACTTGATTTTTTTTCTAGATCGCATTTTAATAAAATAAAAAGCACAAGTTTAATAAGAAAATTATGAAAAAAAAAATATGTATAATTGCTGGAGAGCCTGAAAGTATAAATACTGAGATAATCGCAAAATCTTGGAAAAAACTAAGTAATAATTTGAAAAAAAAATTTTTTGTTATTGGAAATTTAAATCTTATAAATGATCAATTTAATGGTATTGGAATAAAAATTAAAACTAATAAAATAAACAGCATTAGTGACAAATTTGATTATAAAAAAATTAACATTTTAAATGTAAATTTAAATTATAAAAAACCATTCAAAATAAATATAAAAAAAAAATCTAAATACATTAACAAATGTTTCCATTTAGCTCATAATTTGTGTATGGAAAAAAAGCTTATTGGTTTTATAAACTGTTCAATTGATAAAAATATATTCAAAAACTATGATGGAGTCACAGAATTCTTGGCAAGAAAAAATAAATTAAATAATACTCAAAATATGCTTATTTATGGAAAAGAGTTTTCGGTCGTTCCAATTACCACACATCAAAACCTAAAAAATGCTTTGAAAAAAGTTAACAAGCAACTTTTAATGAAAAAGATTTATTCATTAAGTGTTGATTATAAAAAACTTTTTGGAAAAAGACCCAAGATAGCTGTGCTTGGATTGAATCCGCATAATAGTGAATTTAGGCATTCCTCAGAAGAAAATCAAATTATCAAACCTTGCGTAAATAATTTAATTAAGAAAAAGATTAAAATTTACGGGCCGTTTTCTTCAGATCAAATGTTTTTAAATAAAATGTATAATAAGTTTGATGTAATTGTAGGCATGTACCACGATCAAGTTTTGACACCATTAAAAATTATTTCTGGTTTTAATGCAATAAATATAACTTTAGGATTAAAATATATTCGAGTCTCACCTGATCATGGTACGGCAAAAAATCTAATAAAAAAGAATTTGTCAAATTACAAAAGTTTACTTAATGCGATATTTTTTTTAAATTCAAAGTTATGAAGATTAGTTTTTTAAAACCAAAAAAATCTTTGGGTCAAAATTTCCTTATTGATAATAATATATTAAAGAAAATTGTTACTACAACAAAAATAGAAAAAAGTAATATATTAGAAATTGGCGGAGGTGAAGGAGCTCTAACAAAATTTATATTAATGGAAAATCCAAAAAGTATAACTGTTATTGAAAAAGATAAATATCTTTATCACACTTTGTCTAAAAAATTTAATGATAAAAAAAATGTAAAAATACTTAAAGGTGACATTTTAAAATTTCGCTTTGATGATTACTTAAGTGAAAATTCAATAATTTTTGGTAATTTACCTTATAATATTTCAACCAAAATCTTTACGAACCTGGTAACAAAAATTAGTTGGCCTCCTAAATATAAATCTTTAATTTTAATGTTTCAAAAAGAAGTTGGGGAAAAAATTATTGCAAAATTTAAAACAAAAAATTATGGGAGACTATCACTTTTAAGTAATTTTAGATTAGACGTGCTAAATAAATTTATTGTTTCTAAAAATTGTTTTTTTCCTAAACCAAAAGTAGACTCGATGGTAATACATTTTAAACCAAAAAAAAATAATAAGTTTGAAATTAAAGAAATTAAAAATATTGAAAAAATAAGTAATATATTTTTTTCTAAAAGACGTAAGATGATAAATAAGTCTATGAATAAATTGTTTAATAACCCGGAGAAAATTTATAAAAGTATTAAAATATCGCCTTACAATAGGCCTTCAGATATAAACGATTATCAATTTTTTCAATTAATAGAGGCTTATGAAAAAGAGGGTAACTGAAATTTGTTTGAATAATTTTTAATTATTTTTTTTAATTGAGAGTAACAAATTTCTAAATCTTTATTCACCAAAACTACATCGTATTCTTTCCAATGAAGTTTATCTTCCTCGTATGCTTTGAGTCTTTTTGAAAGTGATTTATCATTATCTTTATTTCTATTTATTAATCTTTTTTCTAATTCGTTTTTACTTGGTGGTAGTAAAAAGATTTTTAAAAATTTTAAATTTGAGAATTTCACTAATTGCTGTGTACCTTGCCAATCGATATCAAATATTATATTTTTATTTTTTTCTAAGAGATCGTTTACAGCTTTTTTTGAGGTTCCATAATAATTATCGTATATTTTTGCATATTCGTAAAATTCATTATTATTAATTTTTTTTAAAAATTCTTCTTGAGAAATAAAATGATAATCTTTACCATTAATCTCATCGTTTCTAGGTTTTCTAGTTGTGTGAGATATTGAAATTTCAAAATTTTTGATTTCTTCTTTTATTTTTTTTGACAAACTTGTTTTACCTGCACCAGATGGAGAGGAGAGGATTAGTAAAACACACTCTTCCTTAATGCTCATTAAAATTTATGAAGATTTGCTCTCAATAAACTTTATTGCGTCACCTACAGTAAGTATTTTTTCTGCTTCACTATCTGAAATCTCAGACCCAAACTCCTCTTCAAAAGCCATTACTAGCTCCACAGTGTCTAAACTGTCTGCTCCTAAATCGTCGATAAAACTTGCTTCATCTACAACTTTTTCAACTTCTACTCCAAGGTGGTCTGCAACTATTTTTTTTACTTTTGATCCTATTTCTGACATAAAAATAATCCTCTATTGATTTAAATGTAATTTCTTATTAAAGAATTCATTGCAATTGTCAAGACATATACATACCACCATTAACATGTATAGTTTCTCCCTTGATATAATTAGATAAATCTGATGCTAGAAATGCTGCACAATTAGATACGTCTTCACCAGATCCTAGATTTCCAGAGGGTATCCTATCAATTAATTTTTTTTTGAAGTCTTCATTAATTTTATCAGTCATATCAGTTTGTATAAAACCTGGGGAAATACAATTAACATTAATTTTTTTTCTAGAATATTCCAAAGCTAAACTTTTTGAGAATGCTACAATTCCAGCTTTTGATGCAGAATAATTTGCTTGACCAATGTTTCCAGTATGCCCAACAATGGAGGTTATATTAATTATTTTTCCTTTTTTTTGTTTAAGCATTTTTTTTATAGAATATTTGCACATTAAAAAAGTAGATGTTAAATTTAAATCAATAACTTTTTTCCAGTCTTGTTCGGTTAATCTTAGAGAAATATTATCAGAATTAATACCAGCGTTATTAATTAAAATATCGAGACCGCCTAAAACCTCATGGCATTTCTCTATAAATTTTTCAATATTTGAATGTTGATCTAGTTTAAAATCAATTATTTTTATTTGAGAGAATTGTTTAGTTAATTGATCTAATTTTTCTTTTTTTGTTCCAGTAGCTAAAACTGTTGCATTTAAATCTAAAAATTTTTTAACCAAAGAGTTTCCAATTCCACCAGTGGCTCCAGTGATTAAAACTTTTTTATTTTGTAAGTTAAACATTTATACTTTTAATATCACTAATTGAATTTATACTAAAGTTTTTAGTATCCTTTGAAATCCTTCTCATAAGGCCTGTTAATACTTTTCCGGGTCCAATTTCCAAAAATTCGTTTACCCCATTTTCTATCATATAGATAATACTCTCTCTCCATCTAACTCGTGAAAAAATTTGTTTAATAAGCAGTTTTTTAAATTCATCTGGAGAACTGCAAGATGTAGCATTTACATTTACTATTATCTCTTTTTTTGGTTTTCTAAAAACGGTTTTGTTTATTTTGTCTTCCATTCTATCAGAAGCAGCTTTCATCAGTGAGCAGTGAAATGGAGCGCTCACTGGAAGCAATATATTTTTAATTTTGTTGTTTTGGCAGTATGATTGTAATTTATTTATCGAATTTATTTCCCCGCTTACAATAATTTGGCTATTGTTATTATCATTTGCTATTTCAATTATTTCTTTATCAGTTTTAATTTCTTTTAAAATTTTTTCTAACTCATTAACGGGAGTATTTATAATTGCTAGCATGGCGCCCTTTCCGACTGGGACGGCCTCTTGCATTGCTAAGCCTCTCTCGTAAACTAATTTAATCGTATCTGAAAATTTTAATGCTTCAGCACAAAGTAGGGCGCTATATTCACCTAATGAATGGCCTGCATGAAATTTTACTTTATTTAAATCATAATTAAATTCTTTTTTTAAAACCTCAAAAATTGAAAAGCTAGCAGTTAGAATTGCGGGTTGAGTATTTTTTGTAAGCTTTAAGTCTTCTTCAGGACCTTCTAAAATTATTTTACTTAAATTAAATTTCAGATTATCATCCGCTTCTTCAAAAATACTCTTTACAATCTTAAATTCATTATGAAATTCCTTAACCATCCCAACTGATTGAGAACCCTGACCTGGAAACAAAAGTGCTTTCATTTATTACTTTAATATACATATATTATCATGTTGAAAAGCTTATTTTATAATAGTATAAATCCGCCACGAAATAATTAAAAATTATATGAATTTTTACGAGCACACTATTATTGCTAAACAAGATCTATCGCAAAATGATCTCAAAGCAGTTGAAGAAAAATACGCCAGTGTAATTAATGATAATGCTGGAAAAGTTCTTAAAGTAGAAAAATGGGGTATTTTAAATTTCGCTAGAAAAATTAAAAAGTACAATAAGGGTTTTTACATTCATTATAAGTTTGAAGGAACAAATGATACTATTAACAATATTAAAAAGAATACTAAAGTCGATGGTTCTATATTAAGATTTTTAATTATTAAATATAAAAAGCTAGATTTGAATAAAGAGTACTTTAATAAAAATGAAAAGAAATAAAAAAAAAATAAATAAAAGAAGTCAAAACCCACTTAATAAACTTAGTCTTTTTCAAAAGAATGATGTGCGATTTTCAAAAAAATGTCCTTTCTCTATAAAGGATGCTCCAATAATAGATTATAAAAATATAAAACTCTTAAGAAAATACGTAACAGAAAGTAATAAAATTTTATCATCAAGAATAACTGGAGTTTCTTTAGGAAAACAAAAAAAGCTAGCTAAAGAAATTAAAAAAGCTCAAATTTTAGGTTTATTATAATGCAAGTAATACTATTAGAAAATATTTCAAAATTGGGAAAGATTGGCGATCAAGTAAATGTAAAAAATGGATTCGGAAGAAATTATTTATTAAAATTTAACAAAGCTTTAAGAGTAAATAAAGAAAACGTTGATTATGTAAATAAAAAGAAAGATGAGCTTACAAAAAAAAATAATGAATTAAAAAGAAAATTTAAAGAAATTGCATCAATAATAAATAATAAAAAAATTAATTTCACCAAGGAAAGTAAAGATAATGGGGAATTATACGCCTCACTTAAACCTAGAGAGATAGCATCGCAGATTAATAAAAACTTTAAAACTGATGTTGCTCCTTCCCAGATTGTATTAAAGGAAGATCTTAATAAAATTGGATCGTTTAAAATTCAATTAGATCTTTTTTCTGAAGTATCTGCTAAATTAATTATTGAAATAAATAAATAATCTACAAAACAACTTTTCCACAGGTTGAAAAAACAGTGTGTAACTTTTTTTACATGTCTGTCTAAATATCTATTATTATTTATTTATGCAGCAAGTTGAAGTAAATCAAAAAAAAGATAACCATTCTAATATTCCTCACAACATAGAAGCGGAACAATCATTAATTGGATCTGTATTAGTAAACAATGAAATCTTAGATGAAATATCAAATATTGTAAATGCTAGCAAGTTTTATGATCCAGTGCATGTAAAAATTTTTGAGACAATTGAAAATTTGAATGCAAAAGGTATGATAGCTAATCCTATAACCTTAAAAAATTTTTTTGAAAATGATGGAGGTTTAAAAGATGTTGGTGGAGTTGAGTATTTGATAAAACTAACAAGATTCTCTTCATCAGTCAAACAAGCGGTGGATTACTCAAAAATTATTCATGAAAATTATATTAAAAGACAACTTATAAATATATCAGAGGAAATAAAATATGACTCTGTAAATGTTAAAGATGATAAAACCTCTGAAATAATTATAGAGGAGGCTGAAAAATCTCTTTTTGATTTGGCAGAAAGGGGTAATTTTTCCCAGACATTTATTAAATTCAATCAAGCATTAGATGAAACTATAAAAATGGCAACCCTGGCAGTTAAGAATGAAAAAGGTATTGTGGGGGTTCCAACTGGTCTAAGTGATTTGGATGAAAAATTAGGTGGTCTTCATAAATCAGACTTAGTAATAATTGCGGGCAGACCATCTATGGGTAAAACTGCATTAGCGACAAACATAGCTTATTTTGCTGCAAAAAAAATTAAAGAATCCCAAGAAAAATCGTCAGTAGCTTTTTTTTCTCTTGAAATGTCTTCTGAGCAATTATCAACAAGAATTTTGTCAGAACAAGCTAGAATAATATCAAACGATATTAGAAGAGGGAAAGCTACCTCTGAAGAGTTGGATAGGTATATTGAGACGTCAAGAGATATATATGATTTACCACTTTATATAGATGAAACTCCAGCGATTACAATATCTACTTTAAGTAACAGAGCTAGACGTATAAAAAGACTTTTTGGATTAGACTTAGTTGTTGTTGATTATATTCAATTAATGAGAGTTAAGAATAATCGTTATGATAATCGAGTACAAGAAATATCAGAAATAACTCAGGGCCTAAAGGCTTTGGCAAAGGAGTTAAATGTACCTGTCTTGGCTTTATCTCAGCTCTCACGAGCTGTGGAGCAAAGAGATGAAAAAAAACCTCAATTAGCTGACTTAAGAGAGTCGGGTTCAATAGAGCAAGATGCTGACGTTGTGCTTTTTGTTTATAGGGATGAGTATTATCTGGAAAAAAAACAACCAAAATTAGGGTCGATTGAGCACGCAGAATGGCAATCCAAAATGAATGATGTTTCTGGATTAGCTGAAATAATAATAGGTAAACAACGTCACGGACCTACTGGAAATATACATGTTGAGTTTGAAGGTATGTATACAAAATTTAAAGATTTGACAAAAAAATAATCAGTATATTGTTTTTAAGATATTATATATAAATGAGTTATATCTAATAAATTTATATGTTTCATAAAGCTTACAAATTTACAATAAATAGTTTATCTAAATTAAATTTAATTGTTATTTCATCTCTTTTACTAATTGCTTTATTTTTCTCAAAAAATTTTAATCTAGATGCTTCGTCTGATGCTCTGTTATTGGAGGGTGATAAAGATTTAAGCTACTTAAGGGAGATAAATGAAAGATATGGTTCTAAAGAGTACTTATTCTTAACGTATACTCCAATTTCTAGCTTTACAGAGGAAGAAACAATTGTAAATTTACAATTTTTTAAAACTAAAATAGAACAACTCACTTGGGTTGATAGCGTAATTACAATTATTGATGTTCCATTATTAAAAAGTAGTGATGAACCCTTAATGGAAAGATTAAAAAATTATAAAACATTATCCCATCCAGAAATCGATAAAACTCGTGGTCTAGAAGAAATTCTTAAAAGTCCAATTTATAAAGATTATGTTGTAAGTAGTAACGGTAAAACCTCCGCTATTGTAGTTTATCTAAAAGAAGATCAAAGACTTAAAGAATATATTAAAATTAAAAATAATTACTTTACTTCAATTCAAAATAAATCATTAAACGATAAAGAGAAGGAAAAATATAAAATTTTTCTGAGAGAATATGAAGATTACAAAAATCTATATAATAAAAGAAATCATCAAAATATAAATGAAATAAGAGAAGTAATAAGTAAATATGGTGAAAACGCAAAAATACATCTCGGGGGCATTCCCATGATTGCTGACGATATGATGACATTTATTAAAAATGACATAATTGTCTTTGGTGTTGGTGTATTTCTGTTTATTATAACTACTCTCTGGTTTATTTTTAAAAATATCAAGTGGGTAATAATACCATTAGCTGGATGTATTACATCTGTAATCTTTATGATGGGTTTGTTAGGTTTTATAGGATGGAAGGTTACAGTTATTTCATCAAATTTTATTGCTCTTATGTTAATACTCAACATGGCAATGAATATTCATTTTACTGTTAGATTTCTACAATTAAAAAAAGAAAACTTAAGTATTTCTAAATTAGATACAATTGTTGAAACCAGTAAAAAAATGTTTTACCCAATTTTTTATACTGTATTGACTACAATTTGCGCATTTCTCTCATTAATATTTAGCGGGATAAAACCAATTATCGACTTTGGATGGATGATGACACTAGGTCTTAGTGTATCATTAATTGTTACATTTTATTTTTTGCCTTCTCTTATAATGGTGTTTTCAAATGACGATGATATTGAACTTCAAGAAACAAAAAAATCTATAATTACAAATTTCTTGGCTAACATCGCTAAAAAAGCAAATTACACTGTGTATGTGATTACATTTTTTATATTAATTGCAAGCATGGTTGGAATTCTAAAATTAGAAGTTGAGAATAGTTTTATAAATTATTTCGATAAAGAGACTGAAATTTACAAAGGTATGAAAAAAATTGACGATGATTTGGGTGGAACTACTCCTTTAGAAATCATCATAAAATTTGCAAAAAAAGAGGAAAAAGGTTTAAATAATGATAATGAGTTTGAAGAGTGGGAAGAAGAGGATCAAAAAAATAAGGCTGCTTATTGGTTTACGAGAAACAAGATTGATAAAATTTTAAAAGTGCACGACTATTTAGATACTCTTCCAGAAATAGGAAAAGTTTTGTCATTTGGTTCTATAATTAGAGTCGCTGAAGATTTGAATAAAAAACCTCTACAAAGTTTGGAAATAGCAGTTCTTTATAGTAAGATCCCAGAGAGTATAAAGAGTCAAATAATTTCACCTTATATTTCAGTAGAAAATGATGAGGCCAGAATTAGTGTGAGAATAAAAGATTCATTAGAGGATCTAAGAAGGGATAAATTAATAAGAAAAATTCAAAATGACCTTGAGTCAGAATTAAAACTTAGTAAGGACGAATTTAAATTAGTGGGTGTGCTTATTTTATTTAACAATTTGCTTCAAAGTTTATTTAAATCACAAATATTAACTTTAGGAATTGTGATGTTAGGTATCTCTTTAATGTTTTTATTATTGTTTAGAAATTATGTTTTAGCGTTAATAGGTGTGGTCCCAAACTTTTTAGCTGCTTTTTTTATTCTTGGAATAATTGGTTTGCTTGAAATTCCTTTAGACATGATGACTATTACTATAGCAGCAATTACAATAGGAATAGCAGTGGATAACAGTATTCATTATATTTATAGGTTTAGAGAGGAGTTTGAAAAAAATAATAATTATATTCTCACAATAGACAAATGTCATAATACTGTTGGTATAGCAATACTAAATACTTCAATCACTATAGTTTTCGGTTTCTCAATTTTAGTTTTATCAAACTTTATTCCCACAATCTATTTTGGTATTTTCACTGGGATTGCAATGTTGCTTGCAATGATCTCAGTACTAACCTTGCTGCCAAAACTAATTATTTCCTTTAAACCATTTGGAAAAGGTGTTTAGTTTTAAATTATGGAAAGTTTTTTAGAAAACACTTTGTTAAAAATCGGATGGTTTGATGGTGCAGTATTTTTAATTTTAGCACATAGTATTATACAATGCACAATTAGAGGTTTTACTTTGAGTTTCATTACTTTTTTAAAATGGATTATAGCTTTAGTAATTACAATTTTTTTGTTTCCAATGTTTCAACCTTGGGTTTCAGATTACATTGACTCTCCTTTTATAAACAATTTTGGTCTAGGTATTTTCATTTATTTTGTATCACTTTTTTTAATCATTTTAATTGGAAAAGCTTTTAGTAGTTCAATAAAATGGACTGGATTCGGACCTCTAGATAAAACTTTTGGTTTTTTTTTTGGTGTATTCAGAGGTTATATAGTAAATGTATTTATATTCACAATTTTAAATTGGTTTTACCCTTTTAATAATTGGAGTATAGATATAAATAATTCTTTAACTTTTGAATTAGTTAAAAAAAGTAGTGAAATTCTTGTTAATGAGTTTCCTGACATTAAAGAATTTGAGGATACAAAGGAGAGAATTGAGAAAATCTGATATTGATAAATTAAATGAAGAATGTGGTATATTTGGAATATCAAATCACGAGGACTCTTCTAAACTTGTTGCTCTTGGTTTGCATGCTTTACAGCATAGGGGTCAAGAAGGGTGTGGGATTGTGTCTTATGATGGAAAAAATTATCACTCAGAAAAAAAGCAAGGTCTAGTAGGAGATCACTTTACAAAAAGTCAGGTAATTGAAAACTTGCCAGGTAGTTTTGCTATTGGACACAATAGGTATTCAACAACAGGAGAAACATCACTTAGAAATATCCAACCTTTCTTTGCAGATTTACATGGAGGTGGTATAAGCATTTCTCATAATGGAAATTTAACTAATGCAATTACGTTAAGAGAAACATTGGTTAAAGAAGGTGCTATATTTAGAACAACAAGTGATACAGAGACAATTGTACAATTAATAGCTAAGTCAAAAAGAGGAAAAATAGTTGACAAAATAATTGATACTCTTTTTCAGATTAAAGGTGGCTATTCTCTAGTAATATTGACAAACAAAAAACTTATAGGAGTGAGAGATCCTTTTGGAATTAGACCACTGGTCATTGGAAAATTAAATGACTCATATATATTCACATCAGAGACTTGCGCTTTGGATATAGTGGGAGCGAAATTTGTCAGAGAGGTTGAAAATGGGGAAATAGTTGTAGTAGAAAATAAAAAGCTTACTTCTATAAAGCCTTTCCCTAAACAAAAACAAAGGCCTTGTGTATTTGAATATATATATTTTGCCAGACCAGATAGCATTATTGATGGAAAATGTGCTTACGAATATAGAAAAAATTTAGGGGTACAATTAGCTAAAGAAAATGATTTAAAAGCAGACATAATAGTTCCTGTTCCTGACTCTGGAGTGCCCGCAGCAATAGGTTTTTCAAAAGAATCGAATATAAAATTTGAGTTAGGTTTAATAAGAAATCATTATGTAGGAAGAACTTTTATTGAACCAGCACAAAGTATTCGAAGTTTTGGAGTAAAGCTTAAATTAAGTGCAACTAAAAGTATTATTAAAGATAAATCAATAATTTTAATTGATGACTCACTAGTAAGAGGCACTACCTGTTTTAAAATTGTTAAGATGCTATATGACTCTGGCGCTAAAGAAGTTCATGTCAGAATTGCGTGTCCAGAAATAAGATTTCCTGATTTTTATGGTGTTGATATGCCGACAAAAGAGGAATTATTGGCGTTTAATAAAAATAATTCAGAAATGTGTAAACATATTAATGCAAAATCTTTGAAGTTTTTGACGTTAAGTGGTTTATACAAAGCCTTAGGAAAGGGAGAAAGAAATAACTCTTATCCTCAGTTTAGTGATCATTATTTCACTGGCGAATATCCTGTAAAACCCGCTGATATATTAGGTGACCAGAAAATCACTCAACTTTCTTTATTAAGTGGAAAGTCGAATAATTAACTTATTATAACTAGTTTATTTCCATTAATTATATTAAAAATTTTACCTTCAATTATAATAAAATCTTTTTTAAGTTTTACAGGTGTTTTGTCTACACTTATTATTTTTTGATTTAAAGGACTTATTTTTATTAAATAACCTTTTTTAGTAAATAGGAATATATTATCATTTATAAATTTCATACTACTAATTTTTCCAATTTTCTTTTTCAATTTCACAAATTCTTTTTTTTGTAAAGCTTTATCAATATTTTTTGACCACAATATTTTTCCAGTTTGATTATTAAAACAAATTAAAAAATTTTTATTAGAAATAGAACACAGTAAATTTCCCGAAGATATTATATTAATATCTGATTTTATTGGTAGTGACCTTTCTATCAGAGCATTTTTGTTATCAACTATTTGAATTTTGTTGCTTTGTGAAATAATCAATTTATTTTTATTTGCAACAAAATTGTTAATAGTATTTGATGTACTTTCTTCAAACCTGTTTGTGATAAGACTTGATACCCATACAGGTGAGCTTAAATTGTGTTTAAAATTATAAATATTTAGGAAATTATTTAAATAGTAAATGTTGTCATTTTGGATGAGAATAATGCTTTTAAAACTTGATCTTACAATTTTATTTTCTGTTTTGTATGACCACAAAACTTCACCATTTTTTTTGTTGATTGAAAAAAAGGTGCTATTGCTATTTGCTAAGTAAATACTATCATCTTTTTTTAAAATATTGGTATTAAATGGAACTCCAAAATTTTTAGCCCATAATATTTTATTTGTTGAATAATTTAGCGCGTATAGATATCCAAAATTATCTGATGCATAAATAATATTGTCATCTACTAGAATATTTAATATTTTTTTTCTTTTATAACTAAATTTTTTATAAAAGTTATATTTAAATATAGTTTTGTTTTGCTCGATTGAATAAACAAATATTTCACCATTAAAATTATTAAAAATTATTTTTTGGTTTAAATAAAATATTTTATCTGACAACTTTCTTCTAGAGAGTTTATTGCTCTTGAGGTCAATTTTAAGATTATTAATATAATTTAAATTATGTAGCTGATAATTAGAGTCATAATTCTCTACAGTCCATTTTGAGGTATTTGTTAATTTTGAAAGTTGAATTTCATTTTTATTTTTAAGTTTTATTTCAGTGTTTAAATATTTTTCCTTTTCAAATACAGGTATGTAATTCTTATTTGCCGCTATCTTCTCTTGATTTTTAATTTTTTGGTTTTCCCAAATACCGCTTTTGTTATCAAATGAGCAACTAGTTAAAAATAAAATTAAAATAAATAATAATTTTTTCATAAAAAATTATAATTGTTTGAGTAAATCTCTATACTCTTTCGCCTTAAGAAAATCTCCTTTTTGTAAAAAATATACTTCAAGAAATTTTATGGCATTCTCTTTCCAAATAGATTTAGAATTTATAATTGGATTAAGTGTTTTTAACATTTCATTTTCTTTTGCTTGATTAGAGAATATTGTGGCTTTTTTAAACCTGTATAAATGTTTCGTTTCTTTATCTAAAGATTTAATATTCAAAATTTTATCAAATAGTTCTAATAAGCTATCTTGATTTTCAATTAAGCCATTTTCCACAATTACGTTTAAAGACAAAGGTGAATAAAATAAGTGTTTTTCATTAATTAAAGAAATAAATATTTTTTTAGACTCTTGCTTTCTGTCATTCTCTAAAAGTATGTTTGCGTCATTAAATTGGTTAGATATTCTTGTATTTTTTTTTTCGTTGTAAAAATTATATCCAAAAAAGATTATCAATATTACTGGCAAACTTAATAAGAAAATTAAAATTTTAGTTTTATTTTTTTTGTAAAAAATAGAAAATTTATTTTGATTTAGATTGTTGTCTATATTTTCAGTTTCCATTATTTAAAGCTATTACTAGTTTTTGGAAATTTTCCCAATTTTACATCTTTACTATATTTTTTTACAGCTTTATCAATAATCTTGTTTAATTTTGCATATCTTCTTACAAATTTTGGGTAAAACCCACTTAGACCAAGAAGATCATCTGTGACTAGTATTTGTCCGTCGCATTTCTTAGACGATCCAATTCCAATGGTTGGAATTTTTAAGGAATTAGTTACTTGCTCGGCTGTTTTTTCAGAAACACACTCCAATACAATTGAGAATGCCCCTGCTCTTTGAATTTCGTGAGCTTCTTTTATAAGTTTTTTTTTTTGTGATAAAGATTTTCCCTCGACTTTGAATTTTTTTTTATGCTGTGGTGTAAATCCGATATGTCCCATAACTGGAATATTTATGGATACTAGGTTTTTGATAATGTTATAATTTTTTTTGTTACTCTCTATTTTTACAGCGTCGCATCCAGTTTTTTTTAAAATCAATTTGGCATTTTTCTTTGCATCTTTGGCATTTAAGTAAGTATTTTTTGGCATATCAACCACTAATAAAGAATATTTAATTTTTTTTTTTACAGATATTGAGTGACTTATCATTTGTTCTAAAGTCATAGTGTGAGTATTTGTCATACCATACAAAACATTTGCCATAGAGTCCCCAACAAGAATTATATCACAATGTTTATCTAAAATGCTTGCGGTATTTCCAGAATAAGAAGTTAAACAAACAATTTTAGTTTTATTTTTCTTATCCAAAATTTTTTTGATTTTTTTTTTTATCATTCTAACTCAATAGTACTTGGTGGTTTAGATGTTATATCATAAACTACTCTATTTATACCTGGTACGTTATTTATTATTTTATTTGAAATATTGTCTAAAAACCATTGTGGAAATTTAAAATAATCAGCAGACATGCCATCTTCTGAAATTACAGCTCTTAATAAGCATATATGCTCATATGTCCTTGTGTCACCCATTACCCCAACAGTTTTAACTGGTAGAAGAGCTGCGTAAGCCTGCCAAATTTTATTATACAATTTTTTATTAATTAGCTCATTAATGAAAATGTGGTCTGCGTCTTGAAGAATCCTAATTTTATCTGGCGTAACTTTTCCTAAAATTCTTATGGCTAAGCCTGGTCCTGGAAAAGGATGTCTATTATTAATTTTATCAGTCAAGCCTAATGATTTTCCCAATGATCTAACCTCATCTTTAAAAAAATCTCTCAAAGGTTCAATCAATTTTAATTTCATTTTTTTTGGTAATCCTCCAACATTATGGTGAGATTTTATCTTTGTACTTTTTCCAGTCGTAGACCTGCTTTCTATTATATCGGGGTAAAGAGTGCCTTGAGCTAAAAATTTTATTTTTTTATTTTTTTTTGCCTCTTTTTCGAAAATATTAATAAACAGCTTACCTATCAATTTTCTTTTTTTTTCTGGATCACTAATATTTTTCAATTTTGAGTAATATAATTTAGACGCATTGATAAGTTTCACGTTAAGTTTGTACTTTTTTTTAAAGATTTTATAAGTCTTTTTAAATTCATTTTTTCTCATCAAGCCAGTATCAACCATAATACATATTAGGTTTGATTTAATAGCTTTGTTAATTAATAAAGCAGATACACTACTGTCTACTCCTCCAGATAGAGCACAGATTACTTTATTTCCTTTTACCTTTTTCTTTATAAGATCTATCAATCTTTTTTTTTGCGAACCAATTTTCCATTTTTTTTTAATTTTACAAATATGAAATAAAAAATTATAAAACAGTGTCTTTCCATTTTGAGTATGAGTTATTTCTGGATGAAATTGTATACCATAAATATTCAAATTTTTATTTTCTATAATTGTTAAAGCGGAGTTTTTTGTAGATGCAATTTTATTAAAACCTTTAGGTAAATTTATGACTGCATCTTGGTGACTCATCCATACATTAGTAATCTTTTTATCAAAAAAATTTTTAGTAAGAACTGATTTTTTTTTTTCAAATAATTTAGCTCTTCCAAATTCTCTTTTTTTTTTATTATTTTTCACTTTTCCTCCAAAAGATTTTGATATGAGTTGTAAACCGTAACATATTCCAAGAATTGGAATCTTTTTTAAAAATATTTCTTTTGAAATTTTAGGGTATTTTTTTTGTGTCACTGACGCTGGTCCACCAGATAAAATGATACCTTTGACACTCTCTAAGTTTTTAATATTTTTTAAATGATTTATATTTAAAATCTCAGAATATACGCCAAGTTCTCTTACTCTTCTTGCAATTAGTTTTGTAACTTGTGACCCAAAATCAATTATCAAAACTTTGTCTATGTTCATCTATTAATAAAAATTCATTTATTTAAAGAATTTTTCAAATCTTTTTCAACTGATAATGATTTAGTACAATCTATTTTACAAATTTTTTTAAATTTATTTATTAGTTTTTGTGTCTCTGAAAAATTTGATTTTTTTAAATTAAGCTTGGCCAAAGCTAAGGTAGCCTCTTCATTTTGAGGATGAATTAATATTACTGTATTAAGATTTGACTCTTCTTGTTCAACATTTTTTTGTTCATTAAATATTTTTGCTAAATATAAATAAGATTGATGATTTTTTGGATTAAAAACTATATCTTGTTCAAACTTAAATTTAGCTTTTTCAAAATTTTTTTTTTCAAAAAAACTAACTGCTTCGTTAAAATAATTTTTTTCACTGCTATTAACATTTTTAAAATTTATAAAAAGAAAAGATATTAAGAATGTAAATATAATTAGTATTTTCATAATTTAAAATTCAAGCTGCTTTCAATCGCGTCAACACTGTGAACCATGCTTTCATAAAAGCCTGCTTTAGTTATTTTTATAAACTTAGCATTTTTTTAATATCTTTTAAGTTTTTTGCTCCTATATAACCCATAGACGATCTTAGACCGCCTTGCAGTTGATAAATAATTTTAGAAAGCGGTCCTTTATACTCAACACGACCCTCTACTCCTTCAGCAATAAATTTTGATCTATCTTTAAAGTTTTCCTGAAAATACCTATTTGAAGATCCAGCAGACATCGCACCGATAGATCCCATTCCTCTATAATTTTTATAATATTTATTTCTAATTTTGAACTTTTTTCCGGGACTTTCTTTTGTGCCGGCAAAAATTGAACCCATCATAATAGCATCGGCTCCTGCCGCAATAGCTTTAATAATATCTCCAGAAAATTTAATTCCTCCGTCTGAAATAATTTTAATATTTTTCTTTTTTAATTTTTTCTTTACATTTGAGAGTGCAGTTATTTGTGGAACACCTATTCCCGCAATCATTCTCGTTGTGCAAATAGAGCCTGGACCTATACCTACTTTAACAATGTCGGCACCAACATTGTATAATGAGTTTGCAGCTTCTCCTGTTGCTATATTACCTACACAAATTAAATTCTTTTTATTGATTTTTTTAATATTATAAACTGTTTGAAATACTTTCTTACTATCTCCATGAGCTGTATCAATAATTATCATGTCAACATCATTGTCTGACAATAATTTTGCTCTATAAATATCATTTGGGCTCGTGCCAATCGCAGCCCCGACTTTTAGATTTTTTTTCTTTATTTTCTTAACCTGTAAACTTTGCTCTTGTGCCGATAGATTTCTATGAATAATACCTAACCCTCCCTGTTTTGCCATTTCTAAAGCCATCTCATACTCTGTGACTGTGTCCATGGCAGCAGATAAGAATGGAACATTTAATTTTAATTTTTTTGAAAGATTTAAGCTTATATTTGTTTGATTCGGAAGAATTGTTGAGTGTCTAGGTAGCAACAAAACATCATCGAAAGTTAAAGCTTCTTGTATTAGTTCCATATAAACTTATATACAATTTTATTATTTTATAAAGTCTTTAATCCGCAACAATGTATATAAGTTTCTTTTGAGTGATCTTTGCTAGATTTTGGTTTAAAAAATCTTACTTTTTTAAAATTGCTTAAAGCAAATTTTTTAACCACCTCAAAGTCTTGTCCATTGAATAATTTTGATATAATGACACCATTATTGTCTAAAACATTCAATGAAAACTTTAAGGCTTCCATGCAAAGCTCATTGGTCCTTATACAGTCAAGATCTTTATTTCCGGTGGTATTAGCAGCCATATCAGACAAAATAATACTGATTTTATCACCAAAAAAATTCTCAATAGCTTTTTTTGATTCGTTTACCCTAAAATCCATCATAAGAAATTTAACATTTTTTAATTCTGTCATTTGCTTTAAATCAACAGACATAACCTTTCCTTTGGTGCAATAATTACTTGCAACTTGGGACCATCCACCCGGAGCGGCACCTAGATCAAGAACTTTTGAATTTTTCTTTAAAAAATTAAATTTTTTATTTAATTCCAGTAGTTTAAATGCAGCTCTAGATCTGTAACCAAGTGATCTAGATTGTTTAAAGTATTCATCCCTATGTTGATTTATAATCCAATTTTTGGAAGATTTATTTTTTTTCATTAAAGAATATCTTCATGATCCTCATCATTGAAGTTGTCTTTTAAACTGTTTTTGTTTTTCAAAAACATGAAGGCTGACAAAGGTATTGTCAAAACATATATAAAACCAAATAATAATAAAGTTTCAAAAGTATAAAACATTAAAGAAACAAATGATAGCACAGCAAATAATAAAATAAATATTGTTAATTTCGGAGGAACAGAAATTTTTTTAAAGGAAAAGGTTGGTATTTTACTTATTAACATAATAGAAACTAGGATGGTGATATATGGTACCAAAATTTTGGGATTGAAAAACTGTTTTAAATCACTTATCTCATAAATTAAAGGAAGTAAAATTAATATAGCACCAATCGGTGAAGGAATTCCCTCAAAATAATTCATTTTCCAAACCTCATTTTTATTTATGTTTGTTAAATTGAACCTTGCGAGTCTTAAAACGCAACAGACTGAATATAAGAGAGTTATCGTCCAACCTAATTTACCAAATGTGTTAAGTTCCCAAAAATAAATTATTAAAGCTGGCGCAATACCGAAACTCACAAAATCAGTGAGGGAGTCTAACTCTTTTCCAAAATCTGAAGTCCCTTTAATTAGTCTTGCTATTCTGCCATCTAAGGCATCTAAAATCGCCGCTAATAAAATGAAAATTACAGCTAGATTAAAATTTTGATCTATGGAAAATTTAATAGAGCTTATACCTAAGCAAACTCCAACTATTGTTAAAAGGTTAGGGAGCAAATATCTTGTTTTTTTGGAGCCAACTAATTTAAATTTTTTTTCTTCCATTTGATTTTATTTATGAGTCTTTTGCTAATAGAGATTCTCCTGCTGTCACATTTTGTCCGACTTGTGCTAAAATTTTTTTATTTTGAATGTATAAATCGACTCTACTTCCAAATCTGATCATTCCAATTCTTTGTCCCTGAGATAAATTTTCATTTATAGAAACTTGTGTAACTATTCTTCTAGCTATTAAGCCTGCAATCTGTACAACAATAATTTCCTCTCCTTTTTTGGATGTGATTTTAAAATAATTTCTTTCATTTTCTTCGCTTGCTTTATCTAGTGAAGCATTAACAAACTTACCAGGTTTATAAAAAATATCGCTTACTGATCCAGAAACTGGTGATCTATTTACATGGCAATTAAAAACATTCATAAAAATACTTATTCTTGTGAATGATGTTTCACTAAGGTTTAATTCTGAAGGACCTTTGGTTTCAACTATTTGAGTTATTAAACCGTCTGCGGGGCTTACATAAAAACTATCATTATTAATTGATACTCTATCTGGATCTCTAAAAAAATAATAAACCCATATTGTTAATAATAAAAATATAAGAGTGAGAATTATAGAAAACATTAAAGAAGCTAAGGTTGCAATTATTGAAATTGCAAGAAATTTGTAGCCCTCATTATGTATTTTAGGAAAAATGTTATTAATCATATAGTTTTAAAGTTTGATAATTTCCCATTAATATGTATAAAAATTACACATAATCAATTTATATTTATGTCAAAAATAAAGGTTAAAAATCCAATAGTTGAGTTAGATGGTGACGAAATGACCAGAATTATATGGTCTTTTATTAAAGATAAGCTAATAAAACCATATCTTGAGCTTGATCTAAAATATTACGATTTGGGCATGGAAAATAGGGATAAAACTGATGATCAGATTACAATAGATGCGGCTAAGGCAATTAAACAATATGGTGTTGGGGTAAAATGCGCGACTATCACCCCAGACGAGGCGCGTGTAGAAGAATTTAAATTAAAGAAAATGTGGAGATCGCCTAATGGAACCATTAGAAATATTTTAGGTGGGACAGTTTTTAGAGAGCCAATTATTTGTAAAAATGTTCCAAAATTAGTTCCAGGTTGGACTCAACCGATTGTAATTGGACGACATGCTTTTGGAGATCAATATAGAGCAACTGATTTTTTAGTACCAGGTGAAGGTAATCTTGAAGTCAAATGGATTTCAAAAGACGGAAAAAGTAAAAAAGAATTTAAAGTGTTTGATTTTCCTAGCTCAGGAACAGCTCTAACGATGTATAATTTAGATGATTCAATTAAAAACTTTGCAAGAGCATGTATGAATTATGGACTCGTTAGAAAATGGCCGGTTTATCTGTCGACTAAGAATACAATTCTTAAGGCATACGATGGAAGGTTTAAAGATCTATTCCAAGAAGTATTTGATAAAGAATTTTCTAATAAATTTAAAAAAGCAAATATTTCTTATGAGCATAGATTAATTGATGACATGGTTGCCTGTGCTATGAAATGGAATGGTGGATATATTTGGGCATGTAAAAATTATGATGGTGACGTTCAATCCGATACTGTTGCACAGGGATTTGGGTCTTTAGGACTTATGACTAGTGTACTAATGACGCCAGATGGTAAAACTGTAGAGTCTGAAGCTGCGCATGGAACAGTAACAAGACATTATAGAATGCACCAACAAGGAAAAGAAACTTCTACAAATCCTATTGCTTCAATATTTGCATGGACAAGAGGTTTAGCTCACAGAGGAAAACTCGACGGAAATGAAGAACTAATTAAATTTTCAACTAATATTGAAGAAGTATGTATTAAAACTGTTGAGAGCGGATCAATGACAAAGGATTTGGCAATCTTAATTGATAAATCAACTAAATATCTAACAACAAATCAATTCTTAGAAGCAATTGATGGAAATTTAAAGAAAAAACTTAACTAATTTTTTTAGAAATTTCTTTAAAAGCTTCTTTAATTTTATCTTTATCTACTCCCCCTGCTTGAGCAAAATCTTTTCTACCTCCACCTCCTTTGCCTCCTAGAATAACAGAAGCAGCTTTTACCAAATCAATAGCATCATATTTTGAAGTTAAATCTTTAGTAATTCCTACAGCTAAACCGACTTTATTTTCAAATGTGGAAATACCTACTACTATCCCTGATTTAATTTCTTTTTTTCCTTCGTCTATAATACTTCTTAATTCTTTAGAGGGAAAATCTTTCAAAATTTGTTCTCGAATTATTACATCTCCAATTTTTTTGTCCTGTATTATATTTTTGCTTTTATCTTTCTTAATAATTTCAATTTTTACTTTACTAAGCTGTTTATTTAAATTTTTTAAGTTTTCGGTTAAATCTAAATTATCTTTATAATCTGGATTTATTTTTAGTTTATGTAATTCTTTTTTAACTAATATAATCTCATCTTTTAAATTTAACTCTTTTTGGGATTTATCTTGTTTTTGCGTTTTTTCATAAACTTCTAATTGTTTATCTCTTAACGCCTCAACTCTCCTAACTCCTGAGGCGATCGAGGACTGGCTTATAACTTTAAATTTACCAACCTCTTTAGTATTTTTAACGTGAGTACCTCCACATAATTCAGTTGAGAAAAAACCGTTATTTTCCTTTCCCATAAAAACCACTCTCACTTCTTCTCCATATTTTTCTCCAAATAATGCTAATGCACCCATGCTTACTGCTTCTTTTGGAGTCATTATTCTTGTCTGTACATCAGTAGAGCCGACTACAATTTCGTTTACAATTTTATTTATTTTTATCATTTCATCTTTTTCGATCGGCTTATTATGACTAAAGTCAAATCTTAGCCTCTCAGGTGAAACTAACGAACCTTTTTGAGTGACATGTTTTCCTAAAGTTCTTCTTAATGCCTCATGTAATAAATGAGTTGCTGAATGATAAGCTTTAGATTCATTTCTTTTTAAAACATCTATTTCTAAATTAACGTTTTGCATAATTGATATTGAACCTTTTTCAATTTTTCCATAATGAACAAATAAATCTCCCATTTTTTTCTGAGTATCATTGATCTTTATTTTACAATTTGAGTTAAAAATATAACCCTGGTCACCAACTTGACCGCCAGACTCCCCATAAAATGGGGTTTGATTTGTTATAACCTCTACCTCATCTCCAGTGCTAGCTGAATCTACAAACTTACCGTCTTTTGAAATTTTGATAACAACACCTTCTGCTTTATCAAATTCATAACCTAAAAATTCAGTTGGATTTATTTCTTCTCTTATTTTAAACCATCTTTCTTCAACAGATCTATCTCCGGAACCTTTCCAATTAGCTCGTGCAAGAGCTTTGCTTTTTTCCATCTCCTTTTCAAAACCAACATTATCTACTTTAATTCCCTTCCCTTTTAATATGTCGGCAGTTAGATCTAAAGGGAAACCATAAGTGTCATATAATTTAAATGCTGTTGACCCTGGAAATGTTCTATTTGAAACTTTAGTCAAATTTTCATCAAGTATTTTCATTCCTCTTTCTAAAAGAGAAGAAAATTTTTCTTCCTCATTTTTTAAAGTCTCAATTATTAATTCTTTTCCAGTAATTAATTCAGGATAACTACTTTTCATTTCATTTAATAAAATATCAAATAACTTATAAAAAATAGGATCTTTGCTTCCTAAAGAATGTGCATGTCTCATCCCTCGTCTCATGATTCTTCTTAAAACATATCCTCTCCCTTCATTAGAAGGTAATATTCCTTCAGCGATTAAAAAACTGCTAGCCCTTAAATGATCTGCAATAACTCTGTGACTCGCAATAGTTGACTCATTTAAAGGTGACTTCAATAAATCGGAAGATGCACCCATAATTTTTTTAAAGTGATCAATCTTATAATTATCATGGGTCCCTTGAAGGACAGCTGTCATTCGTTCAAGGCCCATCCCAGTATCAACTGATGGTTTTGGTAAATTTATTCTTTTATCTTTTGAGATTTGCTCGTACTGCATAAATACCAAATTCCATATCTCAATAAATCTATCTCCATCTTCATCTGGAGTTCCTGGAGGTCCTCCTTTTAATTTTTCGCCGTGATCGTAAAAAATTTCTGAGCAAGGACCACATGGACCAGTGTCTCCCATTGACCAAAAGTTATCTGAAGTTGCTATTTTTATTATTTTAACATCACTTAACCCTGCTATTTTTTTCCAAAGTTTAAATGACTCTTCATCTTCATGATAAACTGTTACAGAAAGTTTTTCTTTAGGCAATTGGAAATCTTTTGTTAATAAATTCCAAGCATGAATAATTGCCTGCTCTTTAAAGTAATCTCCAAAGGAAAAATTTCCAAGCATTTCAAAAAAAGTATGGTGTCTTGGTGTGTATCCTACGTTTTCTAAATCATTATGTTTGCCACCGGCTCTTACACATTTTTGAGATGTTGTGGCTGTTTTATAATCTCTTTTTTCTAAACCTGTGAAAACATTTTTAAATTGAACCATGCCGGAGTTGGTGAACATCAGAGTAGGATCATTGTTTGGAACTAAGTTACTAGAGTCTACAATCTTATGATTATTTTTTTTAAAGTAATCTAAGAATTTTTTCCTAACATCTGTAAGTAAAATTTGACCCATATTTAATTAAATACAGATATTTTAGAACTTGTCTATAAAGAGATTAGTTTGTAGCTTTTTTATCGTTGTCAACTACTACGCAAATTTCAGATTTTGTTAAAAATCTTTGCCCTGTTCCATTATCTAGGGAAAACATGCCTCCAATTCCCTTAACAGCATCAATAGTCAAATCTGTATGTTTCCATTTTTCATATTGATCCTCATTCATATAAAAAGGTGTTCCATCTACTTCTCCCAGCTTTACGTCGCTATTTCCTACTTTATATTCTTTTGCTGGAAAGCACATAGGCGCGCTACCATCGCAGCATCCACCCGATTGATGAAACAAAAGATCATTACCGTGAACTTCTTTAATTTCATTGAGTAGTTTCTTTGCTGATAATGTGAATGATACTTTCATTTGTATATTTCGGCCCATGGTTTAGAAT
>JPUP01000054.1 GCA_001321855.1 SAR11 cluster bacterium PRT-SC02
TACGGGCGGATCTATCAAACCTGTAGGACGGATAATTTGATCTATAAATTCATTCCCTCTTTTTTTTAGTTTAACCGATTTACCTACTACCTGAGATACTTTTAATCTAAGTTTGATTTCATCAAGATAATCTTTTGGGTATTTCATCATTTATTTAAAATCCCTTTTAAGATTTTGTTAACAATTGAAAAGTCTAATTCACTGCTATGTTTTGACTTGAGTATGCCCATAATTTTTCCCATATCTTTCATGGAGGTTGCATTCGTTTTCTTAACGGCTTCCTCACAAATTTTCCTAGTTTGATCCTCGTTTAGTTGCTTAGGCAAAAACTGATTAATAACATCGATCTCTTTTTGCTCATTTTTTAGAAGATCATCTCTACCAGCTTTTTTATACGCCTCACACGAATCATTTCTTTGTTTTACCATTTTTTTTAGCAATGATATTACTTCAGCATCTTTAAGCTCAGAACTTTTAATTTTATTTGCTATTTTAAGATCTTTTATTGAGGCAACTATTAATCTTAAAGTTGGAAAAGTATTTTTATCTTTATTTTTTAAAGAATTATTTAGAGTTTCTTCAATTTTTTTTTCGAGAGACATAATGTTGCTAATATTTTAATCACAATTATACTCGAAAATAAAAAAAACTTTCTTGACGATTTTGAAACTATTTCATATCTTGCGCAAAATCATGTTTATAAGTTTTTTACTTTAACTCATGAGTTGTATTTGAAGAAGATTTATCAAAATATAAACTCAAATAAAAATCTTAAAAAGATCAATCCCACTGCTATTTTAGTTCTTGAAAACGGTAAATTTTTTAAAGGATTAGGTTTAGGTTATCAAGGAACTGCTACTGGTGAGGTTTGTTTTAATACTTCAATTACGGGTTATCAAGAAATAATATCAGATCCCTCATATGCTGAGCAAATAATAAACTTTACTTTTCCGCATGTTGGAAATGTTGGAACTAATAAACAAGATCATGAGTCTGATAAAATATGGACAAAAGGAGTGATTATCAATACTGAAATTACTAATCCCTCAAATTACAGATCTCTTAAACATCTAGATGGATGGCTTAAAAAAAATAAGATTGTTGGAATAACAGGAATTGATACAAGAAATTTAACTAATTTTATTAGAGAAAAAGGTGCACCTAAAGGAACGATATCTTTTTTTAAAAAAAATAAATTAAATATAAAAAAACTCCTTAAGATAACTCAAACTTGGAGTGGGCTCAAAAATCTAGATTTAGCTGAGAGAGTAACAACAAAAAAAAACTATGAATGGCAGGATTTCAAAACTTGGAATAAAACAAATGGTTTTTTAAAAAATAAAAAAAAGATTTTGCATGTAGTAGCGATCGATTATGGAATTAAAAAAAATATTTTAAGATATTTTTCAGATTTCAACTGTAAAGTAACTATTGTTTCTTGTAAGACAAGTGCGGCTGATATAATTAAAGAAAAACCAAATGGGATATTTTTGTCCAACGGACCAGGAGATCCAGCTGCTACTGGTAAATATGCTATACCAATAATTAGGAAATTAATTAAAAATAACTTGCCGATATTTGGAATTTGTTTAGGACATCAACTTTTAGCTTTAACATTAGGGGCAAAAACAGAAAAAATGAAACTTGGTCATAGAGGAGCTAATCATCCAGTGAAAAATTTAATTAAGGGAAATGTTGAAATAACAAGTCAAAATCACGGTTTTGAAGTTATGAAAAGAAATTTGCCTAGAAATATTAGAATTACTCATCAGTCCCTTTTTGATAATAGCATAGAAGGTATACAATTAAAAAATAAGCCTATTTTTTCTGTTCAGTATCATCCTGAGTCTAACCCCGGACCACAAGATAGCGTCTATTTATTTAATCAATTTATTATGAGTATGAAAAAAAATGCCAAAAAGAAAAGATATTAAAAAAATATTAGTAGTAGGTGCGGGTCCAATTATTATTGGGCAAGCTTGCGAATTTGATTATTCAGGCACTCAAGCATGTAAAGCGCTTAAGGACGAAGGTTATAAAGTAATTTTAATAAATTCTAATCCTGCAACGATTATGACCGATCCAAATTTAGCTGATAAAACTTATATAGAGCCTATCACTCTGGAAGTTCTTGAAAAAATTATTATTAAAGAAAACCCTGATGCTATTTTGCCGACTATGGGTGGGCAAACTGCATTAAATTTAGCAATGGAGGCAGAAAAAAAAGGAATTCTTAAAAAATATAAAATTGAATTAATAGGTGCAAACTCTGAGGCAATTTCTAATGCTGAAGATAGAAAAAAATTTAGAAAAAATATGGTTGAAATTGGTTTAGATTTACCTAAATCAAAAATAGTAAATAATTTCAAACAGGCTTCTAATGTATTAAAGAAAATTGGATTACCTGCAATAATAAGACCAGCTTACACATTGGGTGGTCTTGGAGGAGGGATAGCTAAAAACAAAAAGGAATTTTTCAAAATAATTAAGAATGGTCTTCATGAGTCACCTGTAAATCAAGTATTGGTTGAAGAGTGTTTGGAGGGCTGGAAAGAATTTGAAATGGAAGTGGTTAGAGATAAGAAAGATAATTGCATAATAATTTGTTCAATTGAAAATGTAGATCCGATGGGAATTCATACTGGTGACTCGGTTACTATAGCTCCTGCCCTAACTTTAACCGACAAAGAGTATCAAGTTATGAGAAATGCTTCTATAGCTTGCTTAAGAAAAATTGGAGTTGAAACAGGTGGATCTAATGTTCAATTTGCCATTAATCCTAAAAATGGAAGAATGGTAATTATTGAGATGAACCCAAGAGTTTCCAGATCTTCAGCTTTAGCCTCAAAGGCTACAGGATTTCCAATAGCTAAAGTGGCTGCAAAATTAGCAGTGGGTTATACTTTAGATGAATTAAAAAATGAAATTACAAAGGTAACGCCAGCCTCTTTTGAACCAACTATAGATTACGTCGTAACTAAAATACCAAGATTTACTTTTGAGAAATTTTCAACTTCAGCTGAAATTTTAGGAACATCGATGAAATCGGTAGGCGAAGCAATGGCAATCGGAAGAAATTTTAAAGAGTCCCTACAAAAGGCTTTGGTCTCCCTTGAGACGGGTTTTTCGGGTTTTGATCAAATATTTAGATTAAACGTGAGGCAAATTGAGAAAAAACTTAAAGAAAATATACCCAATAAAATTTTACTTATAGCAGAGGCTATGAGAAAAAAAATTAGCTTAGATAAAATAAATAAACTTTCAAAAATTGATCCTTGGTTCTTAGAACAAATAAGGGAGATTGTAGAAAATGAGATTAAAATTAAAAAAAAAGGTCTTCCAAAAAATTTTAATGAATTTAATTACATTAAATCAATCGGATTTTCTGACAAAAAGTTATCAGAATTAACAAATACCCCGGAGACTACAATTAGAAGAAGCAGAGAGGTATTAAAAATTTTTCCTGTTTACAAAAAAGTTGACACATGTGCGGCCGAATTCAAATCTTTTACACCTTATATGTATTCAACGTATCAAAGAAATTTTTCCACAAATTTAGAGTGCGAAGCAGATCCCTCTAATAGAAAAAAAATTATTATACTTGGTGGTGGACCAAATAGAATTGGTCAGGGGATAGAATTTGATTATTGTTGTTGTCAAGCTAGCTTTGCTCTTAAAGAGGCAAATTATGAAACGATTATGGTTAATTGTAATCCAGAAACTGTTTCAACTGATTACGATACAAGTGATAGATTGTACTTTGAGCCTTTGATTGATGAATATGTTTTTAATATCATAAAGAGGGAAAAATCCAGAGGAAATTTAATAGGGATAATAACTCAATTCGGCGGACAAACTCCAATTAAACTCGCAAAATTTTTATACGAGAATAAACTTCCAATTTTAGGAACTCAGTATTCATCAATTGATCTTGCTGAAGATAGAGATAGATTTAGAAATCTTTTAAATAAGCTGAATTTAAAACAAGCTGAAAGTGGTATTGCTAGAACTTTTTCTCAAGCAATAAAGATAGCAGATAAAGTTGGTCTACCTTTAATGGTTAGACCTTCTTATGTTTTAGGTGGAAGAGCGATGGAAATAGTCCACGAAAAAAGTCAGCTTAAAGACTTTGTAAAAGAAGCATTCAAAGTTGCTGAAAAAAATCCAATATTAATTGACAAATTTATTGATAATGCAATGGAAGTAGACGTTGATGCAATATCAGATGGTAAAAATGTTTTTGTAGCTGGTATAATGCAACATATAGAAGAAGCTGGAATTCACTCAGGAGACTCGGCATGTAGCTTGCCCCCGGTATCAATTAAACCTTTTTTAATAAAAGAAATCGAAAATCAAACAAAAAAGTTAGCTTTGGCACTCAAAGTAAAGGGATTCATGAATGTTCAATATGCGATTAAAAAAGATAAAATTTATGTAATAGAGGTCAATCCAAGAGCTAGTAGAACTGTTCCATTTGTCTCAAAAGCAAAGAGTATACCTCTTGCTAAAATAGCCTCAAGAGTGATGGCAGGAGAAAAATTAACCTATTTTAATTTGAAAAGTAAAACGAAAAATATGTTTGCAGTAAAAGAGGCAGTATTCCCGTTTAATAAATTTCCTAATAGCGATCTTTTACTAGGTCCAGAAATGAAATCTACAGGTGAAGTTATGGGATTTGATAAAAATTTTGGCATGGCTTTTGCGAAAAGTCAAATAGCAGCTTCAAACTCTCTTCCAAAAAAAGGGTTAGCTTTTATCTCTTTAAAAAATAGTCATAAAGAAGAGGGAGTACAATTAGCAAAACAATTAGTTAAATTAAATTTTAGTCTTTGCGGAACTGCAGGTACTGCAGATTATATAAATAAGCATGGTATTAAATGTAAAAAAATAAATAAAGTAAATCAGGGATCTCCACATATTGTTGATGTTCTAAATGCAAAAAAAATAGCCTTAGTTATTAATACTGGAGGTGGAAATAGTGAAACTCAACTAAGCGATGCCTTAGCTTTGAGAAGAGCTACTTTAACTAATAAAGTTCCATATTGCACCAATATGTCAACAGCTAAGGTCTGTTTGGAAGGCATCAGGTCTTTAAAAATGAGAGATATTAGTGTCACTTCCCTACAAGATATCTAGCTTTTTACTTTCCAATCAGTCTTGAAAGTAACATAGTTTATTTGAATACATCTTCTCTCTTTTTTGATTTCTTTTTTTTCCATCCCGTGCCAAGTATTTGGTCCACTAGTAAAAAAATATCCGTAGTTATGTTTAAATGGGACAGTTTTAACTTTATTCAAATCTTTATCGTAAAGGTCTGTGCCAAGATTTTCTGACTCATTTGCTGGGTTTACAAATATTAGCGATGAAAGAAGCTTTTCTTTTATGTCACAATGAGGCTTTAACCAAAATCCTTTTCTATCACATATAACTTCTAACCTTACATATGAATTTGAAAGATCTTTTCCTATTAGTTTAGATATATGACTATAAACTTCTTTCGAACATAGTTCGTCTATAAACTTTTTTAAATTAGGAAATTTTTCAAAATTTTCCTGCGTGATAAAACATCTGTATTTTTTTGCCTTCCCACCATCGGTAATACCTGTTCTAAACTTTCCATCTCCACCATCGATTGCCCTGGTGCCATCATATTCGAGATTATCCTGTATTGGGTTGGCAATTTCCGCATTACATATTTCATTGACCGAGTCTTTTGAAAGCGGATCATTGATCTCCCAATGAGGAAATGGGTCGTTGTATAATTTTGATTTTTCTTTTAAACTCTTAATTAATAACATTGCTTTTTATTTTTTCTTTTATTTCAACTGATATTCTGCTTACTTCGTCTAAATGTTTATAAGACCACATTTCAATTTTATCTGTCAAATCTTTAATTATGTTCAATCTCTTAAATTCTGTGAAAAAATTCTCGAATCTTCTATTGTTTTTGATTGGATCCATGTGGGCTACATAAATTGGTTTTCCAGTCATCGCAGCTTCAGATATCATTGATGTTGAGTCACAAGAAACAACTATTAAATCAGAGATCGCTAAAGATGACAGGTATGCTTTTTTATTAATTTCTCTAAAGACAATATGATCGTGGCCAAATGAATTATAAGCTTTTTTTATAATTTCTTCGGGCGTTCTATATGAGGGAATTATTATTAATTTATACTTATCTCTAGTGAATACATTTTTAACTTTATTAAAGATAATATTTGTTTGCTCTTCTGAGTAATTATAATATTTGTTCGGACCTCCTAGGATGTAAGCGACTATTTTTTTATTTTCTCTATCAATTTTGATATAATTTTTTTCCCTTTCTAGCTCCTTTTTGGTAAGATAATGAATTGAACCTTTGGTTTGAATAACATTATCACCCTTAATTTTGTCATGCTCTGGACATATAACTAAATCAAATTTGTTAAGGGAAACTTTTGGATCTTGTATGTGAATAGTAAAAATTTTATCCTTATATTTTTTTTTCAAAGCTAATGACGGTATTACACTTTTTCTTCCACAAGAAATTACTATTTTTGAATCAAAGATAAAATCACCATCTAAAACTGATAAAGAAGTGGGAGTTAAAAATGGAGGCACAAATTCCCAAAATTTTTTTAATTTTATGTTTTGATGTTTGTAGTTGAGTTCTAAAGCCTTTGCTAGCCCCTCAACTTGACTTATCATACCGTGCATACCTTGCGTTAAAAGTAGTGCTTTTAATTTAGACATTTGTTACTATATACCTTCATTAAGATGAATAATAAATCAAGTAAACATACAAAAGTGTTGATTCTTGGGTCGGGACCAGCCGGATATACGGCAGCAATTTATGCTGCAAGGGCTTTGTTAAAGCCAATATTAGTATCTGGTACAGTTCCAGGGGGACAACTTACCACAACTACCGATGTTGAAAATTACCCTGGTTACTCAAAAGTTATACAAGGTCCATGGCTAATGGAAGAAATGAAAGGCCAAGCTCAAGCTGTGGGCACTGAGATGATTCAAGATCATATTAAAAAAGTTGATCTTTCAAAAAAACCTTTTTCGGCTCATGGTGACAGTGGTCAAATTTATACTGCAGATAGTATTATTATTTCTACAGGCGCTCAAGCAAGATGGTTAAACTTAGAGTCTGAACAAAAATTTAGAGGGTTTGGTGTGTCTGCTTGTGCAACATGTGATGGTTTTTTCTTTAAAGAAAAAGAAGTTGCAGTCGTGGGCGGTGGAAACGCTGCGGTAGAAGAAGCAATGTTTTTAACTAAATTTGCTTCTAAAGTTCACTTAATACATAGAAGAAACGAGTTGAGAGCAGAAAAATTATTACAAGAAAAGCTTAAAGCTAACGAAAAAATTCAAATTATTTGGGATAGTGTTGTTGAAGAAGTAATGGGAACAAACGAGCCCAAAGGAGTTAATGGAATTAAAATAAAAAACGTCAAAACAAATAAAACTTCTGATCTTAAAGTTGATGGTTTATTTATAGCAATAGGTCACGACCCAGCTACATCTTTATTTAAAGATCAATTAAAAATGGATAAAGAAGGTTATTTAATTACTAAACCAGACTCAACTATTACAAATATACCAGGAGTATTTGCCGCTGGAGATGTGAAAGATAAAATTTTTAGGCAAGCAGTAACTGCTGCTGGAATGGGTTGTATGGCTGCACTAGAAGCTGAAAAGCATTTATCAAGTAAATAAAGTGAAAAACAATTTACATGTATTTTTAGGTTCTACTGTTGCTGATGCAGCTGCAAGACCTTTGCATTGGGTATATAATCAAAAAAAATTACTGAATTATATTAGAGGAAAAAAAGATTTTACTTTTTTAAAAAAAAATAAAAGCCCTTTCTATAGCATTAAAACTGGTAAAGTTTCTGGTTACAATGATATTGGTCAAGTCATGTTCAAAACATTAATTGAGGGACATACAAATATTGAAAGTAGATTTAAAAAAAATATTATTAAAAATTTTGGTCCTGGAAGCATATATTGGAAAAATTATAATCTAAGAGCAAAATATAGAAAAGTTAAGGACTGGCGTGGAATAATTAAAGGTCCTTGGATACATCAAAATATTATTGAAACAGTTCAAAATATTAAAAAAGGGAAAAAATTAACAGGAGGAAGAAAAGTAAATGAGTCGGATGGTTTCTGTGCAGCGCTACCCTACTTTTTATATGGTTGTAGTTTTAAAAATCTTAAAAAAATTATTTCGTTAGTCACGGTTTCAAAAATTAGTATAAGGTACGCTTTGGCTAAATTTCATATAATAGATTTGGCTCTTAAAGGTTCAAAAAATCCTATAAAAGAATTTACTTTGAAATATAAAAATAATTCATATTTCAAAAACATCGTGATGAAAATAAATAAAATAAAACGATTAAAAAAAAAACCTCATACGCAGATAGTAAAAAAACTTGGAATGGCTTGTAGTTATCCCGGGACTTTTGAAAGTGCTGTTCATTCTATTTTAACCTCTTCTAATTATAAAAGAGCTGTTTTAAAAACAATTAAAGCAGGAGGATGTAACTGTTCTAGAGCAAACTTTATTGGTGCATATTATGCAGCATTAAAAGGAGTGGGATCTATTCCAAAATCGTGGGTGAAAAAAACAGATGCAGCTAAAAGAATTTTAATACAAAATTAATTATTTAAGCTATTACAAAAATCCTTAATTCTTGTTATGGCTTTTTTTAAATTTTCCATAGAAGTTGCGTATGATATTCTAAAATAACCTTCTAATCCAAAAGCAGAGCCCTGAACTACAGCAACCATTGATTTTTCTAATAATTTTTGAACAAATTCAGTATCAGTTTTAATTTTAGTTTTTTTATTTAAGAGAGCTTTGCAGCTTGGAAAAACATAAAAAGCTCCGTTTGGTGTTAAACAATTAATCCCTTTTATTTTATTTAAACTACTTACAACAAAATCTCTTCTTTCTTTGAAGGCTTCTGCTCTTTCTTTAATAAAATTTTGTTGCCCATTTAATGCCTCCACTGCTGCTGCCTGGCTTATAGATGAAGGATTTGAAGTAGATTGAGATTGAATCTTTCTAATTGCGTTAATTATTTCTTTGGGACCTGCCGCATATCCAATTCTCCAACCTGTCATCGCGTAAGACTTGCTCACTCCATTCATGGTCAAAGTTCTCTCTTTAAGTTTTGAAATTTGAGCAATTGTAAAAAAATTAAAACCTTCGTATCTAATATGTTCATAAATGTCGTCACTTAAAATTAAAATTTTTTTATTTTTAAGTAACACTTTTGATAAATCCTCTATTTCTTTTTTTGTATATCCTGCTCCTGTCGGATTAGATGGAGAGTTTAAAATAAGCCATTTTGTTTTTTTAGATATTGCTTTTTCTAATTTTTTTGCTGAAAGTTTAAAGCCATCTTTTTCCTCACACTTTATAATCTTAGGAGTGCCGCCAGCTAATAAAACCATGTCAGGGTAAGAAACCCAAAAAGGCGCAGGTATAATTACCTCATCTCCTTTATTCAATGTTGCCATGAAGGTGTTGTATATAACTTGTTTGCCCCCAGTTCCTACTGTAACTTGATCAGTTGTATAATCTAAATTATTCTCTCTTTTAAACTTTTCAACAATTGCTTTTTTTAGGTCTAGAGTTCCATCAACTGCCGTGTACTTGGTTTCACCGTTTTTGATAGCTTCTATAGCGGCCTCTTTAATATTGTCTGGGGTGTCAAAATCTGGCTCTCCAGCACCTAATCCTATAACATCCCTCCCGCTTGCCCGCATTTCCCTGGCTTTTGTAGTAACTGCAATGGTAGGCGACGGTTTTATACGTTTTAAATTGTTGGAAATTATGCTCATTGAATTTTATAATGTTTTTTTTATTATTAATATCACAGAATGCAAAATACGTATCAAGAAAAAATATTAGATTTAGAAAATACTAACAACTCTATTGATAAAAAATTAGAGGGAGGTATAAAATTTAAAATAAAAAGTAATTTTCAACCTGCTGGAGACCAGCCTCAAGCTATCAAAAAACTGATTTCTAATCTTAAAGGTCAAAAGAACGAACAAGTCTTACTTGGTGTTACAGGCTCTGGAAAAACTTTTACAATGGCAAAAGTTATTGAGGCATCTAACAGACCAGCTTTAGTTCTCGCTCCGAATAAAACTTTAGCCGCACAGCTTTACGGTGAGTTTAAAAGTTTTTTTCCAGATAATGCTGTAGAATACTTTGTTTCATATTATGATTATTATACTCCAGAAGCTTACGTTCCAAGGTCTGACACTTACATTGAAAAAGAAGCATCTATCAATGAACAAATAGATAGGATGAGGCATTCAGCAACTAGGTCACTATTGGAAAGAGATGATGTGATAATTGTTGCGAGTGTTTCATGCATCTATGGTCTTGGATCTGTAGAAGCTTATTCAAAAATGACTATAACTCTTAAAAAAAACTATGAATATGACAGAGATCAGTTAATTAGGGCGTTTATTAACTTGCAATATAAAAGAAATGATCAAAATTTTTTTAGAGGAACATTTAGAGTTAGGGGAGAAAATTTAGAGATATTTCCATCACATTTAGAAGATAGGGCTTGGAGATTAAGTTTAAATTTAAATAAATTAGAAAAAATTGAAGAATTTGATCCTTTAACTGGAGATAAGACTAGTGATTTTTCAATTATTAAAATTTATGCTAACAGTCACTATATTACTCCTAAACCAACAATCGATCAGGCTATTCAAGAGATTAAAAAAGAACTAGAGGTAACTTTAAAAAAACATCAGGATAACAACAAATTATTAGAGGCTCAAAGATTAAGAGAAAGGACAAAATTTGATTTAGAAATGATTGAGGCTACAGGTACTTGTGCTGGAATTGAAAATTATTCACGATTTTTGTCTGGAAGAAAACCTGGAGAACCTCCCCCAACATTATTTGAATACTTTCCTGATAATACAATTGTTTTTGTTGATGAAAGTCACGTAACTGTGCCACAGCTTAACGGAATGTATAAAGGTGACAGAACCAGAAAAAGTACATTAGCTGAATATGGTTTTAGGCTTCCGTCATGTATGGATAATAGACCTTTAAAGTTTGAAGAATGGGATTTAATGAGAACTCAAACAATATTTGTATCTGCTACACCTGGACCGTGGGAATTAAAACAAACAAAGAATGAATTTATAGATCAAATTATCCGTCCTACAGGTTTGATAGATCCGCCCGTA
>JPUP01000055.1 GCA_001321855.1 SAR11 cluster bacterium PRT-SC02
CGGTATAACTTCAACTTTAATTCCAGTTTTAGCTTCAAATGATTTAGCCATCTCCATTTGCTTTTCCATTCTCGCTGGTTGAACTTCAGTAGTCCAAAAAGTGATATCTGCATAACTATTAGACGTTAAAATAGTTAAAGCAAAAATGAAGGCTATTATTTTTTTCATTTTTCCTCCTATTAATTGTTTAAATAATGATTTAAGTTTAACAATAAGATAAAGAATTTTCTATGATTAATACGCATTATGGCTTTTTTAAAATTTGAAGATATTGATAAATCCTTTGGTGAAAACAATGTAATTAGTAAATTTAACCTAGAGGTTGAAAAAGGTAAATTTATGGTATTGTTAGGTCCTTCAGGGTGCGGGAAATCTACGTTACTTAGAATGATAGCTGGGTTAGAGAAAATAGATAATGGAAAAATACTTTTAGAAAACAATCTTTTGAATGATTTATTACCTTCAAAAAGACAAATAGCGATGGTTTTTCAATCTTATGCTTTGTACCCCCACATGAATGTTTTTCAAAATATCTCTTTCGGATTAAAATCTGAAAAAATTTCAAAAAATCAGATTAAAGACAAAGTAATTGAAGCTGCAAAAATCCTCAAGATTGAAGAGCTTTTGGATCGAAGACCAAAAGAACTATCGGGTGGACAAAGACAAAGAGTTGCTATTGGAAGAGCAATTACAAGAAATCCAAAACTATTTTTATTTGATGAACCCTTATCTAATCTTGATGCGGCACTTAGGTCTGAAATGAGAGTTGAAATTTCAAAATTACACAAAAAATTAAAAAGCAATATTATTTATGTAACGCATGATCAGGTCGAAGCTATGACTTTGGCTGACAAAATTGTGATTATGAACAATGGAAATATTGAACAACATGGTAGTCCCGATGAAATCTATAATAACCCTCAAAATATTTTTGTAGCAGAGTTTATTGGAAACCCGAAAATGAATATTTTAAAAGTTTCATCTAGTGATGTAGTTGATAGAAGCACAATTAAGTTATTTGGCATTAACATACAATTTGAAAATCTAAAATTTAAAAATGACGTTTACGTAGGGTTTAGACCAGAAGACCTATCTTTGGATAGAAATAGTGAAATATTCACAAAAATTAACATAGATTTAGTAGAAAATTTAGGATCTGAAAGAATTATATACGGTAATTTAAATGGTAATGAAATTAGAGTAAAAAGTGCTAAAAGTGTTATTGGCAAAAATATTACAATTTACTTACCGAAAAATAAGATATATTTGTTTGATAAGAATAAAAATAGAATAAAAAAATGAGTGGTCAGATAATGTGTCTAAATATTTGGCCACGTGGCGGAATGGTTACGCAGAGGATTGCAAATCCTTGTATCCCAGTTCGATTCTGGGCGTGGCCTCCAAAATTTTAGTTGAGTTATATTTTTAAAATAGTATGTTCATTTTAATTCCTCGGTAGCTCAGTTGGTAGAGCATTTGACTGTTAATCAATTGGTCGCAGGTTCGAGTCCTGCCCG
>JPUP01000056.1 GCA_001321855.1 SAR11 cluster bacterium PRT-SC02
TTTATTTTGTTCTCTTGGAACATGGCAAGTTTATAGATTACAATGGAAACTTAACTTAATAAATGAGATTAAAATAGGATTAGATTCACAATCAATTTCTTTTTCTAAAAATAAGATAAAAAATTACCAAAGGGTTTTTTTAGAAGGTGATCTGGATTTTAACAAGCAAATTTTCTTATACAGCTTAAATAAAAACGGCGCTCCTGGTTATGACATAATTACTCCTTTAAAGACCGTAGACGGAATATTTATTTTAGTAAATAGAGGATGGATCGAAAAAGACCAAAAAAATGATTTAAAAAAAATAAACATTATAGAAACCAATAAATACGAGGGTATAATTAAAAAAATTACTAGATCAAATCCATTTAAACCAAAAAACGATATTAAGAATAACGAATGGTATACATTAAACTTGAACGATTTAAAAATTTATACTGGAAATGAATTTAGTAATTATGTTTTACATATTGAAAAAATAAGCAATACATCTTTACAATTAAAAAAAATAAATCCTGATTTGCCAAATAATCACCTTAAATACGCAATAACATGGTACTCTGTCGCTATGTCAATTTTAATATATTTTTTGTATTTTAGAAGAAAAAGATGAATTATTTTAGCACCAGAGATAAATCTCTAAAATTCAGTTTTAAAGATATTTTCTTAAGAGGTCTTGCACCCGGAGGGGGATTATTCTTGCCTAGTGAAATAAAAAAATATTCTAGAGAGGAGCTAATAAATTTAAGTAAATTAAATTACTGTGAGCTAGCATCAGAAATAATTTTTAATTTTTGTTCAAACGAAATTAAAGGAGATGAATTAAGTTCTCTTATAGAAAAATCATACAAAAACTTTGAAGAAAATGAAGTCGTGAAATTAAAAAAAGTTGGAAATATAAATCTCCTTGAACTTTATCATGGTCCAACTTTAGCTTTTAAAGATATTGCAATGCAGGTCATTGGAAATATGTATGACCATTTACAAGTTGCTAAAAATAAAACTGTGAATATTGTTGTGGCTACTTCTGGAGATACAGGATCAGCAGCTATAGCTGCATTAAGTAATAGAAAAAATATAAATCTTTTCGTGCTACATCCACATAATAAGATTTCTAATATTCAAAGAAAAATAATGACGACAATTGGTGGAACAAATATTTATAATATAGCCATAGAAGGATCATTTGACGATTGTCAAAAAATTGTAAAAGAGCTTTTTAATGATGAAAGTTTTAGAACAAAAATAAATATGTCAGGCGTAAATTCAATAAACTGGGCAAGAATCGTTTGTCAGATTGTTTATTATTTTTACTCTTTCTTTAAATTAAAAAAAGACAATATTAGCTTCTCAGTGCCAACTGGAAATTTTGGTGATATCTATGCTGGTTATGTAGCAAAAAAAATGGGTTTACCAATTAATAAACTTATAGTCGCAACTAATAAAAATGATATTTTACAAAGAGTAATTAATACCGGCGAATATAAACCTGATACAGTGAAACCGACCATCACGCCTAGCATGGATATTCAAGTTGCCAGTAATTTTGAGAGACTACTTTATTACATACTAGATGAAAATGATAGTAAGGTAGGGTCATTAATGAGTGATCTGTCATCAAAAAGTTTATTTAATTTAGAAAAAAAAGAAATTGATAAAATAAAAAAAGATTTTGAAGCAGTAAAAGTTACAGATGAAGAGACAGTATCTATAATCGATGAAATATATAAAGAGCATAAATTTATAATTGATCCTCATACTGCTACTGGTCTAGGTGCAGCAAAAAACTTTAAAAATTTAGGAGATATAGTTGTTCTTGGTACAGCTCATCCTTATAAATTCAGCGATACTATAAAAAAAGCTATAGGGAAAAATTTAGACACACCAAAACATTTAAAATTGAACATGGATAAAAAGGAAACATTTGATATTATTGGAAATTCAAATACTGAAGTAAAAAATTATATTTTAGGAAAAATACAATGAAAATAAAAAAAGGAGATAAACTCCCAGGCTCAGAATTATTTTATCTTGATCAAAATGATGTTGTAAAAAAGATTGATATTTTGGATCTTTGTAAAGGCAAGACTATTATTCTAGGTATGCCGGGAGCTTTTACAAAAACTTGCTCAGCTCTTCATCTTCCTGGTTATATAAAAAATTACGAACTAGCTAGTAAAAAAGGAATTTCCAAAATTGTATGTATTGCTGTGAATGACCCTAATGTAATGAAAGCCTGGGGCGAAAATCAAAATGCTGGAAGTAAAATATTCATGGCCGGTGATCCCTTTCTTAAATTTACAAAAGCTATTGGCGCAGAAGTAGACAAATCTGAAAAAGGATTAGGAATTAGATCAAATAGATACACTATGCTTGTGGAGAATGGTGAAGTTAAAAAAGTAGAGGAAGAAAAAGAAACAGCTTCCTGTGAATTATCTGCCGCTGAGAACTTTTTAAAATCTATTTAGTTTTTGAAACTGCTAACTCATCAGCAAGATTATTATATTTATTTCCGGCGTGTGCTTTTACCCACCTCCAAGTAACCTTATGTTTTTGACAAGAATCATCCAATTTAATCCAGAGATCTTTATTCTTGACTGGTTTCTTATTTGAACTTTTCCAATTATTTAGTTTCCACTTTTTAATCCAATCAGTAATCCCATCTTTTACGTATTTTGAGTCTGTAAAAATTGTAATCTCTGATTTCTTTTTAATTTTTTTTAATGCCATTATCGTTGCCATTAATTCCATCCTATTGTTAGTTGTATTACTTTCACCCCCAGAGATACTTGATTGATTTAAATCATTATCTAATATGATGGCTGCCCAGCCTCCTTTACCGGGATTTCCAGAGCAAGCACCATCAGTATAAATTTTTAATTTCATTAAAAAAAATAATCCTCATGATTTTTTGCATTCTTATGAAATTCTAATCTTTTTAAATATTCTATCGGATCTTTTACTTTTACAATAGCTCCTTCAACAGTATTTAAGGCATCAAAAACCCGAGTTAGTAAAAATCTCAATGCAGCCCCCTGTGAGAGAACTTTTATGCTTTCTTTTTCTATATCCGATAATTTTCTTACTGAGGAGTAACCTTCTATAAAATTTTTAGCTTTTGTTACATTGAAACTTAAATTTTCCTTTACGCCATCAAAACATAATGCATTGAAACAAATAGCTATTTCAAAAGCAAAAAAGTCTTCGCAAGAAAAATAAAAATCTATTATCCCACTAAATTTATCTTTATTAAAAAAAATATTATCATTAAATAAATCGGCGTGAATAATTCCTTTTGGCAAATCTTTTGGCCAGTTCTTTTCAACACTAATAAGGTTTTCTTCTATCAATTTTGGTAGATCTTCATTCAATTTAGAGCATTGATCTTTTACTGAGTTAAATAAATTTCTCCATGAATTTACAGATAAATTATTTTGCCTTTTGATTTTGAAATTTTTTGTTAATTCATGCATTTTAGCTATTTCTGTTCCTATAGTTTTGCAATTGTCAGGAGATAAATTTGATTTAGCCTTACCTTCTAGAAAAGAAACTATCATTAATTTTTTACCATCAAAATTTGTAATTGTAGAGTTATCATTGTTGAAAATTGGAGCAGGGCATTTAAAACTTGCTTTGTTTAAGGAAGACATCAAATCAGAAAAAAAAGGCAGATCTTCTGATCGTACTCTTTTTTCATAAATTGTTAGAATAAATTTTTTTTTGTTCACTGACAAAAAATAATTCGTATTTTCTATTCCTTCTTCAATTCCTTTAAACGTATCGAGTTTTCCTAAATTATAATTAGATAAAATCTCCTTAATTTTGCTTTGATTCAACTTTGTATAGACAGCCATTAATTTAATTCTTTCGGCAATTTAAAAATAACTTTTTCTTCTGCAACTATTACTTCTTCAATAGAGACTTTTCTATCCTTTCTTACACTTTCTAACAAAGTTTGAACAAGCTTTTCTGGTGCAGATGCTCCAGAAGATATTCCTATAGTTTTTGAATTTTCTATCTCATTAAAGGGAATTTCTTTTTCTGAATGCATTAAATGGGAATTATTGCAACCAGCTTTTTTTGCAACTTCAACTAATCTAACAGAATTAGATGAGTTACGACTTCCAACTACAAAAAACATATCACACTTGGGAGCTATCTTTTTGACAGCGGACTGCCTGTTCGTAGTTGCATAACATATATCTTCTTTTATAGGACCTTTGATTTTTGGAAACTTAGTTTTAAGAGCTTCAATAATTTCAGCTGTATCATCTACTGACAGAGTTGTTTGCGTTATATATGCCAAAGGTTTTTTAAAATCTTCATCTTTAATTAAATCAACATCATTTTTTGTCTCGATAAGTTTTATCGAGCCTTTTGGAAGTTGACCCATTGTACCAATAACTTCTGGGTGATTTTTGTGTCCAATTAACAATATACCGAACCCATTTTTATTTAATTGCTCCGACTCTCTATGAACCTTTGAAACTAATGGACATGTAGCATCTACAAAGGATAAATTTTTTAATTTAGCTTCTTCTGGAACTGATTTAGGAACCCCATGCGCAGAAAAAATTACAGGTCTGCTTGGGTCATCTACATCAGATAATTCATTTACGAAAATGGCCCCTTTTTCTTTTAATTCTTCAACAACTTGCTTATTGTGTACTATTTCATGGCGAACATAAACTGGAGCTCCAAACTTGTGGATTGATTTTTCAACTATTTCAATCGCTCTTTTTACCCCAGCACAGAAACCTCTTGGTGACGCTAAATAAATTTTAAGCTCTTTTTTCATTTTTTTCTAAAAGATATTCTAACAATATATGCGGAAAAGTAAGTGACGCCAAACCAATAAAAATTACTTTGTAAATAGCCTCATCAAGTCTATAAAAATTATCTAGTATATAAATGGCGAATATAAACATAGTTGCTGTAATTACGGTCAAAGGTATTGCTTTTTTAATAAATTTTTTTAGTCCTACTTTGAAGGTTTTATCCAACTCAAAAATGAGCGAAATCGAGTGTCTTATTGAATGGAGAAAACAAAAGTAAAGTGTAAAAGCTAGAACTGGTGTTAAAAAATAGTTTAGAATAATTATAGAAAAAAAATCAATAATCATCAGAGATTTAAAATTTATATTTCTTTTACTTGAAAGTAAAATTGAAGATAAAAAACTTAGAATTAAAAAAATAATTAAAAAATAGTCGCTAAATAATATGTTTTCAAAAACATTAAAATTTAAAATCTGAAATATCTCAATTGTTTGCTCCCTCTTGAAATATAGTGGTGCAATGATTACTGATGAGCCTTTTAAAAAATAAAGTATTTCCGGAAAAAAAAAATTTGATTTAATTTGCTCAATAGCATCTTCTCTACCAAAATGGTAAGCTCCAATAATCAAAAAAAGTAATAAAATTGCATTAGGAAGCAGTGTCCAAGACAAAATAATAAACAAGGATATCAATAAATAAAAGGTATAAAATATAAATATTGATTTATATCCTAACAATTTCATAAGTTTTGCTCCTTTAATATTATCTAGAGAACCATGAGAAATACCTAAGAAAAGAATTAAAAATAAGCACAAAATTATTGGTTCATAATTAATTAAAAAATAAAAAGGACTTAATAAGATACATAAATTAAAAAAAATTAAAGAATGCTTAAAATTAATATTTATCATTATTAATTAGCTCCTTTACAAATAACCATTTTGGCATTTTAAAAATTATATTTATATCCTCAAAAATATTACTTTTATTGGATAAGAATTTTATAACTGAGTCTGTAGATCCTTTAAACATATTATAAAAAATTTCTGGCATTTTTCTAGGGTTATTTTTTAAAACTTTCAAAAATAATTTATCTAGAATTTCATATTTTTTTCCAATTTTATAATCATGTATTTTTTCCAAATTATTTAAATTTTCTATAATATACTTGCTTTGATTTTGGATATTTAAAAAGGTATAACCTGTACTTAATCTAGTCATCCCCCCCGCGGAACCGATGTTTATTTTTTTTTTATCTCGATTTATAAAATTTCTTGACAAAGGTATAGCTCCCCTTTCGGTAAATTTTATTTGATAATTTTTTATTCCTAAATTTTTCTTAATATAATTCTCAAGTTGAAAATCATAATTCATTAAACTTTTATCTTCCAAATTAGATATCCAGGTAGTTTCAATTAAAGCTCTATTTTTTGAAAACGGTAAAGTATAAAAAAAATGAACCTCATCCCTTTGCTCACAATCAAAGTCCATTAAATTAATAATTGAGTCATCAAAAATATTTTTTTGCGTTTCAATTTCAAAGCCCTGAAAATGTTGCCATAACTCAGACCTATCAGGTTTATTCTCAATGACACTGTTAAAAACAATTGATTTAGACACATCTACTTCATTTAAATTTTTAAAAAAACTTATGTTAGAATTTGACGAAAGTTTTGAGTTAACTTTTCTATAAAACTTTTCGCTATTTATACTTTGATAAGGAAATTTATGAGATTTTAACTCATTTGAATTCTTAGAAGTATTAATTGTAAAAGTGTTCCAACTTTTTATTACACAATCATCAAAATTATGATCACTTACTTTCCAAAATGACCAAGTTTTATCCCTTTTATACTCTTGTCTAGGTTCAATTATAGCTAAGGATTTATTATCAAGTATTTTATTAATTTCAAGCTCATAAGCCAAAGATAAACCTGAGCATCCTCCTCCAATAATTACGTAGTCAAATTCTCTCATTTAAATTTAACTCCTGTGCTAACACGTTATGACTTTCGTGACGTTCGTATGTAAAATTTCTTACAAACAACAGTCTTAAAAAATCAAAAATAGAAAAAAAAGTCTCATTAATTTTGCTGATAATTGGTACATATATCTTACCTGCTTGGTTATAATTCTCTAAATTTCCTTTTTTTAAAATATAATCACCAATTTTTTTATAAACTCTTCGCGCAACAATTACTGAAAATCTTGATCTTATAGGTATTTTGCTAATTGAATTAAAGGATTTTTGATAAAAAACCTCAGACTCTTCAATTATTTTTTTTATAGATGAAAATTTTAATTCTATATAATGACGCTTATTCTTTCTATCTTCAATCACATCTCTAGCAATGTTTGTTAGTTGCATAGCAACTCCTAAATCTATTGCACCTCTCAAAGCTTCTTTATCCTCAACTTTAAAAATTTTAGACATCATTAGCCCGACTGTACCTGCAACTCTATAAGAATATATAAGTAAATCTTTCTTAGAATTGATAATTACGTTCTCGTCTAAATCCATTTCGATACCGTCAAAAAGATCTAAAACAATTTTCTCTGAAATATTCTCGCTTATTATAATTGACTTCATTTCATTTATTATAGGGTTTTTGGAATTTTTACTTAAAAATTCTTTTTTAAATTTTGCAAAATTTTCTCTTTTATTTCTTATATCACTCACATTATCAGCAATATCATCTAGTGTTCTGCAAAAATTGTATAAGGAAATTGATTTTTTAACAGTATCTTTCGATAAAAAAAAACTTGCCCAATAAAAAGATTTTGCATGTTTTTTTAGTAAATTATTCATTATAATAAATTGTCCAAAACTTTGGCAGAGGATAGTACTCCAGGTATGCCAGCACCAGGATGAGTTCCAGCACCAACAAAATATAGATTTTTAAATATTTCTGATTGATTATGAAATCTAAAATATGCAGATTGTGAAAATTTTGGTTGTATTGAAAATCCAGAACCGTGTAAAGTTGCTAAATCATTTTGAAAATAATCAGGAGTCAAATAAAAATCATTAGTCACATTATCTTTTATTCCTGGCAATACTGACTTATCCATTTTGTCTAAAACTAACCTCTTAAATTCTTCTCCTTTTTTAGCCCAATTAATTTTGGAGAGATTGTTTGGCACCGGTACCAGAACATAAAATGCATCATGATCCTCGGGAGCCATATTCGGATCTGTTGCCGAGGGTCTGTGTAAATAATAGCTTATATCATTAGATAATATTTTTTCTTCAAAAATTTTCTTTAAATGTTTTTCATACGCGTTTCCAAAAAAAATTGTATGGTGAGCAACTTCTGTATATTTTTTTTTCGATCCAAAATAATAAACAAATAAGCCCATAGAATAATCCATTCTTTTAATTTTTTGCTTAAACAAAAAATTATATTTTGTTTTTGATTTTATTAAATTTTTGTAAACATTTGGCGGATCGGAATTACAGATAATATAATCGCAGCTTAGTATCTTTGAATTATTTATTTTTACACCTTTAACCTCGTTAAGTTTCCATTGTAATCTATAAACTTGCCATGTTCCAAGAGAACAAAATAAA
>JPUP01000057.1 GCA_001321855.1 SAR11 cluster bacterium PRT-SC02
TTTTTTGTTTGCATTGTCTAAAGTATACCCGTGCAAATCAAATCTAAATGTATTTATCAAATATTAATTATATTTTATAATACTAATCTATGAAAAAAAAACTTACTTTTTTAGGTATTGAAACAAGTTGCGACGAAACTGCAGCAGCTGTTGTGCAACAGGACTCAAATGGTAAGGCTAAGGTTTTATCAAGTGAAGTATCTAGTCAATCAAAAATTCACGAAAAATTTGGAGGTGTTGTGCCTGAAATAGCAGCAAGAGCTCATTTAGAAAATATTGATTTCATTATAAACAAGTGCCTTCAAAGGAGTAAAATTAAATTAGATGATGTTGACGGAATTGCAGCAACAGCTGGTCCCGGTCTTATTGTTTGTCTCAATGTTGGGCTTTCGGTAGGAAAGACAATATCAGCGTTTAAAAAAAAACCATTTATTGCAGTTAATCATTTGGAAGGTCACGCCTTAAGTCCATCCTTAGAAAAAAGATTAGAATTTCCTTATTTACTTTTACTAATTTCTGGTGGGCACTCACAGTTTTTAATTGTAAAAAATATCGGTGATTACGAACAATTGGGAACAACAATTGATGATGCTCTTGGAGAAGCATTTGATAAAACAGCAAAAATGTTAAACCTTGGTTATCCTGGGGGGAAATTAATTGAGAAATATGCCTCTAAAGGAAATGAAAGAAAATTTAATTTTCCTAAACCAATTATTAATCGAGCGGGATGTAATCTGTCTTTTGCTGGTCTTAAGACTGCTGTTTTGAGAGAGACAAAAAATATTGGAAAAGATATAAACCAAAAATATGATTTAGCTGCCTCCTTTCAAAAGACAATAAATGAAATTTTAAAAAAAAAAACTCTTGTTGCGATGAATCAATTTTCAGAAAAGACAAGAAAATTAAATTCTCATTTTGTAGTTGCTGGAGGTGTAGCAGCAAATTTATCAATTCGAAAAAATTTAAAAGAAATATCATTGGCTAAAAATTTTCAACCATTATTTCCTAAGATTGAATATTGTGGAGATAATGCTGCGATGATTGCTTGGGCTGGAATACAGAGATTTAAAAAAAAATTTAAAAACAAACTCGATTTCTCAGCTAAGTCTAGATGGCCTCTAGATGATAAAGCTCCTTTTATGAAAGGACCTGGATTAAAACTTTAATGACTTATTGGCTATTAAAGTCTGAACCAGATGTTTGGTCAATTGATCAGCAAATTAAAGCAGGCTCAAAAGGAGCTGTTTGGGATGGAGTAAGAAACTATCAGGCCAGAAATAATTTAAAAAAAATGAAAGTCGGGGAAAGATGCTTTTTCTATCATTCGAATATAGGTAAAGAGATAGTTGGAATAGTTGAGGTTACAAAAGAGGCATTTCCTGACAAAACAGACAAAAATAACAAATTTTTTGCTGTTCAAGTTAGGTTTGTAGAAAAACTTGAAAAGCCCGTTTCTTTGGAAAGTATTAAAAAAAACAAGAAAATATCACATTTAAAACTGATTACACAAAGCAGGTTATCGGTAATGTCAATAGATTATAAAAGCTGGAAAATTATATATAACATGGGTAAGATTAAATAATTTAATTTCGGGAGGATTTGTGGCTAAACGTAAAAGAAAAAAAAATAAGAAAGTTAAAAGATCAAAAAAAAGAAAATCTATAAAAAAAAAGAAATTAATTAAACGATCTTCAAAAAAATATTCAAATAAACAAATTCTTCTAAAAGATGAAGAAGGAAATAACGTTATTAAAGTTTCAGATAAGTGGTCAAATCAAGCTTACGTTAATACTTCAAGATACAAATCAAAATACAATTTATCAATAAAAGAAAATGATAAGTTTTGGAAAAAAGAGGGAAAAAGATTAAATTGGATTAAACCTTACACTAAAATTAAAGATGTAAAATATAGCAAAGAGGAAGTAAAAATAAAATGGTTTTATGATGGAGTTTTAAATGCCTCATCAAATTGTATTGACCGACATTTAAAAAAAAATGGAAAGAAAACTGCAATAATTTGGGTGGGTGATGATCCAACTGTATCAAAAAAAATTACCTACAGAGAATTACACAAAAATGTTTGTAAAGCTGCAAACGTCTTAAAAAGTCTTGGAATACAGAAGGGCGATAGAGTAACTATTTATCTTACGATGATACCAGAGCTAGCTTATACAATGCTAGCCTGTGCAAGAATTGGAGCAATACATTCCATTATATTCGGTGGCTTTTCGCCAGATTCTATTGCGACAAGAATAAATGATTGCGAGTCAGATTATTTAATAACAGCCGACGAGGGTTTAAGAGGTGGAAAAATTATTCCACTTAAGAAAATAGCTGATGAAGCACTACAACAATGTCCAAATGTTAAAAAGTGCCTGGTAGTAAAAAGAACTGGTAATCAAGTAAATTGGGATAATGAAAGAGACGTTTCTTATGATGAATTAATTTCTAAAGCTTCCTCAAAGTGTGAAGCTGAAGAAATGAACGCTGAAGATCCACTATTTATTTTGTATACCTCTGGATCAACAGGAAAACCAAAAGGTGTTTTGCATACGACGGGAGGGTATTTAGTTTACGCTTCAATGACTCATCAGTATATTTTTGACTACAAGCCTAAAGATGTTTATTGGTGCACAGCAGATATTGGTTGGGTAACTGGTCATAGCTATATCATTTATGGACCTTTAGCTAATTGCGCAACTACAATTATGTTCGAGGGTATACCAAATTATCCTGATAGTTCGAGGTGGTGGCAAATAGTCGATAAATATAAAGTAAATATTTTTTATACTGCGCCGACAGCAATTCGAGCTTTAATGAAAGAGGGAGATGATCCAGTAAAAAAAACTCACAGAAAATCACTCAAATTATTAGGAACTGTAGGTGAACCAATAAATCCAGAAGCTTGGATGTGGTATTATAATACTGTTGGAGATGCTAGGTGTCCTATTGTTGACACTTGGTGGCAAACTGAAACTGGTGGAATCTTAATTGCTCCACAACCAGGAGCTATTGATTTGAAACCTGGATCTGCAACTAAACCCTTTTACGGAATAAAGCCTGTAATTGTTGATGAAACGGGAGCTGTCTTAAAAGGAGCTGGTAAAGGAAGATTGTGTATCTCTGCCTCTTGGCCTGGCCAAATGAGGACAGTATACGGAGACCATCAAAGATTTATCGATACTTATTTTTCACAATTTGACGGAAAATATTTTACAGGTGATGGATGTAAAAGAGATAAAGACGGATATTATTGGATTACAGGTAGAGTAGATGATGTAATTATTGTTTCTGGACACAATTTAGGAACAGCTGAAATTGAAAGCGCTTTTGTTGCTCATCCTCGAGTTGCTGAAGCGGCAGTCGTAGGATATCCGCATGATATAAAGGGTAATGGATTATATTGTTACGTTACACTTAACGCTGGAGAACAACCAAATGGTGATCTTGAAAGAGAACTTAAGCTATGGGTGAGAAAACAAATTGGACCCATCGCTACGCCAGATTTAATTCAATTTGCTCCTGGTCTACCGAAAACAAGATCTGGAAAGATAATGAGAAGAATTTTAAGAAAGATTGCTGCAAATGAGCATAACGAACTTGGAGATACAACAACTTTGGCCGATCCTAGTGTAGTCGAGTCCTTGATTGAAAACAGACAAAATAAAAATTAAAAATTTTTTGCATCTCTTGATAGTTTTTTAAAATCTGAAACAACTGCGTTCCATTTATAAGCCATTGAGTTAAGAACTACCTCTTTATCTAATTTTTTTAAGTCTTCAGCAATTGGAGCCCAATGATATAGGGCATATCCACTATCTTTAAAAGGGATATCGTTGAAATAATTTTCATTAAATAAGGGTAATTTTTTTTCAAAATTTTTTTTAAGAGACTCGCAGATATCAGATGGCATACCATTTGTTTTTTCTCTATCAATAATATCTTCGTAAATATTTTGAAGAGATAAGTTGCCTATTTTATTTTCGCTTTTAAGATAAGAACAAGTATAAAACAATAAATCGCTTACACATGTTCCAAAAATGTGCCACTTTGATTTATTAACCGATTGAATAAAAACATCATCAGTAAACATTAGAGTTGTCTTTAGTCCCATTCTTGTTTTAAGGTATCCGTATAAAGTTGCTTGAGATACATATGCGGACCTTTCCTTAATAAAAATTTTTAAATCACTTAAATTATTTATAGGACTAAATTTTTTTTTAAATTTCTCGTAGCTAAATAAATACTCTTTAACTGCTGAAATAATGTTTTTTATGTCTTTTATATTCAATCTCAAGTTGTATAAAATTGCCTCCCCTTTTTTTTCCTTATTTTAAGGGCTTTATAGCATTTCATAATAGGTTTTTTAACTTTTAATTACTCTTCAGATGGGTAAGATCCCTTTTAATTAATTACGTTAACGTAAATAGGGGGAAATATGTCAAATAAAGAAAAACATTGGCAGAAAACCAAAGGTCACATGTTTGTTACATTGGCTCTTTGGGCATTCTTTTCAATGGTTGTTTTCCTTTTTGGATATGAACTGAACAGTGCTAGCTTTTTAGGTTATCCGCTAGCATATTATATGACGGCACAAGGATCACTTCTTGCTTTCGTTATAATCATTTTCTGGTTTGCCAATAGGCAAGAGAAAATCGATGAAGAGTTCGGTTTTGGAGAAAAGGAGGATGACTAATGTTTAAAGGTGGATTTATACAAAATCTTCCAAAGATTTATGGTCTATACACTGGAGGCTTTCTTGTGTTCATCATTCTTATGGCGATCGCAGAGCAAGCAGGTGCTTCGGCTAAATCAATTGGTATAATGTTTGTGGCATTTACTGTCGCAATTTATGCTTTGATTGGTTACTTGTCGAGAACCGTCCAGGTAGATGCATACTATCTTGCAGGAAGACAAGTCCCAACAGTGTTTAATGGAATGGCGACAGCTGCTGACTGGATGTCAGGTGCTTCGTTCGTAGCATTAGCAGGTGGTGTTTACTTTGGTGGTTATAGTTATATGGCCTTCTTAGTAGGTTGGACAGGCGGTTATGTGCTTGTATCGACTTTATTAGCACCCTACTTAAGAAAATTTGGATGTTACACAGTGCCAGATTTTATAGGAACAAGATACGGTGGAAATGGAGTACGTTTCTGTGCGGTGTTAGTTCTTGTATTAGCTTCTTTCACTTATGTGACAGCTCAAATAAATGCTACAGGAACTATTGCTGCTAGAGCTTTAGGTATTCCGTTTGAAGCAGGTGTATGGGTAGGTTTAGTTAGTATCTTACTATGTTCTATGTTAGGCGGAATGAGAGCCGTAACATGGACGCAAGTTGCGCAATACATTGTGTTAATTGTTGCTTACTTAATTCCAGTATTTTGGATTAGTAACAAAATTGGTGCAGGTGTATTCCCTCACCTAATGTTAGGTGACGAAGTAGCAAGAATAACTGAACTAGAAAGTCAATTTGGTTTAACTAAAAACAGTGCCGCTGATGTCAAAGCAGCAGGTGTTCCGGGTGGATTAAAATCTATCGCTGTGGCACATGCTGGAGTAGGTGCAGGTGGAATGGCTGTATGGAAATACATATCGCTAGCTATCTGTATGATGGTTGGAACTGCGTCGTTACCTCATATTTTAATGAGATACTTCACAACTCCTTCTGTAAAATCAGCTAGAAAATCAGTAGCTTGGTCGCTATTCTTTATTTTCTTGCTTTACTCTTCAGCTCCAATGCTTGCAACTTTGTCTAAAATTTCATTAATGGATCCAAATTTACCAACTGGTATTATTGGAAAATCGATTTCTGAAGTTCAAAGTATAGAGTGGGTCAAACAATGGTCCTCTCAGAAGCAAGTGTTTATTGCTGACTTTAATGGTGACGGAGTACTACAGTTAAATGAATGGTTCATGAGAACAGGTGTGGTGGTTCTTGCAACTCCAGAAGTTGCTGGGTTACCTTACGTGATCTCAGGATTAGTAGCTGCCGGTGGTATGGCTGCTGCGATGTCAACTGCTGATGGATTAATTCTTGCGATAGCAAACGCATTATCACATGACGTTTACTTCAATATGATCGATCCAAAAGCGGATGTTAGAAAAAGACTAATAGTTGCACGTGTGCTTCTAGTAGTTATTGGTGCCGCTGGTGCTTATATTGCATCAATGCGTATCACTAGTATCCTTGGTGCAGTTGCATGGGCATTTGACTTTGCAATGTCAGGCTTGTTCTTCCCACTTGTACTTGGTGTATGGTGGAAGCGAGCTACTAAAGAAGGGGCTATAGCAGGAATGCTAACTGGTCTCGCAGCTGGAACAGCGTATCTAATTTATGTATATCCAAAATTTATGGGTAACCCTGCATGGTTAGGTATAGACCACTTAAGATTTGGTCTAATCGGTGCGCCAGTATGTTTAGTTGTTATGGTTGTTGTAAGTTTAATGACCAAAGCACCTGACGCTGCAACACAAAGAATGGTTGACGAAGTTAGAATTCCTAGCGGAAAAGCTATTCTTGGTAGACAGCACTAAAACTGTAAATTAATTTAATATTTAAAAGGGGCGAAAATTTCGCCCCTTTTTTTTTGTCTCAATAATGATAATGTAAATAATGCCAATTTGGGTTCTAATTTTAGATTATATTTTAGGAATTATTATGTATACGCTTGTAGGAAGAGCGGCTATGAATATTTTTCAAAAAGAAGATTCACAGTTTTTCTTTATGAGAGTTTTTGTTAAATTTACTAATCCAGTTTTAAAAATTTTTGATAAAATTACACCAGAATTTTTAGCAAGACCAATTGTTCCTTTATACGTTGCTTTCTATTTTTATCTTATTAGATTTTACTTAATGCCATGGTTATTAGGGTATGGATCGATGGGCATGCTATCATTTCCAATCGATAGTGACTTTTCTATTGGGCTATATAAGCTTTTTAGCCCTGATAAATAATTTTTTTGACAAGATTGTCATATAAAATATAAATAAATTATGTCAGAAGAAATAAAAATTTCTCCTTCTATTTTATCTGCTGATTTTAGTAAGCTCGGTGAGGAAATTACGTCCTTAGACCATGCTGGAGCTGATTATATACATGTTGACGTAATGGATGGTCATTTTGTACCCAATATCACTATGGGACCAGAGATTATAAGAAAATTAAGACCTTACACAAAAAAAGTTTTTGATGTGCATTTAATGATAAGTCCAGTTGATAAGTATATTAAGGACTTTGCAAATGCAGGCGCAGATATAATAACATTTCATCCAGAAGCAACTGAAGATACTAGTAATACCATTAAACTAATAAAGTCTTATTCTAAAAAAGTTGGTATATCACTTAAACCAAAATCAGAAATAGACTTAATAGTAGACCATTTAAGTTCCATTGATTTAATCTTAATTATGAGCGTAGAGCCTGGCTTTGGTGGTCAAAAGTTTATGCCTGAGGTTTTACCAAAACTAGAAGAATTAAAAAACATAATCTCAAAAAAAAATTTCAATATAGATTTAGAAATCGATGGTGGAATAAATTTTGATAATTGTAATAAAGCAAAAAAGGCTGGAGCAAATATACTAGTTTCTGGATCAACAATATTTAAAGAAAATAACGGTAATCTAAAAAAAAATATTGACCTTTTAAGATCAAAATAAAATGATTTATTTAAAAAGTGTCTATTTTTACTTTTTAGCTTTAATAATTAACTTAAAAACTTTTATTAAAACCAGTTATTTTTCAACAAATAGCTACACTAAATCATTAAGAACATCGGTGCCAAAAGAATTCTTTTTTTTTCCAAGTTCGTATCTTCTCTCCCCATTTACAAATTTTCAAAACTACTCTTTTAATCTGTCAAATATCGATTATGAAAATTTTTGGAAGCAAACTAGTAATAAAAAAAATTTAAGATTACACGATTTTTTATGGCTAGGTTTAGTTGATAGAAAAACAGAAGCTTCTTTGGTAAGAAAAATAATAAGTAAGTGGATTTCTAATAATAATATTTATAAAAAACAAATTTGGGGTAACTCATCAATAAGTCGTCGAGTCATAAGTTGGATACTAAATGCAGATATAATATTAGGAAGCACCAATATAACTTTCAAAAATGACTTTATCGAGTCAATAATAATTCAAATTAATCACTTAAAAAAAAATTTTAATCTTGAAAGTAATAACGTTACTAAAATTGAAATTTTAACAACAATTTACTTATCAGGGTTAGTATTTCACGATTACAAAGAAAATATAACATTTGCTGAAAAAGAACTTAGAAAAGTAATAAATATTTTTTTTGATGATGATGGTTTCCCAAGATCCCAAAATCCGGACGATCTTTTACAAATTTCAAAATATTTTATTATTTTAAAAGATTGTTCAGAAGCGGCTGAAAATTATGAGATTGATTATATAAATAGTCTTTTAAAAAATAATTTAATGTGCTTAAAAAAGATAACAACACCTTTAAATACTTTGCCGCTATTTAATGGAGCGACAGAAGTAAACTTAAATAGATTTTATGATTTTTTAAATGAGAAAAATTACAAACCAAAAAAAAAGAATGGTAATGTTGGAGGTTTAAATATAATTAATTTTAAAAAAGATATTGTTTACATAAATTCTAACTCTCCGCCATTAAAAAACTTTTCTAATTGTTATCAATCTGGACCATTATCATTTGAATACTTTAATGATGAAGATAAAATTATCACAAATTGCGGTTTTGGAAAAAATATATCGAATAAAGCAATTTTTCTTAGTAAACTTACATCAGCACAATCAACCATATGTATCGATAACACTTCTGTTGTTAGATTCGAGAGAAATAAAGTTATTAATAAAGCTTTTGGAAGCTCTTATGAAAAAGGTTTTAAAGTTTTTAATGAAAAAAATGAAAACAATGAGGAAGAGATAAAATTCTATGCGTCTCATGATGCGTATCTAAAAAAGTTTGGATATATTTGTTCTCGAGAAATTAAAATTTTAAAAAAAGATTATAAAATAACTGGAAGAGATTTCTTTGAAAAAAAAAGAGAAACAAAGAAAGTTGGATTTTCAATCAGATTTCATCTGACACCTGGGTTAAATGCAGTTAAAACAATTAGTGGTAACAGCGTACTCATACAAATAAGAAAAAATAAGTCATTAATATTTACAACTGACAAAAAAAATATAACAATTGAAAAAAGTGTTTTTTTTGCAGGAAATAAAGTGCTTAATAATTTTTGTATTGTTATTTCCGATTTATTGGAAAACAATGATAAAATAATCAATTGGGAAATAATTAAGAAAATATAAATGAAAAAAAAAATTAGAAATGCTTTAGTATCGGTGTCAGATAAAGATAATTTAAAGAACATCTTAAAAACCCTCAAAAAATATAAAATTAATATAATAAGCTCAGGCGGAACTTATAAAAGTATAAAAAAACTTGGTTACAACTGTACAGAAATTTCTAGATATACAGGATTTAAAGAAATGCTCGATGGAAGAGTAAAAACATTACATCCAAAAATTCACGCTGGGATTCTTCACGATAGACAAAATAAAAGTCATAAATTTGAAATGTCTCAACAAAAATTTCCGTCAATAGATTTAATAATTGTAAACTTTTATCCTTTTCAAAAAGTTGTGACCAATAACAAAATTTCAAAAGATATTATTGAGAACATTGACATAGGAGGTCCAACGTTAGTTCGTGCTGCAGCTAAAAATTTTAAAAACGTAACAATAATTACAAATAAAAATGATTATGAAAATCTTATAAAAGAATTAATTAAAAATAAAGGACGAACTAGTCTGGAGTTCAGAGAGATTATGTCATCAAAAGCTTTTGGACTAACCGCTTACTATGACGCCATGATTTCAAATTGGTTTAACAACAAACTTAAAATACAATTTCCAGAGAGAAAAACTATTTTTGGAAGAAGATTAAAAAAACTTAGATATGGAGAAAATCCTCATCAAGAAAGCTCAATTTATGTAAGTGATTATAATGATACAAATCTTGGGTTTGAGCAATTGAATGGCAAGGATTTAAGTTACAACAATTATAATGATATGTTTGCCTCCTTGGAGGTTTTAAGGTCTTTTAAAAAAAAAGCCGGCACAGTGATTATAAAACATGCTAATCCCTGTGGTGTATCTGAGAATAGAGAACCAATAATCTCTTTCAAAAATGCTTACGCATCAGATCCGCTTAGTGCTTTTGGTGGTGTTGTTGCCTGTAACTTTAAAATAAAGAAAAACATTGCGTTTGAAATATCGAAAAAATTTATAGAAGTAATATTAGCAAAAGGTTTTGACAAAGAGTCCTTAAAGATATTTAAGAAGAAAAAGAATTTAAGAGTAATAGATATTTCAAATTTTGTGTATGGAAACAATTCATCTATTAAAAATTTTAATAATTCATTTTTAATTCAAGATAGAGATACTGCAATTTTGGACAAAAAAAAATTAAAATGTGTTACGAAATTAAAACCTAATAAAAAAGAGCTTGCTGAAATAGAATTTGCTTTCAATATTTGTAAGCACGCTAAATCAAATTCAATAGTATTATGTAATAATTTTTCAACTATTGGCATTGGTGCAGGTCAACCGAGTAGATTAGATAGTTGTAAAATAGCAATTCAAAAAGCTAAACAATTTCAACCCGAATTAATTAAGAATTCCGTTGCAGCGTCAGACGCATTCTTTCCTTTTGCAGATGGAGTTGAAGCTTTAATTAAAGCGGGTGTAAAAGTAATAATTCAGCCGGGAGGCTCGGTCAGAGACCGAGAAGTAATTGATGCAGCAGATAAAGCGAAAGTCAAAATGATTTTTACTGGAATTAGGCACTTTAACCATTAATTAAATATTGTTGATTTTGGCTGCTAAAATAAAATCACTCTCAGCCAATCCTTTAATTGCGTGGGTTGATATTCTGATTTTTGCATAACCCCATCCAAAACTTATGTCTGGATGATGTCCTTCTTTCTCAGCTATTTTACCAACCTCTAATATAAATTTTTCACTATCAGTATAATTTTTAAACTTAAAACTTCTTTCTATAAAATAATTTTTTTTCTTGTCTTGTAAAACATCCCACCCATCAACTTTTTTTAAATATTTATGTATTTCCTCTAAATTGAAAGCAGGAATTCCACCTTCACATGGTACACACTTTTTTTTTGATAAATCTTCCAAGGTTAATCCTGGGTGATTTTTGCAACCATTCCAGCCTCATAATGCCCCGGAACATTACAAGCAATCTCTAATTTGGCAGAAGAACTAAACTTCCATATAATTTCACCCTTCTCTTTTGGCTCGAGTAAAAGACTATTTGCGTGTTTGTGAGCCATAGCGTGATCTTTTTTTGCCATTTCTTTCATTTTTTCTTTGTCTATTGTGTCAGCTAATAATATTTCCATCTCAACCATTTTTTGCATCTCGGGTTGATGTTTTATATGCATCTCTTTTGTAGCAATATTGTACTCATGGACTAGTTCACCCATATTCTCAACAATAAATTTGATTGTTTCGTTTTTGTTTACTTTAAAACTATCTGGCTCATAATAATTATCATACATTTTAACAACGATTTCTCTAGTAACTTCATTTTGTTTACCCTTTTCACCAATCATTTTCATTGATGCAGCGTAAGCGCTATTAAATAACAGTGAGAAAATTATCAGAAGTATTTTGAACATTTGCACAACATATCATCAGAAATAATTCATAAAAGTAACAATTTGGTCGCTATTTCTGGAGCGGGCAAAGGGACTTGAACCCTCGACCTTCTCGTTGGCAACGAGACGCTCTACCACTGAGCTATGCCCGCAAATAAGCATGATTATAGTAAGGTAATAGGTAATGTAAATAGGTAACTAATATAAATTGACACAATATTGTAAAATTTTCTAGTATGTAAATATGATAAATAATTTACCTAAGGAAATCCCAATATTCCCGCTTGACGGTGTAATATTCTTCCCTAAAACTAATTTACCTTTAAATATTTTTGAGCAAAGATATCTAGATCTAGTCAACGATTGTCTTAAAAAAGATAGACTGATGGGGATGATACAGTCAAAAAATAATAACGAAGTTTATGATGTTGGTTGCTTAGGAAAAATTAACGAATACGAAAAAACCAGCGATGGGAGAATATTGCTTAGCCTAAGCGGTTTAGTCAGATTTAATATCAAAAATGAAATTAAAAATTCAAAAAAATACAGAGAATTTAAAGTTGATTATTCAAAATTCTCTCTTGATATGCAAAAAAGGGAAAGCTTAATGAGTCAGGACGAACTTTCATATTTTATACAAAAAGCAAAAAAGTTCTTCAATAAGAATGGCATAATGCTAAATTGGAATGAATTTAAAAAACTAGATCAAAGTCAACAAATCAATACTCTGTCCATGATAGCTCCGGTTTCTAATGGCGAAAAACAAAAACTACTAGAGTCTGTTACGGAAAAAGAGAAAACAAAGACTTTATTAGATATTGTAGAATTTTACTTATATGACTCGAGTAATGAAAAAATTACAATACAATAGATTAGCTTGACTTATTCATTGAATTAAAAAAGTCTGAATTATTTTTTGTATCCTTAATTTTTGAAATTAAAAATTCAATTCCATCCATGGTACCCATTGGACTTATTATTCTTCTCAGCACATTCATCTTCGATAAATCATCTTTTGCGAATAACAATTCCTCTCTTCTTGTTCCTGATCGAGTAATATCTAAAGCTGGATAAATTCTTTTGTCAGCGACTTTTCTGTCTAAAATTAATTCAGAATTTCCTGTTCCTTTAAACTCCTCGAAAATAACCTCATCCATTCTACTCCCGGTATCAATTAAAGCAGTGGAAATAATAGTTAGAGAACCTCCTTGTTCTACATTTCTTGCGGCCCCAAAAAATCTTTTGGGTCTTTGTAATGCGTTAGCATCAACACCACCGGTTAAAACTTTTCCAGAGCTCGGCACTACCGCATTATAAGCTCTACCTAGTCTAGTGATCGAGTCTAATAAAATTACCACATCTTTCTTATGTTCGACCAATCTTTTAGCTTTCTCTATAACCATCTCGGCGACTGCAACGTGCCGTGAAGCTGGTTCATCAAATGTTGATGAAACCACTTCGCCCTTAACTGATCTTTGCATGTCTGTTACTTCTTCCGGTCTCTCATCGATAAGTAAAACCATTAAATATATTTCTGGGTGATTGGCAGTTATAGATTGCGCAACGTTTTGAAGAATCATAGTTTTTCCGGCCCTTGGCGGAGAAACTATTAATGATCTTTGTCCTTTACCTATCGGGCTTACAAGATCTATTAATCGTGCAGTGTTATCTGGTTTTTTTTCTACTTTTGTCTTTTCAACTTCTAATTTTATTCTTTTGTTAGGATAAAGTGGAGTTAAATTATCAAAGGCAATTTTATTTCTAACTTTTTCTGGCTCGTCAAAATTTATTTTGTTCACCTTTAAAAGTGCAAAATACCTCTCAGCATCTTTTGGCGCTCTGATTTCGCCTTCAACAGAATCACCAGTTCTTAAACCAAATCTTCTAATTTGACTTGGGCTAACATAAATATCATCAGGACCAGGGAGATAGTTGGACTCTATTGCCCTTAAAAAACCAAATCCATCTTGTAAAACCTCTAGAACTCCTGATGCACTGATTTGCTCATTTTTTTCTGCAAGTTTTTTTAATATTGCAAATAATATCTCTTGTTTTCTAAGAGTACTTGGGTTTTCAATACCTAGTTTTTCGGCCTCTGATATCAAGTCAGCTGGGGTTTTTTGTTTTAAATCTTGTAATTTCATTTTTGGATTTGTTTTTTAGGAATGTGTATTAAATATATGTACTTTTAAATTAATTTTCAAGTCTTATAAAGGCTTAAAAACCACTGCAAAAATAATGATTATAAGCAATAAGGTTGGTACCTCGTTGATAACCCTATAAAATTTTGAGGAATATTGATTAACCTCAAACTCAAAGCCTTTTAAACATCTTAAAAGAAAAAAATGATATAATGTTAAAATAACTACTGACACAAGTTTAATTAATAACCATTTTTGTTGTATTGTTTCTATACCAATAGAATGAATTAGTAAAATTCCAAAAATCCATGATAATATCATAGCTGGATTCATTATGTAAAAGTAAAGTCTTTTTTCCATTAATTTAAAAGTTTCTTTAAGCTCACTGCTTTTAGTCGCATCTGCATGGTAGACAAATATTCTAGGCAAGTATAATAAACCAGCCATCCATGAAATGACCGCTATAAGATGTAGGGATTTAAAAAGAAGATAAGAATTCATTTTTCTATTAAATATCTCTTAATTAGATGCTCGATGAGTTTGATATGATCATCATTGTCATTTAAACATGGTACTAATTCAAAATTATTCCCACCGTTTTGAATAAACGAGTCCTTTCCCTGTATTGCTATTTCCTCCAATGTTTCAACACAATCAGATGAAAAACCAGGGCATATTACTAATAGATTTTTTTTTCCCTCCTTTGGTAAATTTTCAAATGTTTTATCAGTATATGGTTTAAGCCATTCGTCTGGTCCAAACCTTGATTGAAAAGTTGTTTTGATTGGAATTTCTGAAAAATTTTCAGAAATAAGTCTAGATGTTTTTTGACAATAACATTGGTACGGGTCTCCTTTTTCAAAATATTTTAGAGGTATTCCATGATAAGATGCAACTATAAGATCTGGTTTCCAAGATATTTCTTTAATTTTTTTTTTAATACTTTTAATTAATGCTTCTATATAAAAAGGTTCAGACTCATAATGAGGCACTATTTGTAAACTTGGTTGCCATCTTAGTTTAGACAGACATCTGTATACCTCATCACAAACTGTTGCGGTCGTAGCAGCTGCATATTGCGGGTATAATGGTAAAATTATTAGATTTTCACAACCCTTTTCTTTAAGTAAATCTATTTTTTTTTTTATACTTGGATTTCCATACCTCATGGCATAATCGATTAAAATATTTTTTTCAGTAAATTTTTTTTTTATTTTTTCTGTTTGTTTAATTGTGTAATGCCTTAATGGAGATAAATTAAGATCCTTCATCCATATCTTTTTATATGCCTCTGCGGTTTTTGAAGGTCTTAAATTTAATATAAATACATTAAGTATTATTTTCCACAAAATTGGATTAACTTCTATAACTCTTCTATCGGATAAAAATTCTTTAAGATATTTTCTTATATCCATCCAACTAGTTGAGTCAGGTGTACCCAAGTTTACTAATAAAACACCTGTTTTTCCAAAATTTACTTTAGGATGATTATTTTCCATTGAATGATCTTACTTGATTAATAATCTTATTAACAGTGCTCGGATTAGTGTTTGGCATTATACCGTGACCAAGATTAAAAATATAAGGTTTTCCAGAGAACACTTTGAGATATCTATTTAACTCATACATCAATTTTTTTTCACTCTTAAGTAACATTTTTGGGTTCAGCCCTCCTTGAATACATATGTTTTTTAGATTTAGTTTTGCCCAACTTGGGTTAACATCATAGTCTATACTTATACAATCAGGTTTAACTTTGCTAACAAATAATTTATAATTTTTTTTTAAACCTTTTGGAAAACAAATAACGGGAATTTTGTTTTTCTTACAAAATTTTACAATTCTTAAATTTGGTTTAATACAAAACTCATTAATATATTTTTTAGGCAATAATCCTGCCCATGTATCGAAAATTTGTACGATATCAGAACCCGCTAGTATCTGGTTTTTTATGTGCTCACAAGAAAAATTTGTAAGTTTTGTCATGATTTTTCTTATTTCAGGAATTTTCCTTTTAAATTTGTTTACATCTAATTCACCATTTATTTTTTTTAAACCAAACATGTAAAATATTAAAGTCCAAGGAGCCCCAATAAAACATATGAGAGATTTTTTCGTGTCCATATCATTTTTAGATAGCTTAATTGCTTGATAAACTGGATTTAGTATCTTTTTAAACTTTTTCTTGTTAATTTTTTTAAAAATATCAAAATCAAATTCTGACAGCTCCGGCCCAGTATTTTTTTTAAAAGAAACTTTTTGACCTAGAGCATAAGGGATAAGTAAAATATCAGAAAATATTATTGCAGCATCAATATCGTACCTTATTAAAGGTTGAACAGTAATTTTGGCGCTTAATTTACTATTTAAGCACAATCTTATAAAATCCTTATTATTATTTCTAATTTTTCTAAACTCTGGAAGATGTCTTCCTGCTTGCCTCATAAACCAAATTGGAAGATCACATTTCTTATTTATTAGTGTATTAATAATTTTGCTCATATATATAATATTATATTAATATATTTAGTATCTGTAATAGGACATGTTAGTTTGTAAAATATAAATTTATACATATTTATTTACATTTTTTTTAATTTAGATCACTGTATTTTGTTAGATTTTTGTAGTTATTAGGAAAATTATTAACACTTGTTAGTTACTACTTAAAAATTATTAACATATAATAAGATGTTATAAATATGTTAATTAATGTTAACAAATTTTTTTTTAAGAAAAAATAATGTATAAAAACATAGTTATAAAATATTTATCAACAAACCTATGAGTCTTAAATATAAGGTATATTTAGTATCAGATTCAACTGGCGAGACATTAGATAGAATTTTTTTATCTTTAAAATCCCAGTTTAAAAACTTTGATTATGAAAAAAAAGAATTTGTATTTATCAGGACAGAACAACAAATTGATAAAATTATCCATGACTGTAAAAGTAATAAAAACCCGATAATACTTTACACAATTGTTGAAACAAAACTTGCAAAATACTTAGCTAAAACTTCTGAAAAAAACGGCATAGCATGTTTTGGGATACTAGGAAATTTGATCCTATCTTTTTCAAAGCTTTTAAATCAAAAAGCAAGCCACAAGCCCAGCGCACAACATGTTTTAGATGAAGATTACTATAAAAGAATAGAAGCAATACAATTCACGATGGTTCATGACGATGGAAAAAAAACAGATGATATTGAAAAATCTGATATTATTCTTTTAGGTGTAAGCAGAACTAGCAAAACGCCCACTTCTATTTATTTAGCAAACAGAGGTTTTAAAACAATGAATATACCACTTGTTTTAAATCAAGACATCCCTATTTCCTTAAAGGATAAAAGTTTTAAACATTGTGTTATTGGCTTATACGCCGACCCGGAAAGACTTTCAGATATAAGAAGAAATCGGGTTGCTATTATGAACGATAATAACACCACTAAATATACGAATTTAGAGTTTATAAAAGAAGAAGTTGAAAACTCAAAAAAATTATTTAGAAAATATGATTGGCCAACAATAGATGTAACAAGGAAATCGGTTGAAGAGACAGCAGCTTCTATTGTTAAAATATATGATATTAAAAAGGAAAAATGAAAATTATTCTCGCGTCAAAAAGCGGAGTTAGAAAAGCAATTTTAGACAAATATAATATTAATAACGAGGTGCAACCATCCTATGTTGATGAAGATCTGGCTAAAGAGTCTTTATTAAATGAAGGAGCGGATCCTTTATTAATATCAAAAAATTTAGCAGAATTAAAATCAATAAAGGTAAGCAAAAAAAATCCAGACGAACTTGTTCTTGGCGCAGATAGCGTCATCTCTCTAGACAAGGAGTTAATAAACAAACCAAAGACAAGAGATGAAGCGTATATGATATTAAAGAAACTCAATAACTCGTTGCATAATTTAATAAGTTCAGTTTGTATAAGTAAAAATGGATCGATGATATGGAACCACACAGATATCTCTGAATTAAAGATGAAAAAACTTACCGACAATGAAATCAAAAGCTATTTAAATAAAATTAAATCAGAAACATTATATGCGTATGGGGTATATCAAATTGAGGCTGATGGATTGAGCTTGTTTGAATACATTAAAGGAGATAAAGACTCTATTATGGGTTTGCCAATCAAACAAATAATAAATTATATTAAAAACTATAAATGAAAAAATATTTGATCATTGGCAATCCGCTCTCTCACTCTTTATCACCAGATTTACATCAGTATTGGTTTAAAAAAAACAATATTTCAGCAATTTATCAGGCTAATGAAATTAAAGATAATGAGCTGGAAATTATTACAACAAAAATAAGGAAAAAAGAATTAGACGGAATTAATATTACCTTGCCGTACAAGAAGATGATTATTCCTTTTTTAGATGAAATTATAAATGACGCCAAAGACACAAATTCTGTAAACATCGTCTATTTAAATGAAGAAGACAAATTAATTGGAGAGAATACGGATGTATATGGACTTCAAGCTGGATATTTCAATAAAATTATTGAAAAAAACAAAAATTACAAAGTTTTAGTTCTAGGAGCTGGAGGTGTAGCCCCATCAATCATATTTGCATTAATCAAATCAAACGTAGCGGATATTACTTTATCTAACCGAACTTATGAGAAATCTTTATTTTTAAAAAGTAGATTTCCAAAAATCAAATTAATGAAATGGAATGAAATAAAGAAAAACACTAGGGAATTTGACGTGATTGTAAATGGTACAAGTTTAGGTCTCAAAAATGGTAATGATTTTGATTTTCTATTTAATGATGTTAAAAAAGATTTAGTTTTTATAGACACAATTTACAACCCTCTTCAAACAAAAATGGTAAAACATTTCAAGAAAAATAATATTAAAACTTTCAATGGTTTAGACATGTTTATATATCAAGGACAGAAATCTTTTTATTTATGGAATAAAATTAATCCTGAAGTTAACGACGAATTAATTACACTTCTAGAAAGTAAAATCAGATAATGAAAATTGCGATCACCGGTTCTTTGGCTTCAGGAAAAACATCAGCGACCAAGTTCTTATCTAAAAAGAAATATCCAGTTTTTAATGCAGATAATTCCGTGAAACAGCTATATTCTCAAACATCATTTATTAAAAAAGTAAAAAAGAAATTTAGAATTAATAAAAATCGAAACATTAAACAAATAATTAAAAAAGAAATATTAAAAAATAATATAAAATTACATAAAATAGAAAAATTAATTCATCCTTTTATAAGAAGAAAAATGTATTCTTTTTTAAAAAAAAATAGAAAACACAAATACCTTTTTTTTGAAATACCTCTTCTTATCGAGAGCAATATACAAAAAAAATTTGATATCACTATTTTTGTGACTTCTAAAAAAAATAAACGACTTATACGATTTAAAAAAAAAGGGGGGTCCAAAAGGTTATTTAATATATTGGACAAAAGACAGCTAAGTCCTAAAAAGAAGAAAGCAAAGTGTCATTATACAGTTGTTAATAACAGCTCTTTAAAAGTTTTAAAAAAACAACTTTTAAATATAATGAGCAAATATGATTGAAATATTTTTAGACGTTGAAACTACAGGTCTTTCCCACCAAGATGGAGATAAGATAGTTGAAATAGCTTGTGTTGAAACTGAAGACCTTGTTCCCTCTGGAAATATTTTTCACGAAATTTTAAATCCAGAAAGAACAGTCTCGGAAGACGCATTCAGAGTTCATGGCTTTTCTGATACATTCTTAAAAAATAAACCAAAATTTAAAGATATTTCTTTAAATTTTCAGAATTTTATAAAAGATAAAAAATTAATTATTCATAATGCTAAATTCGATGTAGGTTTTTTAAATAGTGAATTAAAAAAAATAAAGCTGAAAGAAATAAACTTTAATAATGTAATTGACTCTCTTGAAGTTGCTCGAAATAAATTCCCCGGTGTCTCTAATTCTTTAGACTCTTTATGTAAAAGATACAACATTGATTTATCAAGGAGAACAAAACATAATGCTTTGCTGGATTGCGAATTATTAAGAGAAGTCTATATAAATCTTATTGGAGTTAAAGAACCAAAATTTGCATTTTCAAGTAATAATAATAAGATTTATATTAAGAAAAGTAGTGATGTTGGAACTTATTCAAAAAAAATAATAAAAATTGGTCAAAAGGAAATTAAAAATCATGAGGAATTTTTAAAAAAGGAATTAAAAAAAAACTATTATTGATTACCCTTTGATTTATAGAGTTTCATAAAATCTACTTTTTCTTCAATTTTTATATTTTTGAATCCTGAGCTTTCAAAATTAAAGACAAATATCTTTCTTAAATCCGGATATATTTTTGATGGCACTTTAACAAGAATAATTTCTTCTATCTGTTCTTTTTCTTTTACTTCCTCATCTAGCTGAATAATTGTATTGTAAACGATATTACTTTTTAATTTTCCAGTGTCTTTTTCGTGCGGTTTAAGATGCAAACATGTTTCAACTTCGATAATCTTTTTCTTTATCTCTTTGCTTTTGATATCAATGTTTATTTTATATTTTGCTATCTCTTTTGTAAATTCAAAGTACGTTTCAGTATTTGGTATCTCAAATTTTAAATCCTTTATATACTTAGCTAGTATTTTATAGCTCATCTTTCTTATCTTCGATTATTTCTGCCTCTATAACATTTTCATTGTTTTTTTTTATATCTTTCTTAATGATCAAACTTAAAATTATTTTTCTAGTAATTGGAATTAATAAAGCAAACCCCAGGACGTCAGTTAAAAAGCCAGGGATGATCAATAAAAAGGCTGCAATGGCTATGGATGCACCTGAAAGCATTTCATAAACCGGCACTTTATTTCTATAAGCATTTTGAAATGCTGACCTTAAGGTGGACATTCCTTGAATTCTTGCATAGTAAACTCCAACAACAGCTGTAAAAAATATTAGTAATACAGTGTTTAAAGCCCCTACATATTGTCCAATCTTGATCATAATAAGAATTTCAAGTGCTGGTAAGCCTATAATTAAAAATAAAAATGAGTTCATTTGTCTATTACAAAATTATATTATTAATGTATATTTATCAAACTATGAGTAATAATTTTGGCTATATCGATATAATTCTTTTAGCAATGATAGCAGGTTTTATCATTCTAAGGTTGAGAAACATACTTGGAAGAAAAACTGGGCACGAGGATAAATACTATACTAACTTTTCAGACCAGAAATTCAAAGATTTTCCAAAAGAAGAAGATAATTCAAAAGTAAATGATATATTATCTGATAAACTAGAGGGAAATCAAAAAAGAGAATTTCTTAAAGGAGCCGAAATTGCTTATGAGACTATTCTTACAGCGTTTGCAAAGGGAGATAACAAATCCTTAAAAGATCTTTTGACACAAGATATGAATGTGAGTTTTGAAGAAGCTATTAATCAAAGAAACAAAAATAATATTAAATCAGAGATTACTTTCGTTGGTACCAAATCCACACTTGAAAAGTTTGAAAAAATAAAAAATAATTTTTTCGCTACTGTAAAGTTTGTATCAGAAGTAATTTCAGTTAAAAGAGATAAAGACAATAAAGTTATCGAGGGCAATCCTGATAAAATCAAAGTAGTCACTGATCATTGGAAATTTTCTAAAAGTGTTTTAAGCAAGAAACCTAATTGGTATTTATCTGAAATCGTTAGTAAGTGATCAAATTCGATAATAACGATAAAGATAAAAAAGATTGGGAAGAATTTATAAGAGACCCAAAAAACATTTTTGATAAAGACTTAAAAAAAACAACAAAAGTTTTAAAAAATACATTTAGATTTGATTTGCACGGGTATACTTTAGACAATGCAAACAAAAAA
>JPUP01000058.1 GCA_001321855.1 SAR11 cluster bacterium PRT-SC02
GGACGATATTTTTGCTACTAATTGTTTTTTATTCATTTATGCCCCTTTTTTTACTCTAATCTCAACAAAAACCATTTAAAATCAACATTTTTTTTTGTGCTAAAAATACATATTAACACCATATATAGTGCTTAAAAAGCCTTGATTTTATTGATTTTTTGTAAGTATAAAAAATGGCTTAAAATAAGCCTAAATCTTTCAGGTCGTTAATGGTCGTGAAGAACATTAAAGATAACAATAAAAACAATCCGATTCGGAAAAAACCTTCTTGTGTTTTCTGACTTAGTGGTCTGCCTAGGATCTTTTCTATTGCATAAAACATTAGGTGTCCTCCATCTAAGAGAGGTATCGGAAATAAATTGATTAATCCCAAACTTATTGAAATATAAGCCATAATACTAAGAAAAGCTATAAATCCATATTGACTAACCTGTCCTGTAATTTTTGCAATTCTAATTGGTCCTCCTAATTGAGATGTGTCTCCCTTCCCTTTAAACATTAATACAACAAATTCCATGGTAGTTTTTGTGACAAACCATGTTTCCTTAGAGGCATAATAAATTGCCTTAGCTGGTCCTAATCGTTGTCGATTAAACTCTTCATTCAAAGGAGCAATTTTAATTCCTATTATTTTTTTTTTTGATTTGTTACCCAAATTATCTTTATCAAAAATTTCTTTAGGTTTTACATTAATGTTTAGTGGTTTATCATTTCTTAGAACTATAACCTTTATAACTTCTTTAGTTGAAGTATTTATAAATGTCGGAACTTCCATCACGCTTTTTACTTTGTTATCGTTTATTGAAATTATAATATCATTTTTCTTTAGCCCGGATTTATAAGCTGGACTATCTACCTGAACTTCGGCTATTTTAGCTGGCGTAAAATCTTTTCCAACGAACATATAAATAAAGCTAAAAATTAAAATAGCTAGAAGAAAATTAGCCAAAGGTCCCCCAAAAACTATTAAAGATCTTTGATATAATGGCTTTACAACAAAAAGTTTTTTTTGATCGACTTCGTTATATTTTTTTAGAATTTCTTTTTGCTCAGCATAACTAAAAACATTTCGATCTCCAAAAAATTTTACATATCCTCCTAATGGAATCAAGCAAAATTTCCATCTAGTGCCTTGTTTATCGTTAAAACCAAATAATTCTCTACCAAAACCAATTGAAAAGTCAGTTACGCCAACGCCATATTTTCTTGCAAAGTAATAGTGTCCGTACTCATGAATAAAAACTACGACAGTCAAAAGGACTATGAAAGGCAGTATAAAATTTAAAATTTCCATTCATTAACCTTGCTAAAAAGAAAATTTCTAAAAGCAACCAGTTTTGCGTTATTTTTTAATGACTGGGGATATACAAAATGAGTCTCAGTAGGTTTTCCAGGTTCAGTTGGTAAAACTTTTGTTATACCAGAAACATTATGAGTAATATAGTCAGGTAAAGCAGCTAAACCAACACCGCTTTGTACTGCTAATAGCAATCCGTATACGCTATTAACTTTCATTAGAGATTTTCTTTTTTTTCCGTCTTTTGTGCCTACTTTTAAAACCCAGTCAGGGTTATAAACAGGAGATGGAGCTCCTTTGCCATATGTAATAAATTTATGTTTATCTAAGTCTTTTGAGGATTTTGGATAACCATTTTGCTCTAAATACTCATTCGATCCATAAATATGATAATTAAAATCGACAAATTTTTTTTGAATTAAATTTAATTGTTTTGGTCTTCTCATTCTTATAGCCACATCAGCCTGACGAGTTGCCAAATCAAGTTCTTTGTCATCAAATATTAAGTCTTAAATAATAC
>JPUP01000059.1 GCA_001321855.1 SAR11 cluster bacterium PRT-SC02
TTTAATTGATCCTTTTTTTGTTGGGGTTCCCACGCATATAAAAATTATATTTGATGAGTTTATGGCTTTGTCGATATTTGTGGTGAATGAGAGACGTTTACTTATGAAATTTTTTTTTATTAATTCATCTAACCCCGGTTCGTAGATTGGAGAAATACCAGCGTTAAGTTTGTCAATTTTATTTTTATCTTTGTCAACACAAATAACCTGATTTCCTATATCAGCC
>JPUP01000060.1 GCA_001321855.1 SAR11 cluster bacterium PRT-SC02
TAATTTCTTTGTTTATTACTTTGTTTTTATTTTCCTCAAATTTAATACTATCTTTTATTTCGGGATTGTTATCTTGCTTTTCCTCAATAACGCTATCTTCTTTCCCAATTTTTTTTAAATGAACCATTTGCATTAAGTACATTTCTAAAACAATATTTTCATTTCCAGAAATCTTTAGGTCCTCAATCGTTTTTAATGTTAATTGCCAAAATAGTCCTAAATCAATCATATTTAGCCCTTTGGAATATTGATCAATCAACTTAATTTCTGTTTCAGAAATCATTATATCTTTCTCAATTTTTCCCAAATTTATTTTTCTGCTGAATAAGAAAATTAGTTCAAGAATATCATTTAAGAAGTTATTTGCATCAATGCCATTTTCTACCAGTTCTTTTAAAATTGTAATTGCATTTTTCTCTTGTCCCTCAAAGATTTCCTTCATTAAACTTAAAAGTTTAGTTTTATCTGCTAGCCCCAGCATATTCCTAACATCGTTTCCGTCAATTTTTCCAGACTCTGTAATATTTTGCATGATAATAGCTCTATCAAGCAATGAAATGGCATCACGAACTGAACCTTCAGAGGCTTGAGAAATTAATCTCAAAGCGTCGTCGGTTATTTTACCACTTTCAAGATTTGAGATTTTTTTTAAGTGGTCAAGTATTTTTTCAATCTCTACTCTTTTTAAATCATAACGCTGACATCTTGATAATATTGTTACAGGAATTTTTCTAACTTCAGTAGTAGCTAAAATAAATTTTAAACTTGGTGGCGGTTCCTCTAGAGTTTTTAATAAACCGTTGAAAGCTTGCTTTGATAACATATGAACTTCGTCAATTATAAATATTTTAAATTTTGCACTAGTCGGGCTATATTTAGAACTTTCAATTATTTCTCTAACGTCATCAATCCCGGTTTTAGATGCTGCGTCCATCTCTAATACATCTATATGATTTGAATTTGAAATTTCTTTACAAGAGCTGCAGGAATTTTCATTTTCACAAACACCATTATTATTTGTTGTTGAGCAATTTAAAGCTTTTGCAATTAATCTTGCTGTTGTTGTTTTGCCTACGCCTCTAATGCCCGTTAGCAAATAAGCATTAGGGGTTTTATTTAATTTAATTGCGTTAAGTATTGTTTTAGAAATCACTTCTTGACCAATTAAATCTTTAAAATTTTGAGGTCTATATTTTAGTGCTAGGACGTTATTTTTTTTCATGTATTTTATAAGAGGCAGGCAACAACCTGAATAATTTTCACTGCGGCTGCTTCCTTTCAGACCTGACCGGATTGATGAAACATCCACCTGATGCCAACCTCAAAAATGATTATATCAAGATAAATTTCACTTCCACAAGCCAAGAATTCATTGATGTGGACTAATTATGCCTATAATTCGATGCTTCATAAACACCCAATATATCTAAACTTTCAGTATGGAAGCCTAGCTCTTCCATTGCGTTTTGAACGTTTTTTTCATCAAGATGACCCTCGAAGTCCATATAGAAATTCGTTTGGTCAAACGTATTTTTTACAGAAAAACTTTCCAATTTAGTTAAATTAATTTGATTCGTCGCAAAACCACCCAGACATTTATAGAGAGCAGATGGCTCGCTTTTTAATCTAAAAATACAAGTGGTAATAAAGACTTTGTCTTTATTGAATTCAGGCTGTTGCGTATTTTTACCCATAATTAAAAACCTAGTTACATTTCCAGACTCATCTTCAATATTTTTTTTAAGTATTTTCAAATTATAAATTTCAGCCGAAAGTTGAGACGCAATAGCTGCTATTGATTTATCTTTACTTGCTGATAAATCTTTTGCTGAGCCAGCTGTATCAGCCGATATTATTGTTTTAAATTTTAATTCGTTTATCATTTTTTGACACTGACCAATCGCTTGGGCATGGCTTCTGACATATTTAATATCTTTCAAATCAGCTTCTTGTCTACATAACAAATTATGTTCTACTTTTTGGTAATGTTCAGCATGAATTTGTAATTTATATTTAGGTAAAAGATAATGAATATCTGCAACTCTCCCAGCTAATGAGTTTTCCAGAGGAATTATTATTTTATAGTTCTCATTTTCGAAAGCTGTTTTAAAAGCTTCCTCAAAAGTAAGACATGTCTTGACATCTAAATCCTTAAAAAATTCTTTTGCAGCAATATGCGAATAAGCACCTAATTCACCTTGGATAGCTATTTTAGTTTTTGACATTTTAATTTCCCATTAGCTTTTTTATTTTAACAAGATCTTCCTCTGTATCAACACTTAAAGGAATATCTTTTATAAATCCTACGTCAATAGCCATTTTGTTTTCTAATGCTCTCATTTGCTCGAGTTTTCTGTCGATTTCAAGTTTTGATCTTTTTAAATTTACATACTTTTCTATTGCAGATCTTTTGAATGCATAAACTCCAATGTGATGATAAATATTATTAATTTTATTATCTTCATTGGTTCTAAAAAAATCCAAAGCCCGTGAAAATTTACCATTATTTATACTTTCTGCGGTTAAAACTTTGACGTTGTTTATATTCTTTTGTGAGGCATTGTCATCAAAATTTCCAGCTAATGTTCCTATATCACAATTGCTTTCTTTTGCATGGGTTGCCAATAGTTTAATTGAGTTAGGATCTAAATTTGGCATATCTCCTTGTAAATTTATAATTATATCATTTTTTTTTTTTAAAAATTTATCATAGGCCTCGTAAACTCGATCAGTTCCAGTTTCATGACTCTTTAAAGATTTAATCGCATTTCCACCGTTTTGTTTTATTAGTTTCAGAATTTCCTCGTCAGGAGAAACAACATAAACTTCACCCACGTCAGATTTAATCGCTGTTTGATGGACATGAAGAATCATCTCCTTGTTATTAATTTTCATTAAAGGTTTATTTGGAAATCTGACAGCAGCAAGTCTAGACGGTATAATTATTGCTAAATCTCTCATAGTTTATGCGTCTCTTAGACGCAAAAAAATTATAGTAATTTAAAGTTTTTTTTATATTCTCGTGTTATACCTGAATTAACTTATTGTCAAAAATATGGATAGTTTCGAGATAAACAAAATAATAGCCGCAGTTTTGCTCGCTGCTTTAATAATCATTGGAATTGGTAAATTTGCTGATTATTTATTCTTTGTAGATAAACCAGAACAATCAGCTTACAAAGTCGAGGGATTAGAGCCTGCAAAAACTGCAAGTCAAGTTAGTGAGACCGTAGAGGAAAAAGTTGAAGTTGATATAAAAGCTTTACTAGCCATGGGGGATTTAGCTCACGGTGAAAAAGTTTTCAAAAAATGTAGTGCTTGTCATCAAATTGCGAGCGATGGAAAAAATATGATTGGTCCTAATCTATGGAGTGTGATTGGACGAACTGCTGGCTCTGTAAGTGATTATAAGTACTCTAAAGCTATGATAGCTTATGCGAAAGAATGGTCATTTGAGGAAATGAATAGTTACTTAATAAAACCTCAGGCTTATATCAAAGGCACAAAAATGGCTTTTGCAGGTTTAAGAAAAGAGAAAGATAGTATTAAATTTGAGGAAAATAAAAACAAAGTAATAAACAAAGAAATTA
>JPUP01000061.1 GCA_001321855.1 SAR11 cluster bacterium PRT-SC02
TCTTTAATCATAATTTTTAACATTCTGCTTATATTATTTAGTTTTCCGGTGTTCACAATTATAGCATCATCGCTTTTCAGTAAAGGACTATTCTTTCGTTTTTTATCTCTAAAATTCCTTAGTTTTATTGATTTTTTAACATCATTTAGTTTAATTTTTTTTTCTTTCTTTTTTAGTTCCTTAAATCTTCTTTTTGAGGCTGTTTTGAGGTCACAAATAAAAAAAAATTTTATGTCAGCTTTTGGTAAAATAACCGTTCCAATATCTCGACCCTCTATACAAATTCTTTTATATTTTTTTGAAAATTTTTTTTGATATAACTTCAATATCGTTCTAATTTTATTTTCTTTTGCTATTTCAGATGTAAAATCTGTAATTTTGTTTGATTTAAGTCTTATCTTTTTCAATTTTTTTATATTAAGTTTGTTAAATTTTTTTTTTAAAAATGAAATTTTATTTACCGGGCGATATTTAAGAATTAAAAATGCAGCATATCTATATAGCATACCTGAAGAAAGAAATTTTAATTTATACTTTTTCGCTATTAACTTTGCTCCCGTTGTTTTACCACTGGCGGCTGAGCCATCAGCAGCTATTTGGAATTTATCTTTTGGTTTTAACTTTAAAATTTCCATTTAATTTTTTTATTATTTTTAAAAAAGATGGTGAAGAAGTATTCACTGTTTCAAAATTCTTAATATAGATATTATTACCCGTCAAGAGAGCAAGAATAGCGCTACTCATGCAAATTCTATGATCTTTAAGGTTAGGAATAAAAATTTTTTTATTTACACTACGATTATATTCCTTCCCAAAAATCTTGAGCTCTTTATTTTTATAAATACTTTTGATACCAACTGCCTTTAAAATCTTTTGCATTTCTTTTACTCTATCACTTTCTTTATTTTTAAGACCTTCAATTCCTTTAAAACAAGATATCCCTTTCGTGAGAGCTGCGATTACGAACATAATTGGATATTCATCAGTTGCACTAACATAAAAATTTTTTTTAACTTTTAGTGGTTTAAGATTTGAACTTTTTATGATTATATCTCCAATAATTTCTCCTTGTAATTTTTTTTTATTTTTAAATGCAATTTTTGCACCTGAATTTTTTAAAATCTTATAAAATCCGATTCTTTTAGGGTTAAGTCCTACATTTTTAATTCTCAAACTTGAATTTTTTGTTAAAAGAGTGAGAGCAGCAAAAAAGGCTGCGGATGAAGGATCTCCTGGAATTTTAAAAGAAAAATTTTTTAAGTAACTTTGGCCTTTAACAATTATCTTTTTAGTTTTATCTGTTTTGATTTGGATAGAGTTTGAATTATTAAGTAATAAATTTTCAGTGTGATCTCTGCTCTGAAACTTTAAATCTTCTATAATTTCTGTATTACCAAATGAATTTAATCCGGCTAAGATAGCAGCACTCTTTAACTGTGCCGATACATTTGCTTTGTAACTTATTGCAATTGGCATATCAGAAGATTTAATTTCTATTGGAAGATTTGATTTTTTTTTTGGTTTAAAGTCTGCTCCAAATGCTCTCATAATTTGGATTACTTCCGCCATATTTCTTTTTTTTAAAGATTCATCACCAGTAAGTTTAACTTTTATGTTGGGTGTAGTCGAAAGTATACCTATAAGAAGTCTTGCTAATGTCCCAGAATTTCCAAAATTTAAAATCGTGTTCTTTTTTGCAGCTAAAGAACCGAGCCCTTTTCCAAAAACATTATATTTTCCCTCTGATATTTTGTTTATTTTTATTCCCAGATCTTTAAGACAAGTTATAGTTGACCCAACATCCTCAGATTCCAAGACATTATCTAATTCAGAAATATTATGACTTATAGACCCAATCAAAAAGGATCTTATAGACAAAGACTTATCACTGTCCACATTAATTGTTTTCTTGAAATTTTTTATTTTTTTATTTAACTCAACATCAAAACTTTTTGTTTTCATCTAAAATTTAAGAAAATTGTTTTCCAAAATAAAGCTCAATTGCTTTAGATGATTTTAGTATTTCTTTTGGAGTACCCTTGGCGATTATTGATTGTTCACCTAAAACATATGCTCTATCTACAATATCAAACAAATTTTGGACTTGGTGATCTGTAATTATTATTGAACAACCATAGGATTGTATTTTTAATATATATTTTTGAATTTCCTGAACAACAATTGGGTCTAAGGCAGCCATAGGTTCATCAAGCAATATCACTGAAGGTTTCTTAATCATTATTCTAGCCATCATAAGTCTTCTTACCTCACCTCCAGACAAAACATTACCATTCAAGTTTCTAAGATGTTGTAAATTAAATTCATCTAACAATTGTTCAACAGTGTTGACTTGTTTTTCTGTTTCTTTGATTGAAAGCTGACATATGCCCATTAAATTGTCATACACTGACATGTCAAATATACTTCTATTTTGACTTAGGTAGCCAATTCCAAAGTTTACTCTTTCGAAAATTGGTAAGTCTGAGATATCTTTTCCGTTTAATATTATTTTTCCCCTATCGGCAATAGCCTCACCAATTATAACACTATACAAAGTGGACTTTCCAGAACCGTTAGGGCCTAATAGGCCTACAATTTCACCAGGATGGACTTCCATAGATATTTTTTTCAAAATTGCTCTTCCATCATATGATTTTGTTAGATCCCTTACCTCAAATATGGGTTTATTTTTTTTGAATTTTATTATTCTGAAACCTTTTTTCATCAGTCTTTAATTTTAACTTTTATTTTTTCTTCACCAAACATTGATATATCTAATTTTTCTTTATCTAAATCAATACTAAGTTTATCAGCCATTATATTACCAACATTACTATCACCTGTTACCTCACCAAAAATATTAAGTTTTCTTTTTGAGTTGAAATAATCCAAATTATTAGCATATAAGTAATTGTTTTCATACTCCGCTATTATATTTTCTCTGAAAGTCATATCATGCAAAATATTATTGTAAGTTCCGTAATCTCCTATAATTTTAAGTGCAGTTCCGTCTTTAAAGAAAAAAAAGGCAATCATTTTTGTCATTTTAATCATATTTGGGTTATCTATCTCAAATTCTGCCCTCTCAGACTCTACTGAAAATCGATTTCCAGCAGAGTCTATTCCTTTGTATTCAACATCCTCAAATACACTAGATGTTTTATTATCTACATTTTGGTTTTGATTTAAATTTTTATCTTCATTTAAAATTTTTTCAGTTTTATTTATATTTTCTAGATTATTTCTTTCCTTATTATAGTAAGTAAAATAAATAATAATAATTCCTATAAATAATAATAATATTTGTATTTTTAAAATTTTTTTCTTTCTTTTTGTCACTTTATCCCAAATTTTAAAAGAGAATGAATATGCACTAAACCTATTACTTTCTTTTTGTTATGTGAAGCATGCACAATAAGACTAGTGATTTTTTTTTCATTCATAATTGCCAAGGCTTTACTTGCAGAGGTATTTTCATCAACAACAAAAGGGTTTTTTGTCATAAATTTTTCAACTTTTGTGTCAGCTGAAAAAAATTTAAGACCTCTTCTTGCATCTCCATCTGTCATAACACCTTTAATAATTTTGTTTTTAACAAAAATAACTATTCCTAGGTTTTTTTGATTTATAATTTTAATTGCTTTTTGAATTTTACAATTTGAGCTTGCCAATGGAAGTTTATTACCCGAAATCATGATATCTTTTACTGTCATCAAGCTATTTCCTATGTTTCCACCAGGATGAAAAATTTTAAATTTATCCTTAGAAAATTTTATTTTATTCATAAGTGCAACAGCTAAGCAGTCGCCAAAAAGAAGAGTGATTGAAGTTGAGGATGTCGGTACCATATTAGTTGGATCAGCCTCTGTCACTTTTGGAAGTAATATTTTAATATTACTCGCATTTAATAAAATACTATTTTTTTTTGAGGCAACTCCAATGATAGGAATATTAAATCTATTAGCATACTTTAACATATTATTAATTTCAGAAGTATTGCCTGAGTAAGAAAATACTAACAAAACATCTCTTTTATCTATTTGGCCGAGATCGCCGTGATTAGCTTCACCTGGGTTAAGATAAAATGATGATATTCCAACAGACGATAAAGTAGCGGATACTTTTCTTGCTATTAAACCGCTTTTTCCTATTCCAGCAGTTATAACTTTTCCTTTACAGCTAATTATTGTTTCAACCGCTTTCAAAAATGATTTATTAAATATTTTTTTAATTTTTTTTAATTCTGATATTTGAATATCAGCAGATTTTTTTGCAACTCTTATAAGATTAATTTTTTTCATTAATGTTCAAATATATCAAATTTAAATCCACTTTGGTCTAGTTCTATTCTTGTATCAAGAAATTTTATACATCTGTTATATAAGTCCATTCTTTTTTCTCTAACTAACATTTTTTCAAGCTCTTCTTTTATTTTATGAAGATATATTACATCTGATGCAGCATACTCTAACTGCTTGTCTGTAAAATCATTAATATCTTTATTCCAATCTGAGCTTCCTTGTCGCTTGTCCAAATTTTTATTACAAAATTCAAAAACTAAGTTTTTTAAGCCGTGTGCGTCAGTATAAGTTCTCACTACCTTTGAAGCTATTTTCGTATCAAAAATATTTTTAATTTTACATTTTAAAAAAAATTCGATCGCATTTTTATCAAATCTTAAGAAATGCCCAATTTTTTGAATTTTTTCATTTTCAAAAACGGATACTAAATTTGGTGCTTTAAAATTATTTTTGTCAGGCTGAATTATATAAACGTCTGTTCCTTTGCCACAAATTTGAATAAGACTAAGTTTATCTCGTTCTGGGATCTGTAAACCTGTGGCTTCCGTATCAATTGCAACACTATTACTAAACGAAGAGGCTATCTCCTTTGTTATGTCACCTTGAATTTTATGTATTTTCATATAATTATTCTAAATACCATGAACGATTACCCAATAGCAACAATACTAGGTGGTGGTGGATTTATAGGACGATATCTTGTTCGAAATTTGACCAATAAGCAATATAGATGCATCATACCGACCAGAAAACCCTTTCAAAAAGGATATATCAAAACTCAGGCCCCTCCAGGTTCAATAGAATTAATAGAATTTAATTCTAACAATCTTGATAAAATTGAGGAAGCAATAAGTAATTCTGATGTGGTGATAAATCTTATAGGTATACTTTATGAAAATAGGAAACAAAAATTTAAAAAAATTCATTCGGATTTACCAGATGTCATTTCTAGGATGTGCGAAAAACATAAAGTAAAAAAGTTTATTCATTTAAGCGCGATAGGAGCAAGCAAAGATTCCAGATCATCTTATCAGAGATCTAAATTTCACGGCGAGGAGAAATCGCTTTTAAATTTTAAAAACACGATAATTATAAGACCTAGTGTTGTTTGTGGAACAGAGGACAATTTTACAAATCTTTTTTCAAAACTAAGTTTTTTACCAGTGATACCTTTGGTAAATATTAATTATAAATTTCAACCTATTTTAGTTTCGGATGTAGCTAGTGCTATTTTAAAATCAATTGAGTTAAAAAAAAATGAAGGATGTACTTATGAGATAGGAGGACCTAAAGTCATAAGCTTTGGTGAAATGGTAAAATCAATTTTATCTACAATTAAAAAAAAAAGATTTGTAATAGAAATGCCAATGCCTATTGCAAAAATACAAAGTTCAATCACTGATCTTTTGCCAATTCCACCTATCTTAACTAGAGATCAATGTGAAATTCTCTCTGAGGGAGACAATATTGTTTCTAATAATAATCTAACTTTAAAAGATTTAGGCATCACACCACTAGACGTCGAGGAGGCTATGAAAAAATGGTTGTGGAGATATAAAGACGGCGGACAATTCTCAAAAGCAAAATGAAAAGTATAAGTTTGTTCACAGGATATATTTATTTAGTTTTTGCAATCATAAGCGGTATTGCGTCGAATGGTTTTCTTAAAACCACAGAAAGTTTTACAAAGCTTTACCCTACTGTTTTTTGTATTATAAGTATTGTTGTATGCATTTTCTGCTTATCGAGAGCTATGAGTATTATCCCAGTAGGATTTACTTATGCTACTTACGGAGCCCTAACAATTACAGCTGTAACTTTTTTTGGAATTTTAAAGTATAATCAGACCCCTAATCTTTATGGCACAATCGGGCTAACTTTAATAATAGTGGGTGTTATACTTTTAAACGTTTTTGGTAAAGTAAAATAAACCCCTGATGTTTTTAAATCAGGGGCATTTAATTACTTTATAAACTAATTATTTAAAGATGCTGTGATAGGTTCTTTATTTTTGTTAGCTTTTTTTTCAGCGATTTTTTTCTCGATACTAGCTATCTTTAGATCAATCTTTGATAGTTTTTTTTGTTTAGTGCTTATCTTATTTTTAAGCTTATCAATTGATTTTAGTATTTTTTTTCTTTTTCTTTTCGTTTTTTTTTAACTTTTTTTTCATATTGTTCCTCCAAAAAAAAAAATATAAAATAATCTAAAAAATTTTTCAAATGAAATTAAGAAAAATCTTTTAAACTAAAAGTTGAAAAGATTTAGAAAATCCTACGGAACTAATAAATTTATAAATCTGTCTGTTTTTTGGATTTCAAGACTGTTTACGTAACCACAATTTTCACCATCAACTTGTGATAGAACTTTATTGTTTACACCATTTATTTTTAATCTGTTCAATTCTTTTTTAATTACACTTTTTGCAGGAGTTAAGTCGCCTTTGGTTAAAATTAACCAAACATAATAAAGTAATTTTATTCTGGTCAGGTCTTTAAATATGTAAGCCACTATCCTGTTTTCAAATATATTGGTATCATTAGTTATAGAATGGGGACCAGCATAGTATTTTGAATTAGTACATAAAATCCAATCAGCCATAATTTTTTCATTATCTACCTTAACCTCCATTTTATTATTTTTTAAAAATAAAAAATGCTGAAAACCTTTTAAAGCGAAAATTACTTTTCCAAGATACTTTTTAATATTAGTATTTATGGACTCAACAATTCGAGAGTCAAAACCTACACCAGCCATCAAGAAAAAGTACTTATCATTTATTTTTGCTAATGAAATTTTCTTATGATTATCTGATACTAGGACGTTGTAAATCTCCTCCGCCTTTTTCTTAATTTGAGTTTCTATTTGTAAAATATTTACAGTGCCAGCAGGTATGTATCCAACTAATTTGTCTTTTAGATTATCACTTTTAAACATTTCATTAATACCAAAACATACGCTCCCGTCACCGCCAGCAAATACTAACCGATCAAATTTTTTATTAGACAATTCTTTAAATACATTCCTTGCATGATCTTCGCTTTCGGTTTTAAAAAGATCTACAATATGATTTTTTTCTAAAAGATTAATGACCTTGTTAATTAATCTAAGTTTTCTACCACCTGCTGCATTTGCGTTAAATATCACCGCAAAACTCAATTTTTTATTCATATTTTAACAATTCTGTAACATATTTATGATTCTACTTTTACTAGAGATTCGTTTTATAAAAAATATGGAAACAATTCAAACTAAATCTAAGGGAAAGATTTTAAATTACAAAAGCATCTTTATTTCCGACTTGCACCTTGGGCATAGAAAAAGTGCAGCAAACAAATTATTAGAATTTTACAAACATTCAAGGTCAGAGAATTTATATCTTGTTGGTGATATAATTGATGTTTGGGCTTTAAAAACAAAATTTTACTGGCCTCAAGAACATAATGATGTGATTCAAAAAACGTTAAGAAAAGCAAGACATGGAACAAAAGTAAAATATATTGTTGGAAATCATGATGATGTCTTCAGAAAATTTATACCATTACATTTTGGCGATATTGAAGTTGTAAATAGAGCCATACATGTAAGCTCAGATAATAAAAAGTATATTGTTGTTCATGGTGATGCCTGGGATGGAGTGATGAAATATGCTCCATGGCTATCAAAAGTAGGAGCTATTGCTTATAGTTTTTTACTTGAGTTTAATGTTGTTATCAATTTTTTTAGAAGATTATTTAAAAAGGGTAATTGGTCCTTAGCAAAATATTTAAAACACAAAGTTAAGAACGCTGTAAAATATATAGGTGATTATGAAACAACTTTAGCAATTTATGCTAAAAGAAAAAATGTTGATGGAATAATTTGTGGTCATATTCATCATTCTGCCGATCAAGTCTTAGATGGCGTGAGATATTTAAATTGTGGTGATTGGGTAGAAGGTGCAACTTTCTTGGTAGAACATTTTGATGGTCGCATGGAAGTTATTGACTGGGACAAAATCAGAGGTGATGTTGTTGATTACGAACCGTATCTAAAAGTAGTAAATAAATGAAAATTTTAATCGTTACCGATGCTTGGTATCCGCAAGTGAACGGTGTTTGTAGAACTTTAAAAAATCTTGGCGATGAATTAAAAAAAATTGGCCACCAAGTTGAATATATTGAGCCTAATCAATTTTTTACCGTACCAATGCCAAAATATAATGAAATAAAACTTTCTCTTAATGTTTGGCCTAGAGTGGGTAAATTAATTTCTAAAGCCGATGCTGACATAATTCACATAGCTACAGAAGGCCCGATAGGAATATTTGCAAAAAGATATTGTGTAAAAAATAAGCTTAAGTTTACCACGTCTTACCATACTCAATTTGATAAATATTTGAAGCTATACTACCCTTATTTGCCAATTAAACTTGCTCAAATGTTCCTTAAAGGATTTCACTCAAAGGCTGAAAAAATTTTAGTAACAACTCAGTCAATGAAAAATGAACTTCAAGATATTGGTTTTGACAAGGATAAGATGGTTGTTTGGACTAGAGGAGCAAATCACGGTGCATTCCAAAAACCAAAAAAGATTAATTTAGAATATAAAAGACCAATTTATCTTTATGTGGGAAGAGTATCTATTGAAAAGAATATAAGAGCATTTCTGGATTTAGATTTAGAAGGTACGAAATTAGTTGTCGGTAAAGGACCTGATTTAGATAAACTTAAAAAAGAATATCCTGAAGCGATATTTAAAGGAGAGAGAACAAATGGTGAGCTTGCAAGTTACTTTGCTTCTTCTGATGTTTTTGTTTTCCCGAGCAAAACAGATACTTTTGGAATTGTAATTATAGAAGCTTTAAAATGTGGATTGCCAGTAGCTGCTTATCCTGTTGCTGGACCAAAAGATATTTTTAACGGTACAAACATTGGCTCGTTAAACAACGATCTTAAAAAAGCAGCAATTGAAGCTCTTAAGTCTGATAGAAGCGCTTGCATTGAGCATGCAAAAAAATATACCTGGGAAAATTGCGCAAAAATCTTTTTAAATAGTGCGGTATCAAACCGCTAAAAAATATTTCTTTAGTCTATATCTTTAAAGTATAATCAAATCATGGAATTATTATTTTACTCTCTTGCTGGAATAATTGTGATCGTAGTGATTGCAGTATCCAGAAAATCAATTGTAGCAGGTATGGAGGCAAGATCTGATATTAATAGAGAGAATAAACCAGGTGATACTGAAGAGGGGATAGAAGACATCACCAATGAAAATATTGAAAAAACTAATGAGCAAGTAAAGATTATAAATCAAATCGATGATCTAATTTTAATTGTAGATAAATTTAAAAATATCAAATTTTTTAATAATAGTGCAAAAAAAAAATTTGGAGAAAATAATTTAAATAAGCACGTGGCTACTTTATTGAGAGTTCCTGATTTACTCCAAAATATTGATTTAGTGCTTTTAAAAAAAGAGACAATTACTATGGATTTAGAATTATCCTCTCCCTCATTTCAGTTCTTTAAAGTTCATCTATTCTCTGGACCGACCTCATACGTCGATGATCCTGACTCAGTTGTTTTATTTCTAAAAGATTTAACTGATATTATAAAAGCGCAAAGGTTCAAATCTGATTTTGTAGCCAATGTAAGCCATGAACTTAAAACGCCTTTAGTTTCTATTAAAGGATTTCTAGAAACTATAAGCGGACATGCGAAAGATGATTTAGAAGCACAAAAAAAATTCATACCGATAATGCTTGAGCAAGCTGATAGGATGGAAAGCTTAATTAAAGATTTACTTTCACTAAGTAAAATTGAGTTAGAGGAACATATACAGCCTCAAGATAAAGTAAATTTAAAAGAAATTTTAAATAACGTTGAAGATATCCATCAAAAAAATTTAAAACCTTTTGAATTTAAAAATAATATAAAAGATGATTTCTTTATTAAAGGCGATCATGAAAAATTAATTGAAGTTTTTTCAAATATTATTGATAATAGTATAAAATATTCAGATAAAAACAAAAAGATTGAAATTAATTGTGGGCAAGGTAACGGAAAAGTAATAGGAGACTCTTATACCGTGTCCATTAAAGATAATGGTATTGGAATTCCAACTGAACAAATTCCTAGAATAACAGAAATATTTTTTAGAGTTGATGCTGCTAAAAGTAAAAAAGTTGGTGGTACTGGACTTGGAATGGCGATCGTGAAGCACATTGTTAATCAGCATAGAGGTGAGTTAGAAATAAAAAGTGAAGCTCAAAGTGGCACTGAAATAAAGGTTCATTTTTCTAAATTTTAGCAAATATCAAAATTTTATTAAATTATGTCTTGAGATAGACAGCAAAATAGTTAAAATTCTCGTATGACTAGAATAACAAATTATATAATTCTGGTTTTATTAACTTTAACTTTTACAACTGTTAAGGCAGATGTAAACTTAATTGAGAAAACTTTACGTTCTCAACCTCTTACAGTTTTTGATCTTGGACTTTTAAGACTTAAAAACGATCTTAGGCAAGCTAAAAACGATTTAGTTCTTGAAGTAGATAATAAAAATGTATCTACAATTTATACTGAAGCTTTATTTTCTAGAAGAGACGAAGGAATTCAATTAATTGTGTCAGCACCGATGAGCACTCATTTAAATGCTAACTCGTACATGGTGGACTCAATTAAATGTAGAAAAATTTTTGAAAAAGTTAAAAATAATCTTTTAAAAGGACAAAACGAGAGCAATATGATTCACTCAAAAGCTGCATCTTATTTAAGTGAAGTATTCACCGCTCCAACACAATGGAATGCTTGGAGATATGATAAAGGTTTTACACAAAAATTAGTTAACTTTGTACAACTAGAAGTTACATTAAAGCCAACTCAATCCTACGCAGTTAAAAATAAAGTAAGACCTTTTAGTTGCGGAGGGTCTTTAGCCTCTGATTATCAACAAATCGAGATAACTAGAAAGTTCAACTAAAAAGTTATCATTTTAATAAATTTGTAACATATCTGTAATAATTAAGAGTCCTCTTGATTCTATGAATCCAATGTTTGTTAATTAATTAATAAATGAAAGGATAAACAATGAGAAAACTATCAATCGCTTTAGCTTCATTAGTTGCAATGTTAGTTGTAACTTCTGCTCAAGCTAGAGATCAGATAAAAATCGTAGGTTCTTCAACTGTATTCCCTTATGCAACAATCGTTGCTGAAAGATTTGGTTCGTCTGGTAAATTTAAAACTCCAGTAATCGAGTCAACAGGAACAGGTGGTGGAGCTAAATTATTCTGTGCCGGAGTTGGTACAGAGCACCCAGACATAACAAATGCATCTAGAGCTATGAAGGCTAAAGAGTATGCGCTATGTCAAAAAAATGGAGTTGAAGAAATTGTAGAAATTACAGTTGGTAACGATGGAATAACGTTAGCTTATTCTAAAGATGCTAAACCAGTAAACTTTACAAAAAAACAATTATGGGCAGCATTAGCAAAAGAAGTTGCTAAAGATGGTGCGTTAGTACCAAATCCATATAAAAATTGGAGTGATATCGACTCATCATTACCAAACTACCCTATCAAAGTTATGGTGCCTCCAGGAACATCAGGAACAAGAGATGCCTGGAATTCATTAGTAATGAAAAAAGGTATCGATGATGCTTCTAAAAAAGCTGGCGCTAAATATAAAGCGTTAAGAGAAGATGGTGCGGTAATTGAAGTTGGTGAAAACGACTCACTTATTATTCAAAAATTAGCTGCGGACAAAGAAATGTTCGGTTTCTTTGGTTTCAGTTATTTCTTAGCTGCAAAAGATAAATTGCAAGCTGCCAGCATTGAAGGTGGTCAACCAAGTCTATCTTCGATTCAAGATTACAGTTATGCAGTTGCAAGACCTTTATTCTTCTACGTGAAAAAAGCTCACGTGGGCGTTGTACCAGGCTTACATGAATTCGTAAAAGAGTTCACAAGTAAAAAAGCTATGGGTAAAAAAGGTTATTTAACTGATATCGGGCTAGTACCTCTAGATGGCAAGTTATACAAAACATCTAGAACTAACGCTACGAAGTTAGTTAACATGCCTGCTAAGAAGTAGTAGTATCAATTAAACAAAAAGGGGGTATTTTACCCCCTTTTTATCTCTGGAAGCTTTATATGAATTTAATACTTGTAACTTTTATTATTCTCTTAGCTTTCACAAGTTATTATTTCGGTAGAAAAAAAGCTCTAGTTATTCAATCATCACAAAGACTTACGGCATTACCAAAATTTTATGGATATTATTTAGCTGCTTGGTGTGCTGCCCCAGCATTAATAATTTTTGCTCTTTGGTCAGTTTTTGAACCATCAATAGTTAAAACATTTATTTTACAAGATTACACTGATCAGAACTTAACTAAAAATGAGCTTCAGCTTATTTACACAAAGGTTAAATCATTAGCCGCAGGAACTTACACGGGAAATATTACTAATTTTCTAGATGAGTCTGCTAATAAGTACATTCAATTAAAAGGAATAGCTAACAGCGCTAAAGTAGCAATTATTTTAGCAATTTTAATTTTATCTCTGAGTTTTGCATATAGATCTGTTCAGAAAAATGATCGCATGAGAGAACCAGTAGAAATTTTTCTTAAATGGGTGTTATTTGTTGCATCATTAGGCGCAGTTTTAGTTACAATCGGAATAGTTTTTTCACTTTTATTCGAAGCGATTAGGTTTTTTCAAGCAGTAAAAATCTTTGACTTTATATTCGGAACTCATTGGTATCCTGCTAAAACTTTTGTAAGAGATGGCCAACCAGATCCTGAATTAATGAAGGATGCTTTCGGAGCTGTGCCTTTATTTGCTGGAACTTTTTTTATTGCTTTTATTGCAATGTGTGTTGCCATCCCCATAGGTTTGCTGAGCGGGATATATCTATCTGAGTATGCTGGAAGAGGCGTAAGAAAATATGCGAAACCTATTATTGAGATTTTAGCTGGTATTCCAACAGTGGTGTATGGTTTTTTTGCAGCTTTAACCGTCGGTCCTTTTGTCAAAGAAATAGGTAATGCTATGGGTCTAGAAGTTTCAGCGGAGAGCGCTTTAGCTGCAGGAGCAGTTATGGGAGTAATGATAATTCCTTTTATTTCAAGTCTAAGCGATGACGTTATAACAGCAGTACCGCAAAATTTAAGAGATGGAAGTTACGCAATGGGCGCAACAAAATCTGAAACTGTAAAAAAAGTAATTTTTCCAGCAGCCTTACCTGGTATCGTAGGTTCGATACTTTTAGCAGTATCAAGAGCGGTGGGAGAAACAATGATTGTTGTAATGGCCTCAGGACTAGCGGCTAATCTTACAATGAATCCCCTTGAGTCAACTTCAACCATTACAGCACAAATTGTAGTAATTTTAATTGGAGACCAACAATTTGGAGATCCAAAAACTCAATCAGCTTTTGCCTTAGGAATATCTTTATTTATAGTAACTTTATTCTTAAATGTAATCGCTCTTTCAGTTGTTAAAAAATATAGGGAAAAATATGAATAGTTTTAAGAAAAATTTATTAAAAAAAAGATATAACGCTGAAAGAAGATTTCAATGGTATGGCAAAATAGCTATAGGATTAGCTTTAACCTTTTTAGCAGTTTTTATGTTTCAGATATTTTCAAAAGGTTACTCAGCTTTCCAAAAAACTTGGATAGTAACAGAAGTTCATTATGATAAAGAATTACTTTTAATCGATGCAGAAAGCCCATCAAAAGATGATCTAGAAAATGCAGACTATTATGATGTTGCTTACAAAGCTATGACCTCATTAGATCCCGGACTTCCTGAAGAAGAGGATCGTCAATTGATACAAATGGTTTCGTATAAATATGAGACAGAGGTTAAAGATCTACTTTTAAAAAATCCAGACTTTCTGGGTAAAATAGTTCCCATAAAATTAACAGCTTCTGATGATGTTGATCAAGTTCATAAGGGAAATTATCCAAGAGATATTCCTGAGGAGAATAGAAGAGTAAATGATTATCAGCTGCAGATTTACGATATGCTTAATGAAAGAGGGGATATTTTATCAGAGTTTAACATTAGTTTTTTTACAAGCCCTGATTCAAGAGAGGCAGAACTAGCAGGTATAGCTAGCTCGTTTATGGGAACAGTTTTTAGTATACTAGTATGTTTAGCGTTTTCATTTCCTGTTGCAGTGTTAGCTGCAATTTATCTCGAGGAATTCGCACCAAAAAATAAATTTACAGATTTTATAGAAGTAAACATTAATAATTTAGCAGCTGTTCCATCGATAGTATTTGGTTTGCTAGGTCTTGGTGTTTTATTAGCAGTTTTTAATTTACCAAGATCGACACCACTTGTTGGAGGAATTACTTTGTCTCTTATGACATTACCAACAATAATTATTGCTGCAAGAGCTTCTTTAAAAGCTGTTCCCCCAAGTATAAGAGAAGCTGCTTTAGCGATGGGTGCAAGTAATATGCAAACAACCATGCATCATACTGTGCCACTATCAATGCCTGGAACTTTATCTGGAACGATAATTGGCTTGGCTCAAGCTTTAGGGGAAACAGCCCCTTTAATTTTAATAGGAATGGTTGCTTTTGTGAATACAATACCTGGTACGCCAGTTGATCCTGCTGCAAGTTTACCAGTTCAGATATATATATGGTCAGAAAGTGCTGAGAGGGGTTTCGTTGAAAAAGTATCTGCATGTATTATGGTGCTTCTAGCTTTTTTAATTTTAATGAACTTGGCAGCTCAAATCGTTAGACACAAATTTGAAAAGAAATGGAGTTAAATGAGTAAAATAAAAGCGGAAAATGTAAATGTTTATTACGGATCCAAACAGGCATTATTTGACGTCTCTATAGATATAGCAGAAAAAGAAGTTACAGCTTTAATTGGACCATCTGGGTGTGGAAAGTCTACTTTCTTAAGATGCTTGAACACCGGAAAACTAAATAATATAAGCAGAATGTTAAAAATTATGATTAAAGA
>JPUP01000062.1 GCA_001321855.1 SAR11 cluster bacterium PRT-SC02
GGTTAATACCTAATCTCATTCCAATAGGGTTAATTTTTTGGCCCATTTTTTTTCTCCTGTTTTTCTTGCAATACAATTGTGATATTGCTAAAGGGTTTCTTAATACCGCTAGCTCTGCCTTTTGCCCTTGGTCTAAACCTTTTCATTACCAACGATTTTCCAACAAAGGCTTCTTTGATATATAAATTATCAATATCAAATTGATTGTTATTCTCAGCATTTGCCACAGCCGATTTCACAGTTTTGCTTATATCCCTTGCTACTTTTTTTCTTACAAAATCAAGATCTTTTAAAGCAATTTCAGCTTTTTTTCCTCTAATATAATCCAGAACTAACCCTATTTTTCTGGGACTACACCTAACGTTTTTATTTATTGCTTTTACAGTATTGTTATTTTTTTGCATTAGTATCTCCTGGTTTGGAAGTAGCCGCTGGTGAAGGCTTAGCATCAGATTTTGATGTTGCGGCTTCTGCTGCAGCTTTTTTATCAGCCGGCGTATGTCCTTTAAATGTTCTAGTAGGTGCAAATTCTCCAAGTTTATGACCTACCATTTCTTCTGAAATAGTAATTGGTATAAAACTTTTTCCATTATGAATCATAAAACTATGACCAACAAAATCTGGTATAATTGTGGAATTTCTAGACCAAGTTTTTATTGGTTTTTTATTTGTGGAACTTTTAAGTTTATCGATCTTTTTTAATAAACTTGGATGCACGAATGGTCCTTTCCAAATTGATCTAGTCATATTTACTTCCTTTTCTTCCTTCTAGATATTATAAATTTATCACTTCTTTTAGGTTTTCTTGTCTTAAGTCCCTTAGCAGATTGCCCCCATGGTGAAACTGGTGACCGACCGCCAGAAGTTTTTCCTTCACCTCCTCCGTGCGGATGATCAACTGGATTCATCGCTACACCTCTAGACTGAGGCCTTATACCTCTCCATCTATTTCTTCCGGCCTTACCGATTTTGATATTTTTTTGATCTGGGTTAGAAACTACACCAATAGTTGCTGAACAGTCACTTCTTATTTTTCTTGTTTCACCCGATGATAGTTTAATGATTGCATAATCCCCATCGTAACCAGATAAAACTACCGAGGCGCCAGCAGATCTTGCAAGTTTACCACCGCCACCTGGAGTTAATTCAACATTATGCACTGATGTACCTACTGGTATATCTCTTAATTTTAAGTTATTTCCAATTTTAATCTCGATATTGCTTCCAGACTCTATAATATCTCCTTTTTTCAATCCTTGAGGACATAAAATATAATTTTTAATGTTATTTTCGTAATTAATTAGAGCTATATGAGCTGTTCGATTAGGATCGTATTCTATACGTTCGACTGTTGCCTTGGTATTCATTTTATTTCTATAAAAATCAATTATTCTATATTTGTGCTTTGCTCCACCGCCTCTATGTCTTGAAGTAATTCTTCCATAATTATTTCTTCCGCCTGTAGAT
>JPUP01000063.1 GCA_001321855.1 SAR11 cluster bacterium PRT-SC02
TTGAGTTTTTATGTTTACTCGAAAGATTTCTTGCAATAAGTAATCCAATTTTATCGGAGAAAATTTCATTTCCTTGTTCATCTATTACCCCACACCTATCTCCATCTCCATCAAAACCAAATCCAATATCAGCTTTATTATCTTTTACTGCTTTAGCAATAGCATGAAGCATCTTAAGATCTTCGGGATTTGGGTTATATTTAGGAAAGGACCAGTCTAAATTACAATCTAATTCTATGACTTCGCAACCAATACCTTTTAAAATTGCAGGAGCAAATATTCCTGCTGTGCCATTACCGCAAGCAACTACAGCTTTTATCTTTTTATTTATTTTATTTTTTTCGATCAAGTCTTTAATATAAGTGTCTTTAAAGTTATCAATTTTTTTAATGTTGCCTTTTCCAGACTTGAATTTATTGTTTAAAGTTATATCTTTTAGCTCAGACATTTCTTCAGGAGCGTGAGTTAAACCTTTTTTGATACCCATTTTAACTCCAGTCCAACCATTTTCGTTATGGCTAGCAGTAATCATTGCAATAGCATCTGAGTTTAAATTAAATTGCGCAAAGTAAACCATTGGTGAAAGAGATAAACCAGTGTCTTCAACAGAACAGCCTGTCGACACTAAGCCTTCTATTAGAGCCTTTTTGATTTTCTCACTATATGATCTATAGTCATGACCGACTATTACTCTTGGATTGTTTTTTTTTGTATGAATTATTATTTGGGTTCCTAGACCCTTACCTAAACTAGTGATTCCCTCTAAATCGATATCTTTTTCAAAAATCCATCTTGCATCATACTCTCTAAAACCGTTTGAATTGATTTTCATGGGCAATAATTACTCAATAATTAAGGCATTTATTGTTAAATGTTTATTAACAAAATTTTCCACTTGCAAAAAATTCTTAATGTTCTTATAATGTTCTATTGATTTCAATGTTATATAGTATATTAACATAATTGTAACACAACATATAGTTGTTTATTAACATTAAGTCAAAAAAATAAGGAAAAATGAATAAAAACGTATCTTTGGCAATAAAAAAAGCTGTGGGATCTCTAGGCAGAATA
>JPUP01000064.1 GCA_001321855.1 SAR11 cluster bacterium PRT-SC02
GATTGGAACATCAAGAATTACAAAAAACTTTGAGAAAGCTATGGTAGATATCGCATTTCAAACTGATGACAATGAGGCATTAGAAATTGTTTATAATTTGATTGAAGATCAACAAATTGTATTAGGTGGTTCTTCTGGCATAAATATAGCTGGTGCAATCAAATTAGCAAAAGAGTTGGGGCCAGGTAAAAATATTGTAACGATTTTATGTGATGATGGAAGAAGGTATGCGAGTAAAATATTCAATAAAAAATTTTTAATTGAGAAAAAACTACCAATACCAAAGTGGCTATAAAATTTGGCTCAAGAATAATTTAGTTCTATCTGACTTTGGATTATCAAAAAAATCTTTAGTTCTCGCTTTTTCAACTATTCTTCCCTCATCCATGAAAATCATGTTGTCGGCAACTTCTTTAGCAAAACCCATTTCATGAGTGACCACAATCATTGTCATCCCTCCTTTTGCTAGATCAACCATAACATCTAAAACTTCTTTAATCATTTCTGGGTCCAATGCTGATGTCGGTTCATCGAAAAGCATAATTTTTGGCGTCATACAAAGTGCTCTTGCAATTGCTGACCTTTGTTGTTGTCCGCCCGAAAGTTGGCCTGGAAATTTTCTTGCTTGATCTGCAATTTGAACTCTCTCTAAATTTTCCATCGCAATTTTTTCAGCTTCTTTTTTTGGTAATTTTTTCACCCAGATAGGAGCCAATGTGCAATTATCTAAAATAGAAAGATGAGGAAATAAATTAAACTGTTGAAAAACCATTCCAACTTCTGCTCTAATTTTTTCTATATTTTTTGTATTTTCTGAAAGCTCGTTCCCATCAACAATTATGTTTCCTTCTTGGTGTTCCTCTAGTCTATTAATACATCTTATTAATGTCGATTTACCCGATCCAGATGGTCCACAAATTACAATTTTTTCTTGTTGATTGACCTCTAAATCGATATCCTTAAGTACTTGAAATTTGTCAAACCATTTATTTACTTTTTTTAATTCAATAATTTTGCTCATTTTACCTTTCAGTACTTAATTTTTTTTCTAAATTTTGACTATATCTACTCATAGCATAACATATTACCCAAAATACTAAACCTGCAAATACGTAGCCTTCGATCGCCATTCCAAGCCATTTAGGATTAGTTTTAGCTAAACCTATCATGCCTGCTAACTCCATCAAACCTACTACAAAAATTAATGGGGTATCTTTTACAAGTGCTAAAAGAGTGTTTGCTATTCCAGGTATCACTAATTTAAGAGCTTGAGGTAATATTATAAGCGCGTTCATTCTCCAATAGCCCATTCCCAAAGATTTAGCAGCCTCGTATTGACCTTTTGGTAAAGCTTGCAACCCTCCTCTTACAACTTCCGCCATGTATGCAGCTTCAAACAATGTAATAGCTATCAGCACTCTTATTAATTTATCAATAAAAGTTCCATCAGGTAAAAACATAGGAAACATAACAGCTGACATAAATAATACTGTAATTAGCGGAACACCTCTCCAAAGTTCTATAAAGCCTATAGAAATATATTTTATTGCTGGTAAAGATGATCTTCTTCCTAATGCTAAAATTACACCAATTGGAAAACAGAAAAGTATTGCAAAAGCAGAAATAATAAAAGTTAATGAAAGGCCGCCCCAAGCTGCACTTTCAACATACTCTAACCCGAAACTTCCACCTGAAATAAGTTTAATTCCGAGGAATGGGAAAACAAAAACAAGGAATAAAATAAAGTATTTTTTAAGTTTTTCAGATACGAAAAATGAAACACCTACAATTGCAAATAAGATTAGAAAGGCTGTATTTATTCTCCATTGTTCTGCGTTAGGATAAAGACCATACATAAACCTATTGAACCAAACTTTTATAAAAACCCAGCAAGCGCCATCACCTGTGCAATCATCTTTTGAGTTACCTACAAAATTAGCCTCTAAAATAAACCAGTCCAACATTGGAGGAATGGATTTTATGATAATAAAAATTGTGAAAAGTGTTAATAAAGCATTAAAATTATTAGAATTTATATTTTTATTTAAAACGTCTAAAGAACGAACACCGCTAAATTCAATTCTGATAAGGTAAAATCCAATAAAGCCTAGTATCAATGGTAGAAAATAGCTTAATTGAGAAGGTAAAAAACCCATTAAATTAAACTTAAAAAAAGCATTAATAAAAACATCTAAAAAACTTAAAGAGACAAGAAATAAACCTATTGGAACATAAGTTTTAATATTATCTCTTGAAGGTTTAGCAATTAAATTCATTATTTTTCCTTGATAGCCATTTTTTTATTGTACCAATTCATAAACATTGAAATTGAGATACTTAAAGTCAAATAAGTAAGCATTGTGATTGAAATTATTTCAATAGCTCTTCCTGTTTGCATTAAAGCAGTTCCAGCAAAAACTAACACTATATCTGGGTAAGCAATAGCTGCTGCCAATGAAGAATTTTTTGTAAGATTTAAATACTGATTAGTAGTTGGTGGAATAATTATTCTTAATGCTTGTGGCATCACTACAAGTTTTAAAATTTGATTTTTATTTAATCCTATACTCGCTGCAGCTTCTTTTTGACCTTTGCCAACTCCTAAAATTCCAGCTCTTACATTTTCAGCAATAAATGTTGCTGTGTACATTGATAAAGCTAAAGCTAGTGCAATTAATTCTGGAATTATACTTACTCCACCTTCATAAGTATAAACTGTTGATGATAATTGTTTTAAAACTGGATATTCAAAAGTGAGAGAGACTCCTAGAAAAAGAAATGTAATTAAAGGTATCAATATCAATGTCGCTAAAGAGATAGATGTTGCTGGCAGCTGTTTTCCAAATTGTTCTCTTTGTTTAGTTGCGTAAGAATTAATAAAATAAATTGCAATAAACGCAGCTATAACTGATAAAAGAAAAATATTAAAATTAGTCCATATAAATTTTGGTACATACCAGCCTTTGATCGTTAAAAATGATATATCATTAAAACTTATACCGTTTTCAGGCAAAGGAAGTGCTCTTAAAGCAGCGAAATACCAGAAAAAAATTTGTAAAATCAAAGGTATATTTCTAAAGATTTCTACATACCACTCAGCTACTTTAGCTATTAAATAGTTATCTGATAATCTAGATACTCCTACTACTACTCCAATAATTGTTGCGAAAAATATTCCTATTACTGAGACTAAAATTGTATTTAATAAACCTACTAAAAATGCTCTCCCATACGAGTGTGAACCATCATACTCGATCATTGAAAATGTAATATCAAATGATGCTTCTTGATTTAAAAAACCAAAACCAAATGATATTCCTCTGTTGCCCATATTAATTTGAGCATTAGTTGCAAAATAGATAATTACAGAGAGTAAAGCTAAAACAGTTATTGCTTGAGGGATTAAATCTCTTGCTTTTTTGTTTTCAATATTGAATTTTTTAAAAATCATTATTTTGAGAGTAAAAAAAAGGGCCAGATAAATCCAGCCCTTTTTAATTTTATTAGCAATTATCTTGCTGGTGGTACGTAAAGAATTCCACCTTTAGTCCATAATTGATTAGGACCTCTATTAGGTAAAATTCCAGTATCAGCTATGTGTTTTTTATAGCTTTCACCGTAATTACCAACTTGCTCGATAATTCTTAAGCTCCACTCGTTATCTAAACCGAATGCTGCACCTAATTCACCTTCAGAACCAACTAATCTCTTAATAGCTGGGTTCTCAGAGTCTTTTAGGCTAGAAGCGTTTGATGAGTTAACACCATACTCTTCTGCTTCGATCATAGTATTTAAAGACCATCTTACGATATCTTCCCATACTGCATCCCCTTGTCTTACAACAGGACCTAATGGTTCTTTAGAAATCGTTTCTGGTAATACTTTATGCTCATCTGGGTTTGACATTTTTGTTCTTTGTGCTGCTAAACCAGATTTGTCAGTTGTGTATGTATCACATCTTCCAGCATCATAAGCTTGAACAACTTCGTCTGCTTTTTCAAACGCAATTGGTTCGTAACTTATGATTTTAGAGTTAAAAAAGTCTCTCATGTTAAGCTCGGTAGTTGTACCTGTGTTTGTACAAGCAGAAATACCATTTTTGAAATCATTCACAGAATTAATTCCAGAATTTTTTCTTACCATGAAACCTTGTCCATCATAAAAATTCACACCAACAAAAGTTAAACCAATGTCAGCATCTCTTGATAATGTCCAAGTTGTGTTACGTGCAAGTACATCGATTTCACCTGATGTTAATGCCGTAAATCTTTCTTTAGCACTTAATGGAGTGTATTTAACTTTGTCAGCATCGCCTAATACAGCAGCTGCAACAGCTCTACATACATCCACATCTATACCGGTCCAATTTCCAGACGCATCAGCATTTGAAAATCCTGGGAGTCCTTGTGAAACTCCACATTTTACAAAACCAGCTTTTTTTGTATTTTCTAAGGTTTTAGATTTTTTTGAACCAGCACCTCCACCGCCTTGGCCACAAGCCACAAGCAATAAAGAAGCAAATCCAACGAAAATCCAAGTCTTAATTGATTTCATCATAACTATGATTTCCTCTCTTTGTATTGTTAACAATATATTTTGAAAATAATTTCAAAATCGAAACATTATGTTTCAAATATTTTACAATTTCAACATAACTAAATCTCACTACTACATCTAGTATTAAAATTTATAATTATCAATATGCTCATAAATACAACCTAAAAAATAGTTTTTTTTTAGTTATAATAAGTAATGCCAACTTATATTTTGAAATCTTCTAAATTGAAAATAAACAAAACAAAAAGAGATTTATTGGCAAAAGGAATAACGAGAATTCATAGCAAGGTAACAGGAGCTAATTCATATTTTGCACAAGTTATTTTTCAAGAAAATATAAATGGTTCGCATTATATGGGAGGTAAACCTGTCCAATCAAAAGAAGTTTTTCTTCATGGCCATATTAGAGCCGGAAGAACTAATGTAATTAAAAAAAAATTAATAGAAAAACTCAGAGATTCAATTAAAAAAGATTTGAACTTATCAAAAGATCAGGTTTGGGTATACATATCTGAGCTAGAGCCTAGTCAAATGATTGAGTACGGTGAAATTTTACCCAAATCAGGTCAAGAAAAAAAATGGTTTAATCAGTTACCAAAAAAATTAAAAAATAAACTTTTGAAATTAGATTTTTAAAGATAAAAATTATGGTTATGGCGCGCCCTGAAGGATTCGAACCTCCGACCCTCGGTTTAGAAAACCGATGCTCTATCCAGCTGAGCTAAGGGCGCAAAATAATTGAATTTACTTAAAAACATACCAGATGGTCAATATAAATCGGCGATTTAATACCAAATTTTTCTGATTTTTCGTGTTGATGAATATGATGTGAATGCACAAAAACTGGTAGATGTTCTCCACTTTTTGTCTTTAAAGTGTATATGAAATTAGTTCCTCTAAATTTTCTATCGACCACTTCAAGTTTTAATTTACTCTGATCATCATGAATTAGATCTTCTGGTTGTAAAAGTAGTTTTACATTAGCACCTGATGGAAAGTTACTTGATAGTTTCCCTCTAATTTCACCGAGCTCTTTATGATTTAATCTATGGACTGCACAATCGCTATTTAAAACTTTTACATCAATAAAAACACCTTTATTTAAAAATCTAGCAACGTCAATAGAATTTGGTTCATGATGCACATTATACGGAACATCATACTGTTTAAGTTCTTGATTTAAAATAATTCCACATTTGTCAGCCAAAGAGAATGCTTCGTAAGAATCGTGCGTGACTATTATTGTTGTTAAATTAATAGATTTTAACAATTTTTTAACAGATACTTGTATTTCTTCTTTAAGATTTTGATCAATGTTGGAAAAGGGTTCATCGAGTAAAAGTAAATCAGGTTTCTATATTAAAGATCTTGCCAGAGAAGCTCTTTGTGCTTCACCTGCACTAATTTGATGAGGAAATTTTTCTAAAATAGGTTCTATGTGCAGTAATTTTATAATATCTATTGAATTTAGATTAAATCCATTTCCATTTGATCTTTTTTTGCCAAAATTAATATTGTCAATAATTTTATAGTTTGGGAATAAAGAATTGTCTTGAAATGACAAAGCTATATTTCTTTTCTCTGGTTCGATATGAGTATTTACTGACGATAAAACCCTACCCTTTAATATAATCTCTCCGGAATTCAATTTTTGAAGACCAGCAATAGTTCTTAGTAAAGTAGTTTTGCCAACACCTGATGGCCCAAGTAAAGAAATAATTTCTCCTTGTTCAGATATCTTTAAATTTACATTGTTTACTTTGTTTTTTTCACTAGCAATGAAATTACCATTTTTTATCTCGAAAAATGACTTAGACATAATTGATATTATATTAATTTTTGGAAGAAAGTATATATTTCGATGAAAATATAATTAAGATTGTAGACCAAAATATTAAAAATAAAGAAGGTAATGCTGCAGCTTCTAGTAAATCCTGAGACGCGTATACATAAGCTTGGGTTGCAAAAGTTTCAAAGTTAAATGGTCTTAAAATCATTGTAATTGGCAATTCTTTAATAATTTCAAGAGATATTAACACGATGATTAAAAGAATATTAGATTTTAGGTGCGGTACATGAATTAAAGAAAAAGTTTTTATCTTTGAATAACCCAGTAAATAAGCGCTTTCATCAATAGAACTGTTAATTTTTTCATAACTAGATTTTATTCCATTAAATGATAATGAAAAAAATCTTATAAAATAGGCCAATACTAATCCAAATATAGAACCAATGAATATTTTCTTTGTACTTCCAAGATTTGTATTGTTTGTAATCAAATCACTAATGTTTGAAAATAATGTAATAAAAGCCACTGCTAAAATTATGCCAGGAATTGCGTACCCTGATAAAGAAAAATTTGTTAGATAATTTAATATTTTACTTTTTGAAATTCTACTCCCATAATTAATAAGTAAAGATATAGAAACTAGAACTAAACTAGCTAAACATACTAGCTTAAGAGTGTTTAAATTAATTTTAAATATATCAATATCTTGTATGTATTTCGGAAATTTAACACTCCAATATATCATTTGAGATACAGGAAAAATAAAACTTATTAATAAAACTAGACTACAAAACATAAAAGCAAATAGTGCTTTTTTTCCAGATAGTTTTATTTTATTTATTGGTTTAAAACCTCTGCCTGGTTGGTGATACTTAGCCTCTTTTCTTGAATGTATCTCAATAGAAAGTAATATAAGTATAAACAATAATAGAATGAATGATATTTGATTTGCTGAATTCAAATCATCAAACGATAACCATGAATTGTATATACCAGTGGTTAATGTTGATACGCTAAAAAAAGACACTGTTCCAAAGTCAGATAAACATTCCATTGCAACAAGTGATAAACCTGCAATTATTGCTGGTCTTGCTGAAGGTAAAATAATTTTAGCGAAGGTTTCTTTTTCTGACAAACCTAGATTTTTACCCACTTCAATATAATTATTTGATTGAAAAAAAAAAGATGACCTTGTTAATACATAAACGTAAGGAAATAATGAGAAAGAAATGGCAATTATTGAACCTATCATTCCATCTAATTTAGGTATTATGGGATTGTAATTATATTCTCCAAATAACAAGGTTAAGATTGAGAAGGCTGTACCGTAGTTTTCAAAAAAAGCTATAATTGAAAATGCAAATATATAACTAGGTATTGCAAATGCAAGTATTAGAGCCCAGCTAAAGAAATTAGATAATGGAAACTCGTAAAATGAAACAAAGTACGCGCAAGAAACCCCCAAAAAAAAAGTTATAATTAAAACAAAAAATAAAATTAAAAATGAATTTAAGATATAATCAAATAAAAATGTATTTTTTAGAACTTGAAAATAATTGCTCGTTTCTGAAAAAAAGCTAAAGAAAACTGTAATTATTGGTAATGCAACAACAGTAGCAATTAATAAAGATCCAAAAAACCAAATATTATATTTTGTCATAAGTAATAAACTACTTCCAGCCTGCTGCTGTCATTACTTCTAAAGCATCTGCTTGTCTTTTACCGTAATTAACAACTTTAGTTTTTAGATCTTGTCTAAAATCTAATCCCATATTTACAACAAGTGGATGTGGAGACACACCTTTTATCATTGGATACTCAAAAGTATTATTTACAATATGATTTTGGGCTTCCTCACTTAATAAAAACTCGACTAACTTTATTGCATTAGCTTTATTCGGTGCTCCTTTCACAAGTCCTGCACCGCTAATATTCATATGAGTTCCTCTTCCATCTTGATTAGGAAAGAAAGGTTTTACTTTTTTTGCAGCCGCTTGTTGTTCTGGACCTTTTTTTCCAGATAACATTAGCGCTAGGTAATATGTGTTTGCTACAGCGATATCTGCTTCACCTGCTGCAACAGCAAGTATTTGAGCTCTATCATTACCCTTTGGAGATCTAGCCATGTTAGCTACCATCCCTTTTGACCAATCTGCGACTTTACCTTTTCCATTATTTTTAATTAATGAAGCTACAAGAGACTGATTATAAATGTTGTTTGAAGCCCTTATTACTAATCTGCCTTTCCATTTAGGATCAGCTAAACTCTCATAAGTTAAACCAGCTAATTCTGCACCACTCACTCTTTCTGGAGCAAAATAAACTATTCTGGCTCTCTTCGCTATTCCAGTCCATTTTGATGTTCTAAAGTTACTTGGTACAACAGATTTAATAGCTGCACTTGTAAGTCCGCCTTGAAGGTTTGCTTCAAACGCTCCTAGTCTTCCAGCGTCCGCTGTTATATAAAGATCAGCTTTGCTGTCTGCTCCCTCTTCAATTATTCTCTTCTCTAAAGCACCAGATTTACCTGATACAACATTTACTTTAATTCCAGTTTTAGCTGTGAATTTTTCATAAAGCTGAACGTCAGAGTCATAATGCCTTGCGCTAAATATATTTACTTCACTGGCGAATAAACTTCCTGCAAATGCAACCAAAAATAGATAGCTTAAAATTATATGTTTTTTCATAATCCCCCTTATTGATAATGATTATCATTTACATTATACTGCGATTGATTATCAATAGCAATTATGTCGCATTAATCTTTTTTTATTGGAATAGTTGGGTGTCTTGCTGTTGATGTTACTATGTTTTTATTTAACTTCATTTCTCTCATAACAATATAAAGTCCAGCTGCAATAATAATGGCATTACCCACATAATTGTTAATAGTTGGTATCTCACCAAAGACAAAATAGCCAAGTAAAACGCCTCCAAAAATTTGAATATAAATAATTGATCCAAAAATAGCCCCTGGAAGATGTCTGGCTGCATTTATAACTAATATCATCGCTGTGCCTCTAAAAATTCCTGAAATTCCGTTTAAAACTAAATCATTAAAATTCATCGTTTTAAAAGAAAAAACAACAAAGATACCTGAAAATAAAATCATTAATAATTTTCCATAAATAATAAATGAAAATATACTTTCTTGATATCCATATTTTCTAACAATCAAGTAGCTTGCAGCTGCGCATACTGGACAAAGAAGTGCTATAAACACATATGGATCGATACTAGTGCTAAAAGGATTGATTGAAATTAAAGTGCCAATCAAACCTAAAATAATAGCTGTGAATCTTTTCCATCTTACTACCTCATTTAAAAAGAACACAGATCCAACTGTAATCAAAAGAGGTGTTAAAAAAACAATGCTATACATTGTTACCATCGGCATTAGGTAAAAACCTGTGTAGGCGAAGAAGACTGCTAATGCCATAGTCAAAGATCTAAAAAAATGAACCTTAAAATTTGCACCTTTTAGTTTATTCCAACCATTAAGAGTTTGCGTGTATAGTATAATTGGAATTAAGGCGAACCAGGAATTAACAAAGATTATTTGAGTAATTTGATAATCTTCTGCAATATATTTAACTATTGCATCTTGAGATACAAATAAAAAATAACCTAAACAAGCAAGAAAAAACTCAGGGAGATAATTCTTCTCCATTGATGGCGATTTCATTAAATTATATTGGGTAAATCTCTTTTAGAATCTTTGAAAGTAGGAAGAGGATATTTATAAGACCATTTTCTTGGAATGCATTTTACTTTAGCTTTTTCCCATAAAGCAATCCATTGTTTGTAATTTTGTACTTTTATTTTGTTTTTGTTTTTACTTTTAACAATAAAATTAGGCAATGGATCCCTTCCTGAAGGCTGACCTGCTTTATTATATCTTAAGTCCATACTTATTCTAAAATTTTTTGATTTATTTGGTAGTGAACAATGAAGTAGATATCTATTTAATAATATTATATCGCCGACATCAGCTTCAAGAGGTATGGTTGGCAACTTATCAATTATTTCCTTGCCTCTGACTTCTACTTGTCCCTTACTTCCAAAATCATGGTTAACAAGTCCAAATTTATGACTTTCTTTTACAGCAAGCATACAACCGTTTTCTATTCTTGTTTTAGTAAAAGGTATCCAACAAGTTACTAATTCAGTACCCTTCTGTCCTTTTTTATTCATAACACCAGCATCTTGATGCCAAGGTGTTCTTCCAACTAGGCCGTCATTTAAATTCCTTTTTGCAACACCTTTTTCAGGTTGTTTAATTCTTGAATTCTGACAAGGATTAGAAGCTATTTCATATCCTAGAATTTTTTCGATCTTATCTAAAATCTTTTTATTTTTTATTAAATTCCATATTGATTGGCTTGCAAAAAAATCACTATTAGCGTTAATGTTTTTTTCAGGAAGTCTTATGTTAAAATATTGATCAAGCTCAGGAATGTTTAAAGAAACCAAATATGAGTATTTTTTCTTAAACTCATAATTTAATATTTTCACTTTATGTCTTTTTGGCACAAATCTATGAATAAGCCTATCCATGATAAAAGCCATATCATTTAAGACTGGTTCTAAATCCTCTTTATAATCTAAAACCTTTTTAAGTCTTACAAAACCTTGTTTTTCGAAAATTTTTTTTATATTTTGGCTCATTAAATCGAAATTTAATATAAAAATATTACCAAATTTATTTTAGACTGCAAGGGCTTTTCTCATCTCTTCGTCATTCATCTTCTTGCCTAAATAAGCCTCAATTACCGCATTATCGTCTTTAACCTGATTTGGTGTTCCCTCGGCAATTTTCTGCCCATGATCAAGAACTGTAACGGTATTACAAGTATCCATTACGACTTTAAGAATATGCTCTATAATAATAAGTGTTAATCCATACTTATCTTTTAATTGCATAATTATCTTCATAAGATTATCAACGTTAACTGGAGATAGTCCTGCTGCAGGTTCATCCAACATCAATAATTTTGGTTTCATGGCTATTGCTCTAGCTAAAACTAACAAGCGTCTTTGGCCTCCAGATAACTCACTTGCGTTTAATTCTGCATAATCAGCGAGTCCTACAAAGGATAATAGTTCCATCATCTCATCTTTGATCTCTTTTTCTTGATCCCATATTTTTTTTCTTCCAATTACAGCATCTAAAAATTTATATTTTACTCTAGTATGATAGCCAGACATTACATTATTAATCACTGACATATCTTGGTAAAGTCTCAGAAGTTGAAAAGTTCTCGATAAACCTAATGCTCCAATTTTATGTGGCGGTTCATTAGTAATATCATGACCATCAAATTCAATGTAGCTGCCTGGATCTGGATCGTAAACCCCGGATACTAAATTAAAAAAAGTACTTTTTCCTGAACCATTCGGACCGATTATTCCTCTGATTTCTCCAGCTGGTAACTCAAAATCAACTTTGTCAATAGCTTTTAAACCACCGAAAGCTTTCATCAAATTTTTTGTTTTAAGTAACATTACTTGCCTTCTTCAACTTTCTTTTTTTTAAATCTTTTATCTATAAATATCTTATCAATAAATCCACCAATCCCTTTTGGCATGAATAAAATTGTTAAAACAATTGTCAGGCCAAATATAAATAATTGATACTCATAAAGAGGACGGGTTATATCATAAACAATTGTGATTATTATTGCCCCTATTATTCCACCCCAAATGTGGCCCAGGCCTCCGAAAACAACCATTGCTAAAAAAGTAACCATCTCAATTACTGTATAGTTATTTGGATGGATATATCCTGGTGGAAGATGTGCGTAAACAGCTCCAGCAGCTCCGGCAAACATTGCGCTTAATATGAATGCTAAAATTTTGTATTTTTTTATATCTATTCCAGAGGCAGCTGCAGAAATTGGATCCTCTCTTACTGACATAAATGCTCTTCCAACTGATGATTTTAAAATACTGTAAGAAAAATAAACTGCAATTAACATCACCGGCATAGATATATAATAATATTTATCTGGAGTATCAAAAGGCACACCAAAAATTACTGGCTGAGAAATACTTGAAATGCCGTATGTTGAATTAAAAAAAGCACCATTTTCTATGAAAATCCTAATTGCTTCACCACCACCTAGAGTAGCTAGGGCTAAATAAGGACCTTCTAATCTAAAAGACGGTATTCCAAATGCTATTCCAAATAATCCAGTAACAATAATTGCCGCCGGCAAAGTTACCCATAAATCTGAGCCAAGATACATAAACATACATCCTGCTGTATATGAACCAACAGCATATAAGCCTACATGGCCGACTGTTACTTGTCCGCAGTATCCTTTCACAATATTAAGTCCAGCAGCGACAATGATGTTAATAAATATCAAACTAGCTAAATGTGATTGATATAAGTCTGTAAAAAAAATTGAAGGTACGGATAAAAGTATCAAATATGCGATTATAAAACCAAGAAAGGGATATTCCCTTATTATATTTTTAAATTTTTCCATTATCTAATTTTATCATTAAGTAATTTATGACTTTCTTAAGAAAAATGAGCGGCGTAAAAAACGCCGCTCACAAATTTTAGTTAATTATAGACCGTCACTAGGGTTGAATGTAACTGTACCAGCAACTGCTGTTTTCCAGTTTTTTCCACCTCTTGAGTATTTGATCATAACTGGTGTTTTGTTACCATCTCTACACTCTGGTGAACCATTCGCACAAAAACTAATTGGTCCTGAAGCTAATCCAGTAAAATTAGTTATACCAGCGATAGCATCTCTTACAGCATTTCTGTCAGCAGCTAGATCACCTGAGAACTTAGCAGTAGCTTTTGTCAATGCTGGTTTAAGCATATCTAAAAGATCTTGCATTTGTGAGAAGTCGTGGCCTGGTACTACCCCGTACCTATCTTTGATCTTCTTCACAAATTTTTTAGCTATGGGTCTTGTGTCTGATGCAGCGAAAGCAGCTGAGTAAACAACACCAACTGCAGCTTTACCTGCGTTTGTTGGTACTTCCACTTTTGAAGCTACTGAGTTTGCTACTCTATGAACACTTTTTGGTATTCCTACCTCATATGATTGAACAAGCATACGAACTGTTTCGTCGACTAGGCCAGATAATACAATTACATCTGGATTAGCAGCTTTAGCTTTCATTAAGTATGATCTAAAGTCAGTTTCTTTTTCTCCGGCTTGAACTGCATAAACAGGATCAACGCCGTACTCTGATTTCATATACTCTATCATCTCTTTAGCAAATACCATGCTGGCTTGGTCTGGCACATAAATATATGTTATCTTTTTACCTTGTTGCTCAGCAGTAAATTTACCTTGAACAAGCTTATAGAATCTAGATGATACAGGTACTCTGAATATATATTCACTTCCAGTCATCGTGATTTTAGAACTTGTTGAGTGAGGTATAATTTGCGGAACTTTAGCTTTTGTGATTACTGGAACCATTGGTAAGGTTACAGAACTACAGCTAGATCCAATTATTACATGAACTTTATCTTGATAGGCAAGTTTAGTAGCATTAGCTACTCCTTTTTCTGATTTACACTCATCGTTATAAAGTATTAAATCAATTTTTCTACCATTTATACCGCCTTCAGAATTCCACTGCTCAACAGTATCCGTGATTAATTCACCATGTTTATAGCCTACATCTGATAACATTCTGAATGAAACACCTATTTTGATGTCATTAGCCTGTGCGATAGATGTGATTGCTAAACCCGCGGTGAGTATAATTGTTGAAATACTAGTTTTTAATTTTTTCATATTCCCCTCTTTCTATTTTTTTTGTGTTCTTCGGCGTTTTTTATTGACGTCTCAGAACAAATTTAATTAAATGTATTTAATAAAATATAGAATTTTAAATCAAGTATTATATGCTAAAGATAAATGGTCTTATTTCTGGTTACGGTTCCGTGCAAATATTAAATGGTGCAAATATGAAGGTGGATCCACAATCTATAGTTGCATTGTTAGGAGGAAATGGAACTGGAAAATCAACGATTTTAAAAGCTTGTTCAGGATTAATTAGAACCTGGAGTGGTTCAATTAATTTTAATGGTGAAGATATACATAATGATCCACCACATAAGATAGTTGAAAAAGGGTTGGTCCAAGTGACGCAAGGAAAAGATGTTTTTCCTGCAATGTCGGTAAAAGAAAATTTAAAATTAGGAGGATTTGTTTTAAAATCTAATCAAAAATTACAAGATAATTTAGAAAAAGTTTTTGATTATTTTCCAAGATTAAATGAAAGAAAAGATCAGTTAGCAGCCACGTTATCAGGTGGAGAATTACAAATGCTTTGTATTGGAAGAGGTTTAATGTCAAATCCTAAGATGATTATGCTAGATGAACCAAGTGCAGCTTTAGCTCCACAAATCGTTTTAGATATATTTAAAAATATTAATAAAATTAGAAAAGACGGCTTAACGGTTTTGGTTGTCGAGCAAAATGTTAGAATGGCTCTCTTATTATCTGATTACGGCTATGTAATTAAAGATGGAATAATAAATGTTGAGGGAGAGTCTAAAAAATTGATGTATGACGATACTGTCAAAGATTCTTATTTAGGTGGAGGAGGAACAACAGCAAATGTTTAAAAAATTTAGATTTACCAGAAAAATTGAAAATATTTTAATGCTGACATTTGCAGGTATTTTTTTAGCTTATATAAGTACCAGCCCTGATATGAGCATTGAGTCACTCAAAGGAGTATTAGTAATCGGTATTACAGTTGGTATAATTTATGGTTTAGTCGCGGTAGGTATTTCTCTTATTTACACAGGATTAGATGTCGTAAATTTTTCACATGGTGAATTTTTTATGATAGGAGCCTTCACTGGTTTAACTGTTTATAATTTTTTAGTAGATGGTGAGCTTATTTATGCAATTTTTCCTGAGGCATATGGTGTCGTGGGATACGTTATAGGTTTGTTTTTTGCTTTTGTTTTAATGGGTTTGTTTGGAGTTCTTATAGAAAGAATATTTTTAAGGCCTCTAACTAAAAAAGGTGGGGGTTATACAGTCGCTGGTATGGGAATTATTATTTGTGGATTTGGTTTATCAGTTATTCTCCAAAATATAGCCTACTTGATTTGGAATCCTACAGCACATCCATTTCATGCTGATTTAGGATTACCCATTAATGTAGCAGGTATAACTTTGCCGATGACATATCTTTGGATGTTGGTGACAGGCTTTGTGGTAGCAGGCGCATTATACTTTTTTTTAAATAGAACCAAGATGGGTTTAGGAGTTAGAGCTCTTGCATTC
>JPUP01000065.1 GCA_001321855.1 SAR11 cluster bacterium PRT-SC02
ACCGTGAGGTAACTGGTAAAAATGGATCTGGTAAAGTATTCATGAGAGCCGCACCTTCAGGAACCGGTATAATTGCAGGTGGACCGATCAGATCAGCTTGTGAAGTTTTGGGAATCCAAGACGTGGTTGCTAAATCTCTTGGTTCAGCTAATCCTCATAACGTTTTAAAAGCATGTATTAAAGGTTTAAGATCTCAAACTTCACCTAAATTAATTTCTGCTATAAGAGGAAAAAAAATTTCTGAAATTATATCTAAGAGGGAGAGTGAATAATGAGACTTAATGAACTAGTTAAAACTAATCAAAAAAAACAAAGAGTTGGAAGAGGAATTGGATCAACAAAGGGGAAAACATCTGGAAGAGGACACAAAGGCCAAAAATCAAGGAGAGGAGTTGCTGTTAAAAGTTTCGAAGGTGGTCAAATGCCCTTATACAGAAGATTACCAAAAAGAGGTTTCAAGAATTTTTTTAAGTCCAAGATTGCAACTATAAATTTATCAAACATTCAAAAATTTTGCGAAAAAAGTAAAATTGATCCCAAAAAACCTTTGGATCTTAAGTCCTTAATATCTAAGAAAATTCTTAATAAAAAGTATTCAAAATTAAAAATCTTAGGTTCTGGAGATTTGAAAATAAAGGTAGATATTTCGACCAATTACGTTTCAAAAAACGCAAAAAGTAAGATTGAAAAAATTGGTGGCAAACTTACTTTAGTTAAAAATTAATTATTATGTCTAGTGAAAGTATAGCTCCAGGAGCATTTAGCCAAGCATCAGATCTTAAAAACAGAATTTTTTTTACTATAGGTATTTTAATTATTTATCGAATAGGCACTTATATACCCCTAAATGGTATAGATCCGTCATCTCTAAAAATTTCTTTTTTTG
>JPUP01000066.1 GCA_001321855.1 SAR11 cluster bacterium PRT-SC02
CACCAAAATGGTCTTGAGCAAAAAGGAAGCCAGAAACCTGATCTCTTCTCTTTAACAGGAGAAACAGAGTTATTTCAAAACGATAAAGGAATTACGATTAAAATAGATAGAGCTAGAGATCAAAATCTAACAGACTTTGGAAGAGCGACACTTTTAGATAGATATTTAGGTCAAAACGAGTCCTTCCAAGATTTATTTGCTAGAGTGGCAAGTACATATGCTGACGACAACCTGCACGCTCAAAGATTATATAATTATATAAGTAAGCTTTGGTTCATGCCAGCTACACCAGTGCTGTCCAACGGAGGAACCGAAAGAGGCTTACCAATTTCATGCTTTTTGAATGAGGCGGGTGACAGTCTTGAGGGAATTTTAGGTTTGTGGAGTGAGAATGTATGGCTTGCAGCTAGAGGTGGAGGTATAGGTAGTTATTGGGGTAACCTTAGATCGATTGGTGAAAAAATCGGAAAAGTTGGAAAAACATCGGGCATTATACCATTTATAAAGGTTATGGACTCTTTGACTCTTGCAATAAGCCAAGGGTCTTTAAGAAGAGGATCCGCCGCTTGTTATCTTCCTATAGATCATCCTGAAATAGAAGAGTTTATTGAAATGAGAAGACCAACAGGAGGTGACGTTAATAGAAGATCGCTTAATTTACATCATGGAGTTTTAGTTTCAGATGATTTTATGAGAGCTGTTGAAACAGATTCCCAATGGGCATTAAGAAGCCCTAAAGATGGATCAGTGCAATCTACTATACCAGCAAGAAATTTATGGATAAGACTATTAACAGCAAGGGTTGAGACTGGAGAACCGTATATTGTTTATATTGATACAGTTAACAGACAAATCCCTCAACATCATAAATTAGCAGGTCTTAAAGTTAAAACTTCAAATTTATGTAGTGAAATTACTTTACCAACCGGAATAGACAATCAAGGTAACGAGAGAACCGCAGTTTGTTGTTTGTCCTCATTAAACATCGAAATGTATGATGAGTGGAAAGACGATAAAATTTTCATAGAGGATGTAATGAGATTTTTAGATAATGTTATGAGTGATTTTATTAATAAAGCTCCAGATAGCTTCAAAAATGCTAAGTATTCAGCTATGAGAGAGAGAAGTGTTGGTTTAGGCGTTATGGGTCTTCACTCTTTCTTTCAACAAAAAAATATTCCATTTGGATCAGTAATGAGTAAAGTTTGGAACCAAAAAATTTTCAAACACATCCAAGAAAATGCAGATCAAGCCTCAGTAAAATTAGCAGAGGAGAGAGGACCATGTCCTGATGCAGAAGAGTTTGGCATTAAAGAAAGATTTTCTAATAAGACTGCAATAGCACCAACAGCCTCTATTTCAGTTATTTGCGGCGGCGCTTCCCCCGGAATTGAACCGATTGCTGCTAATAGCTATACACATAAAACTTTATCTGGATCATTTAATGTTAGAAATAAATATTTGGCTAAAATTTTAGACAAATATGGTAAAAATGACGATGAAACATGGTCATCAATCACGCCTAATCAAGGATCTGTTTCACATTTAGATTTTTTAACAGATCTAGAGAAAGATACTTTTAAAACTGCTTTCGAGATAGACCAAAGATGGATTGTTGAGCTAGGAGCTGATAGAACCCCAAATATATCTCAAGCTCAATCAATAAATGTATTTGTCCCAGCTGATATTCACAAAAAAGAGTTACATCAAATACATTTTCAAGCTTGGAAAAAAGGATTGAAAAGCTTGTATTATTGTAGATCAAAATCAATTCAAAGAGCTGAAAATGTTAATACAGGCTCTTCAACAGATGTGACAAAAAATGTTTACAAAAATAATAAAGAATCAACTAATGAAGAAAACAAATATGAGGAGTGTTTATCATGTCAGTAGTAAAAAAAAATAGTATTAAAAATGTAGAGCCAAAAAAAATGGGGCTATTAGTGGAGAATCCAGTATATAAACCCTTCAGATATCCATGGTGTTATGATGCATGGTTAACTCAACAAAGAATTCATTGGCTCCCAGAAGAAGTGCCATTAGGAGACGATGTTAAAGATTGGCAAAAAAACTTATC
>JPUP01000067.1 GCA_001321855.1 SAR11 cluster bacterium PRT-SC02
TACCAGGAAGAGGATCTTGGTTGGACTTTGAATTTGATCCTAAAGATATATTATACTTCAGAATTGATAGAAAGAAAAAACTTCCAATTACAACAATTTTATACGCAATAGGTTTCAACAAGGATAAAATTATTAAAACTTTTTATACTACTGATAAATTTGTTTATGATAAAGAAAATAAAAATTGGAAAACAAATTTCAAACCAGAAAAATTTAAAAGACCAATTAAGCTCAAGTTTGATCTTATAGATGCGAAAAATAATAAAAAATTATTAAACAAAGGTGATAAATTAAATTTTATAATTGCAAATAAATTTAAAGAAAAAGGAACTCAAGAAATACTAGTAAGCAATCAAGAATTAATCGGTAAGTATTCTGCAACAGAAATTAATAATAAAAAAAAAGAAAATATAGTTCAAGCGGGTTCTGACATAAGTGAGGAAAATTTGGAGAAATTAATTCAGGAAGATGTAACATCTCTTGAACTTGTAAATATTGATCCAATTAATAAAGGGCCTTATTTATTAGAAACACTTAAAAACGACAAAAATTTGAATAAAAATGATGCATTGAATGACATATACAAAATTTTGAGACCTGGCGAAGCTCTTACTATTGATGTGGCTGAAGAAGTTTTTAAAAATTTATATTTTAATAAAGATAGATACGATCTTTCTGAATTTGGTAGACTTAAATTAAATTCAAAACTTGATTTAAAATCAAGTTTAAAATCCACAATATTAAGCTCAGAGGATATAGTAGCTA
>JPUP01000068.1 GCA_001321855.1 SAR11 cluster bacterium PRT-SC02
AGGTGCCCCTGGACCCCGATCTCATTCTAACCAAGGAAATGTAATCACACTCCTATTACTATTACTCCAAGAATTACTGCTTCCATTTTATCTCCTTTCACTGCTTAACGTGATTCGTTATTATACATTATTGTTGTATATTTATAAATTTCGATATTTTTTAATTAACAAGCTATTCGGTCTTTAATTCTTATTTAAAATCCCATATTAGACCAATTATCATTTCTTTTGAATCTTTTAAGCTCATCTTTCGATGCGGGGCTCAATAAATAATAAGCAAGAAATAGAACTACAATTATTGTAAGAAAAAATTCCATAAATTTAAATTATAAAAATATTGTTGTTAAATCAATGCGTCCAAATAAACATTTTTTAAGGGCGCACTTTTTAACTGCGCCCGTTAGTATTAAATTTGATCAACTTTTAAAAAGATTAAGAGCTTTATTTAAAAGTTCCTCAGATTTCCCATGATCTCCACTAGAATGAGCTTTCATTCCAGCATCATGAAGTTTTTGAGCTTGTTCAATTTTTGATTTAACTTTTCCAGCCATCATCGGACAAGAACCTGCAAAAGCAGAAGATGAAAATACAATTAAAGTTAACACCAATAAAATATTTTTCATATTTAACCCTTTCGTTGAAATAACTAAATAATTGAAAACTGAATAAAATCACTGCGTCTTTTTAACTAAAAGAATGGCGTTCTGTTGCCAGGCGCATTGAACCTTGCACTTAGAATCCTTGTGTAACAACAAAGTCGCGATTTAAAAAATACAGAAATTTGGAGAAAATTATGAGTTAATTACGAGCGACTTTGTGATAGAATATTTTATTATGAACTTAATAATTGTTGCTTTAGTCTCAGTTTTTTTAGCAACTGGAGTTTTCAATACTGGCCCTAAAGATAGTGAGGGAAATAAAAAAACAGAGATATTAGCAGAACAATCTTCAGAAACAAAATCAACAGAAGAAAAGGTTAAAGCTGAATTACAAGCACAAGCACAAGCTCAGGCGGAAGCAAAAGCAGCAGCGGAAGCAAAAGCAGCAGCGGAAGCAAAAGCAAAAGCAGCAGCGG
>JPUP01000069.1 GCA_001321855.1 SAR11 cluster bacterium PRT-SC02
AGTAAAAAAAGGGGCATAAATGAATAAAAAACAATTAGTAGCAAAAATATCGTCCACATTGGGCCAAAGTAAAGCTGATGCTGAAAGAACTTTTGACTCAATAACTACGATTATTTTGGATGCGCTTAAAAATGACGATACAGTTAAAATAGCGGGTTTTGGAACTTATAAAGTAGCAAAAAGAAAAGCTAGAGTTGGAAGAAACCCAAGAACTGGTGAGTCAATTCAAATAGCAGCTTCACAAAAAGTTAAGTTTTTACCAGCTAAAAGCTTAAAAGAAATGTTTAATCGATAAACGTATCTTTTAGCCCTTATTTGAAAATATCAAATAAGGGCTGAAGTACTTGCAAAAACTGCATAGCTCAATTCAAGACAATTCAATTCTAATCACACATTTAAAATCCTATAAACCACGCTTAACAAGGGAGTTATTATGAAAAAATACTTAGGTTACTTTTTAGCGGGTACAGCCATTTATTTTGGCTTCGCTGGTTTAGGTTATGCCGAGACCACAGTGTCTGCTGAAGTACAATACATTTTTAATACCCTATTATTTTTAATGTCAGGTTTCTTGGTCATGTGGATGGCCGCAGGTTTCGCAATGTTAGAGTCAGGGTTAGTAACATCAAAATCTGTATCAGCAATCTGTGCAAAAAATATAGGTTTATACTCAATCGCCGGAGTAATGTTCTGGTTGGTTGGTTACAATTTAGCTTACGGTATCCCAGAGGGTGGATATATAGGTTCATTTACGCCATGGAGTGATAATTCATCAATAGAAACAGGATATTCTGATGGTTCTGATTGGTTTTTCCAGATGGTGTTCTGTGCTACAACAATGTCAATCGTATCTGGTACGTTAGCTGAAAGAATTAAGATCTGGCCATTTTTCTTATTTGCCGCAATTTTAACTGGATTTATATATCCAATTTCAATGGGTTGGCAGTGGGGTGGTGGATGGTTATCGGCTGCTGGGTTTTCAGACTTTGCTGGCTCGACATTAGTACATGCTGCAGGTGGTGCTGCCGCTTTAGCAGGTGCAATAGTGCTTGGAGCAAGAACTGGAAGATTTAGTTCTAGCGGCGGAGTCAAATCTATGACACCATTTGCTGCATCATCTATTCCGTTAGCAACACTAGGAGTATTTATACTTTGGTTAGGTTGGTTCGGATTTAATGGTGGATCTCAGTTAGCTTCTGGTACGTTAGAAGACGTTTCATCAGTTGCAACAATTTATATCAATACGAACTTAGCTGCAGGTGGTGGTGTATTAGCCGCTGCAACTGTATCAAGATTAATTGGTGGTAAAACTGACGTAGTAATGATGCTTAACGGCGCGATTGCCGGTCTAGTAGGTATCACTGCAGAGCCATTAACACCAAGTCCGTTAGCTGCAATCTTTATTGGGGCAGTAGCAGGAGTATTGATGTACTTCTCAGTACAACTATTGTTTAAAATGAAAATCGACGACGTAGTTGGTGCCATCCCAGCACACTTAGTAGCTGGAATATGGGGTACATTAGCAGTGCCATTAACAAATGGAGATGTTACATTTGGAGCACAATTCCTAGGAACTATCTCAGTAGTGGTATTCGTATTCGTAGTCTCGTTTATTATTTTCCAAATTATAAAAAATACAATTGGATTAAGAATAAGCAAAGAAGCTGAAAGACTAGGAACTGACAAAGCTGAGGTTGGTGTAATAGCTTACGGTATCAGAGACTAAAAATACGTTAACTTATCTTATCTCCTCCCTCGTAAGTTGGAGAAACATTAAGGCCCGGAGACCCCCTTCGGGCCTTTTTTACATGTAGTTCCCTTAACTAATCCAGAAACGTCTTTTGGCAATCAATTTATTGGTACCGCTTCTGTTTGTATATTTAGGCCGGATTATTCGGGCCTAATCATACAAATTTTAAAACTTCTTTTGCATGATCTTTCACTCTTACATTAGTCCAAACTTTAATAACAATTCCATTTTTTATAAAGAACGTTGATCTTATTGTTCCCATAAATTTCTTACCCAAGAATGTTTTTAAACCCCAAACACCGTAAAGTTTTTGAACTTTCTTTTTATCATCAGACAACAGTTCAAAGGAAATCCTATTTTTCTTTTTAAACTTCAAATGGCTTTCAATACTGTCTTTAGATATACCAATAATTTCACATTTTTTACTTTTGAATTTTTTATACAGTTTTGAAAAATCTCTTGTTTCAAGAGTGCAGCCAGGAGTATCGTCTTTGGGATAAAAAAAAATAACAATTTTCTTGTTTTTTTTTTTTAAATTAAATTCTGTACCATCTGTGCTACCAAGTTTAAACACGGGTGCCTTTCGTCTCTCTTTAATTTTCATTCTGATCCCAAAGTTTTCTTGCATTAATATTGGGCGATAAACCAAAAACAGAGTTAACATTGGTGCAGTGAATTGCCAGAGATGGTATTGGTGAAAAGCACTTTTCATCCTCGTATATTTTATGCAAAATAGTTTCAAAAGGTGAATGTTCCTTTTCAGACATAAATTTTAATTTATCATAATATTTATCAACTATACTTTTACTAGTTAAAAATGTAAGCAAAGACTCTCTCACTGATCTCCAATGATAATCTTTACCAATCAAAACTTCTGACGCCTCATCTTTTTGATATAAGTATGGATAATCTACTGGAAGTAGAAATATATCTCTTTCGAAAATTGTCGAAAATTTTTCATAGGTTGCAATCATTTCTATAATACTGTCTTCCTTATGAATATAGTCGTCTTCAACAAAATATATTAGATCGCCATCTTTTGCATTTGTTAACTCAAAGGATCTTGAAATAGCTGCCATTGTAGATTTCATATTTCTCTCAATTTCAGGATTTTTTTTATCAATAACTTTTATTTTTTTATCATATTTATCTAAATTTAAGCTTTCTATATTAAAATCAATCATCGAGTTTTTCATTTTACTTTCAATTTTACTTAGGTCTGAATTGCTTGAACCAGAATCAATAATAGTAAAAAAAAAACTAATATTTTGAGTGTTATCACGGGCTTTCTTCAAGCTTTTGATTAAAGAATTAATTGTTCTAAAAGTGTATTCAGATTTATCACGCTCAAAAATTCTTTTTTTATTTTGCGAAACTAAATTTACTGAGGTGCAGGTCTTAAGGATTATATGAAAACTTTTAATTTTTCTCGTTATTTTAAGTTCTCCCAAAGGTAAATTTATTATTTTTTTTCCCACTATTGAGGGATTATTTTCGTCAGAAGAGTTGACGAAAGAGAGGTTAGATTGGTCAATGAGCTCGTACCCCATCAATCTACTAATTTTAGCAAATAATTTTCTTAAAACACCAGATTTTTTAGTTTTGTTTGTTTGTCTCATTGCAATCTATATCAAATTTAATATCTTAGTATCATGAATATAAAATCATCTAAAGAGCTTGTTGAGGAGGCTAATCAACAAATTAAAACACTAAGTCCTGAAGAGGTTAAATCATTAGAAAAAAAGGGTGAGGTTACATTAATTGATGTCAGAGACATTAGGGAATTATGGAAGGAAGGCACATTAAAAAACTCAATTCACATACCTAGAGGAATGCTTGAATTTTGGTTAGATCCACAAAGTTCATACTTTCAAGAAAAAAAAATGTCTAAAGTTAAAAACATAGTTTTATTCTGTGCTTTAGGTTTTAGATCAGCTTTAGCAACAAAAGCTTTAAGAGACATGGGATTTAAAAATGTAGCAAATGCAAAAGGTGGTTTTGATGCACTCAAAAATGTAGGTATCGAGGTTGTTCAAAAAGAAAAAAAATAATTATTTAAGACTTTCTGCTAAAGCATATTCCAATCTATCTTGACCCCAAAAGATTTTATTATTAACTAAAAAAGTCGGAGCTCCAAAAATTCCTAACTCATATGCTTCGTTAGTTTTTCTTTTTAATTGCTCTTTGATACTTTGTGAACTAGTTCTCAGAGAAAAAGTTGTCGGATTAATACCAAGGTTTTTTACAAATTTTATCAATAATATTTTGATCATTCATATTTAATCCATCTTGCCAAACAGCATCAAAAACTTTATCAATATAATAGCTTTTAAAATTATCTTCAGCAGAGACAAAAACTCCACGCATTAAATTCAAACTTTTTATTGGAAAATAAGAATTAAATCTAAACTTTATTTTGTTATTTTCTGCAACCATTTTACAATCTCTAATCATAAACCTAGCTTTAGATGGAATAAATGCAGGAGCTTTTATACCGTTTAAATTGTGCAAGCCCCCTACTAAAACTGGTCTATACTCTATTTTTATTGATGACTTTTGCGCAACCCTTTTAATTAATTTGTGAGCTATAAAAGAATAAGGGCTCACAAAATCAAAATAAAAATATATAGGTTTATTCATCGAGATTAATTTTTTTTGCAAAAAAAGTTCTTATTAACCAATATAAAATTATTCCAACCGGTCCTGTAAAGTATGTCATGATAAGACATATCGATGCAAGAAATTTTGGAATATTATATCTTAAAGAGTCTCTAGCTATCCATGAACCTACAAATAAACTTATAGACAAGAAATGTAACCAAAAAATTAATAGAAAATCTTCATTTGAATATACCGTATATAAATTTGCAAGACCAAAATATAAATTAAAACTTTCAAAAATTAATCCATCTAAAAATAGTTTATAAGCAATAAATACATATGCGGAACCTAAAATTAAAGGTGCGATTATTGAATTAACAAGTAGTTTAGTTAAACTATTATTTGGAGCAAGAATTAAAAGCAACCAAAATGGAATAACACCCCAATTTGTGGCTAAATAAATATTTTCTGTTGTTAAGTATAATTGTAAGTTATTTATCATTAAAAATAATATATTATATATAAACAATGAATCCCACATTTAATCAAAAAGAATTTGACGAACTTACTACAAATTTAAGAGATTTGGCTTACTCTTATCTTGAAAAATATAGTCCTTCTAAACAACAATTAAAAATCTATTTACTTAAAAAGTATTTAAAAAAATTTTCAAAATCAAAAGAGAGAAAAAACATCTCTGAAATCATAGAAAAAATTGTAATAAATTTGGAAAACAATAAATTTATAAATGATGAGTTATATTCAGACTCTAAAGCAAGATCGATGCTAAAAAGAGGTTACTCTTTAAACAAAATTAATCAATCCTTAAGAAATAAAGGCATTGATCAAAAATATATTTCTAGCAGTCTTTCAAAAATTAAAAAAGATCAGATTGAACCCGATTTTGTGTCAGCACTAAAACTTTGTAAAAAAAGAAGAATAGGGGCAATAAGACCTGTGGCAAATAGAGAAATTTTTTATAAAAAAGATATGGGTATTTTAGCGAGAGCTGGTTTCAGTTTTGAGATTTCGAAAAAAATATTAGAATTAGAAAAAAATGAGTTTGAAAAATTGATAAAAATTATTTAAGTTTTTTCTTATTTTTTACCAATTCATCAATTTTTTTTTTCATCGCATTTTTGACTAAAACAAATACGATAAGACCAAATATTGAAACAGAAATAATTATTATAAGAACTGTTTTAATCATTGAGATTTTTTGAGCGTAAAATTAACAAACTCGGATTTTTATAATCTTCTTTTCCATAGAGAAAAGGTTTTCCGTCGAGCGTAGTAATGGTTGCGCCAGCGCCTTCAGCAACGGCATGTCCTGCAGCATAATCCCACTCATTAGCTCTCTCTTTCGCAGCATAAATATCAAATTCACCATTGGCAATTAGACAGAATTTATAGGAACTCGCAACTTTTGATATTGAAGTCACGTTAAAGCTTTTTAACTTATTTAAAATTATATCAGAAGGTTTAATAACACTAGATACTGCTTTTATTTCTGTTGAGTCTGTTTTTTTTTGGCAACTTATCTTTTTAATAATTTCTTTTTCTTTTAAAAAACTTTTGCCTTCACCATATGAGTAAAACAATCTCCCTTTTTTTGGCACTCCAACCAATCCAATTACCGGTTTTTGATTAATAACTAACGCTGCATTTAATGTATATTCATCTTTACCAGCAATATATTCTTTTGTCCCGTCAATGGGATCTATTAACCAAAATACTTTATTTTTATTTTTCTCCTCTAAATTTACAGTTTCCTCAGATATAACCGGGATATCTGGTGTCAACTGATTGATTTTATCAGTTAAAATCTTGTTTACCTCAATGTCTCCATTGCTAACTGGTGAATTATCGTTTTTGATTTTTATCTTTAAACCTTTTTTGTAAAGCGATATTGAGTTTTTTCCTGCAAGCTCAAAGGTATTTACTAAACTTTCACATATATTTTTTAAATTAAGCTCTTTCATTTTTTAATTTTTTCTAACTTTATTATCTCAGTATTTATCACTTGTTTACCCATATTTTGAAAATTAACAGTTACCTTATTTTTGACAATCGATTGAATTTGACCTATTCCCCAAGCTTTATTTGATGGGTTTATTACGTAATCACCTGGCTCAAGATCAAATTGCATCGTAGAAAAATTTTAGTAGATATAATATATAGTTATTATGAATAACACTCTAGGAATAAATAAACCTGCTAAAAATACAAAAGTAGTAGTTGCAATGTCTGGCGGAGTGGACTCTTCGGTCGCAGCTGGTTTAATGAAAAAAGCCGGCTATGATGTAGTTGGCATAACTCTGAAATTGTACGATGATGCAAAAAAATCGTCTAATGGTAGACAATGTTGTGCAGGTCAAGACATTCAAGACGCTAAAAGAGTAGCTGATAAATTAAATATAAAACATGAAATTCTTTATTATCAAAAAAAATTTAAATCGGAGGTAATTGACTCGTTCATAGATAGTTATGTTGCTGGTGAAACACCAATTCCTTGCGTTCAATGTAATCAAACTGTAAAATTTAGAGATCTATTCAAATATGCAAAAGATTTAAGAGCTGATGCTTTAATAACAGGTCATTATGTTTCTCGAAAAGAAAACGGAAAACAACCCAGCATGTACAGGGCTAAAGATTATAACAGAGATCAAAGCTATTTTCTATTTAGCACTACTCAAGAACAATTAAATTTTTTAAGATTTCCCTTGGGCCAATTAGAAAAAAGCTCAACTAGAGAATTAGCAAATTCGTTAGAATTAAATGTGGCGGATAAACCTGATAGTCAAGATATTTGTTTTGTTCCTAATGGTGATTACAGTCAAATTATTAAAAAATTCAGACCACAATCTTTTGAAAAAGGTGACATTTTAAACATTAAAGGTGAGAAAATCGGAAATCATGAGGGAATAGTTAATTATACAATTGGTCAAAGAAGAGGTATTAAAATAGCTGATAAAGAACCTTTATATGTTGTTAAAATTGATAGTGAAAAAAATACAATTATTGTAGGTACGAAAAAAAATTTAATAGTAAATAAAATACTTCTTAAAAATATAAATATTCTTGGTGAGGAAAATGATTTTAAACGAGATTTAAGAGTGAAAGTAAGATCAACAGGCAAACTGCTAAAAGCAAAAATTAATTTTCAAAAAAAAGGTGCCTCTGTTGAGATATTAGACGAAGAGACAGGAATATCTCCAGGTCAAGCTTGTGTATTTTATTTAAAAGATACTTATGGGGATAAGGTTCTAGGAGGAGGCTGGATCGATAAGACTTACAACAATAATTTATCCACTTAACTCACACACTTTATACGCGACAACTATTAAGTGATACTAATTTTTTTTTAACATGTTTTAATATATTTAATTAAGAGGCAACTCTTAACTGGCCATTTAAGGAAAAACCGAGAGGTTCAAGCTTAAAGGGCAGAAAGGTCAGCTGAGTAGCGCTAAAATAGTTGACCGGGGGGTTCGGCGGTAGCGCCTAAAACGACGAACCAAAACTACTAATTTTCTAGGCATATGCCTAGAAAATTATGTGGTCTTCTTCCAAAATAATCTTGTTAAAAAATAAAATAATATAACTCCAACAAAATAATTCCATTCCAATGCATGTTTAAAATGCGTATTTCCCTCTTTAACTAGGATTGGAACACTTAATAAAGCAATGATAGCAAGGATAGAAACTAAAAATATTTTTAAGTATAGAACATAATTATTAAATAAATCTTTAATTTTAACCCTTAATTTATAGAAACTATATACTAATAAACCTTGGGCAATTATTTCAAATATAATAAATAAAAGTAAGACTAGTCTTCTAAATAACTTGTAAATTTGAATATCAAATTTAATACCTAAAAAAATAGAGTGAATGATTAAAAAAATAGCTGAAAGTATCCCGAATATTTTAAACTTATAATTAAAGTTTGTACCATCAAGTTTATTAATAAGCTTATTATTATTTTTCCAATAAAAGAATAAAAGTATTGCGGTAAATATCATTGAAGGTTTAAAAACCAAATATTGAGGATAGGTTCTCGAAGCCCTACTTATAGATAAACTGCCATCTAAATAAGGTATTGAAAAATTAGTTTTTCCTATTTGGTCAACACTAAGCAAAGTATTTTCAAACAAATCATAGTTTATTGATATGAATAAGCATAAATTTATAGCCACTAAGGGAATGAAGAAGATCCATAAACTCAATCCTCTTATTTGAGCTATTTCTTTCATTTATAATAATTTGTTACTTTCTTTTGTTTCTTTTTCTTGCTCTTCTCTTTTTGGAACCGATTTTTCGTCTTCCTCTATGTTTTTTTGGATAACCCATACTTTTGCCTCCTTTTTTATATTAAAATTAACAAAACTTATATAAAGTCCAATTATACTTTTTTTATGCAAAAGTCTATAAACACATTTTTAAAGCATCCGAGCAAAGACTTAACCAATAGATCTGCGAATCCGCCAGTGACAAGAGCGTCCACTATTCTTTTTGATACAATGCAAGAGTTATATCTACATGAGCGCAAGGTAAAAACGCACAAGAAAATAAGCCATTATAGTTATGGTAGGTATGGCAGCACTACGACAATAGAGTTAGAAAATATATTAAAGAAATTAGAAAACGCTTATCATATTTTTTTAACCGGAACAGGTTTTGGAGGAATAGCACTTGCATTGATGAGTTTGTGTAGACCTGGAGATGAGATTGTTGTTTCTGATAATGTTTATGGGCCCACGAAAGAAATTTCCCAAAAATTACTTAAAGAATTTAATATAATAGCAAAATTTTACGATCCGGATAATTTTGATGATTTAAAACAAAAAATCTCAAAAAAAACTAAAATGATTCTAGTCGAAAATCCTGGAAGCAATACCTTTGAGTTTCAGGATTTATCTAAAATAATTAAACTAGCTAAATCAAAAAATATTTTCACATTATTAGATAATACTTGGGGGACACCGTTATTTTTGAAACCTTTGAATATAGGTTTTGATATGTCGTTTTCTTCAGCAACAAAATATTTTTCCGGTCATTCCGATGCGATGGGAGGCTCTTTAGCTGTTAATAAAAAAGTTTTTAAAAAAATTATGTTTTTTTATAAATTATCTGGTTACAGAATGAGCGCTGATGAAGCATACCTAATTATAAGAGGTTTAAGAACTTTAGATACTAGACTGAAACAACATTATGAAAATACCAAAAAAGTTATTAATTTTTTAAGAAAACAAAATAAAATTAAAGAGATACTTTATCCTTATAAACCATCAAGTAAAAATTATAAGCTTTGGAAAAAATATTATAGTGGAGCGACCGGATTATTTTCAATAGTGGTTAAAAGTAAAAAAAAATCATCTGTAGTTAATTTCGTAAACTCGCTAGAGTTATTTGGCATAGGTTATAGCTGGGGTGGTTTTGAAAGTCTTGCGATTTTACAAGAGCTTAAAGGAAATCATAAAGACGAATACATTCAAGGAAGAAAATTTTATAGATTTAAAAAGGACGAGCATATAATAAGATTACATATAGGACTAGAGGACCCAAGGGACTTAATTTTAGATCTTAAAAAAAATTTAAAAAAAATAAAATGATGAAAAAATTTTTTCCAAATAAAGTTGCTTTATTCACCTTATTAGGTGCGTGTTTTGTTGTTTGTGTAACGATGGGTGTTAGACAAACTTTTGGCCTTTACTCATTTGACTTCAATAACACCAGCGGAGTGAGCAATACAGAATTTGGATTAGCAATCGCTGTGCATGCAATTTTTTGGGGAATTTTTACTCCTATATTTGGAAGAATTTCAGATAAACACGGTGGTTATGTTGTGATAATACCTGCATTAATTTTTTATTCCATAGCAATGTTTTTAATGAGCGGTAATTTAATTACTGGGATCTGGTTACAAATAAACCTAGGTTTATTAGTTGGTTTAGGCTTAGCAGGGGCAGCAGGGACAATTTTAACTCCAATGGTTTCTAAGCACTTTCCTAACGAAAATAGAAGTAAAGCCGCTGGATATGTTACTGCATGTGGTGGACTTGGAATGTTTTTGTTTCCGATTATGGCTAATATTTTTAAAAATATTTCTGACTGGCAAACGTCTTTTTTAATTTTTTCAGTTATACTTTTAATAATGTTAATCCCGGCTTTTTTTGTTAAATTACCAGAAAATAAATTAGATACTGTTTCTTCCAACATTGATAGTCGACCTTTAGGAGAAGTATTAAAAGAATCTTTTGGGCATAAAGGTTTTAGACTATTAATTCTGGGTTTTTTTGTATGTGGTTTCCAAATTACTTTAATCGCTACACACGTTCCAAGATATGTTCAAGATAAGGGCTTAGCAGATTGGACTGGAATGGCAATACTAGCACTAATCGGATTCTTTAATATAATTGGCACATTAGTGATGGGATACCTTGGCGATAAGTACAGCAAAAAAATTCTTCTAAGTGGTTTATATTTTTTAAGAGGAATTACTCTTATTCTATTCATATTTTTACCTGCATCTAATTTATCAGCTGTTTTATTCGGTACTTCATTCGGACTTCTTTGGCTAGCCACAGTTCCAGCAACAAACGGAATTGTTGCTCAAATATTTGGTACTAAAAACCTTACTCTATTGTTTGGAATTGTTTTTTTAAATCATCAGTTTGGTTCTTTTTTAGGTGCTTATCTTGGAGGATTTTTTTATGATCAATACGGAAGTTTTGATTATGCTTGGTATTTAGCCATTTTACTCTCATTCGTTGCAACAGCTTTACATTTACCAATTGATGAAAGACCTTTAAATAGAGTGCCCCAAACACCCTAAGGTTGTATTTTGAGTCTGAATTGGAATCAAAAGTGAATCAAAACGTGAACATTAGTTGTGACACAACTTGCAATTGTGGATAATTTTTTGTTTAAATATTACCAATTTTTTTATAAATTTAATTAACAAAAGGATTCAAATGTTTTCAAAAGAATTAGGAAAAAAATTAGATAAGTTTCACTTATTAAAGCATCCGTTTTATCAAGTTTATTGGAATGAAGGAAAATTAACACGTGAGATTATCAAAGATTACGCAGAACAATATTATCAACATGTAAAAGCGTTTCCAAGATACATAAGCGCTACTCATTCAATTTGTGAAGATATAGAAAAAAGAAGAATACTTTTAGAAAACTTACAAGATGAGGAAAATAAAGATGGTGATCATCCAAAGTTATGGAAAAATTTTGCAAAATCTTTAGGAGCTGATGAAAAAAATATTGAAAACGTAAAACTTGATTGGTTTACCAAAGATATGATTGAGAATTTTTTCTGTCAAGCACGTAAATCGTATGCGGAAGGATTGGCGTCTCTATACACTTATGAAAGACAGATACCAGAAATTGCCGAAACGAAAATCCAAGGGCTGAAAAAATTTTATGGTGTAAGCTCCAAAGAAGGACTAGAATTTTTTGAAGCTCATAAGTCAGCTGATGTGATCCATAGGGCAGAATGTGAAAAATTGTTAGATAATTTAACAGAAGAAGAACAAAAAAAAGCTGAGGAGTCTTCCTTGTTGACCGCAAGATATCTTTGGAATTTTCTAAGCGGAATGACATCTAAACATAAGCTTAATTTGATTGCTGCCTAGATAATAAAACTCTAGATTGACAAATAGCCATAAGAGGAATACCTATGGGTAAGGTGTATGGAAATTTATCTGCCGATTATTCAAGTCAAAATAGATATTCTTTTTATTTTATTTCTTAGTTTTGCAGTAGGAGTGCTCTCAGGGCTTTTTGGAGTTGGAGGTGGTTTTTTAATGACACCTTTTTTAATTTTTTTAGGCATTCCTCCTATTTATGCCGTTCCAAATGAAGTTAATAATATTTTGGCGACATCAGTCTCTGGATCCCTCACACATTGGTTTAAAAATACTTTAGATTATAAAATGGGTATGATGATTATTATCGGCGGCGTTATCGGAACTTTAGGAGGTATAGCAACGTTTAAATTTTTTAACGATATTGGAAAATTAAGTTTGATTATATCTTTATCCTACATGTATCTTTTAGCGATTATAGGAACTCTAATGCTATTAGAGGGCGCAAGCGAGATTGATAAAGCAAGAAAAAAAATCGTTGTAAAAAAAAAATTACATACTCACTATTGGATACATGGGTTACCACTAAAACTTAGATTTCCTAAATCTAGATTATATGAAAGTATTTTTACCCCTATCATTTTAGGTTTGTTAGTTGGATTTGTAGCCGCACTTATGGGTGTGGGAGGCGCATTTTTATTAGTCCCTGCAATGATTTATTTAATCGGAATGCCAATAAAACTTATACCTGGTACTTCTCTTTTTGTTACAATATTTATAAGTGCTTTAGTAACAGTATTACACTCATTTAATTATGGATCTATAGATTTGGTTTTAGTAATAACATTGATTTTTGGATCGATAGTTGGAGTTCAAGTTGGACAAAAAATAGGTCAATACTTAGACAGTTCACATTTAAAAACTTTATTTGCGATGTTGTTATGTGCGGTCGCAGTTGCTATTGCGTATGACACTTTTTTTAGCAATTCTTCACATAATTTACTTAAAACCGAAATCATTAATATTGAAAATCTTAACTTTTTTTCAAAATTTATTATAAAATTTTCAGACGAGCGTCCACTTCTTTACGGCTCTTTTGCCATCATTTTAGCAATTATTCTTGGTGTATTAGCTGCCGGTATTAGGCAGTTTTTAAGTAATCATAAAAACAAATTTGTATTAACAAAAAAAACTGGTAATTAATATCTTATGAGCAGTAATAGAAGTTTTGGGATATTATTTTTTATTGTATTTTTGGGAATTGGATTATGGCCACTTAAAAATAACAATGATCCAAATTATATTTTTCTTGGATTATCCTCTATTTTTTTAATTTTAGGAATAATTAATTCAAAATTACTTTATCCGTTAAATAAAGCTTGGGTTAAATTTGGTGAAATTCTAGGAATGATTATAGCCCCCATAGTAATGGGATTAGTTTATTTTATAATTTTAACCCCAATAAGTTTATTAGTAAGACTGTCTGGAAAAGACCTTTTAAAATTGAAAAAAAACAAAAGCTCTACATACTGGATTAAAAGGGAAAAAAATATTGGCAATATGGATAAACAATTTTAATGATCAGCTTTATTAAAGAATTTTGGGAATTTTTAAAGGTACGTAAAAAGTATTGGTTGCTGCCTATCATAATTGTCTTAGCATTATTTGGAGTTTTAATAGTTCTTAGCCAAGGCTCTGCTGTTGCACCTTTTATTTACACAATCTTTTAATGTCTACAATACTTGGAATATCCGCTTTTTATCATGATAGTGCTGCAGCAATTATTAAAGATGGTGAAATTATTGCAGCCGCACAAGAGGAAAGATTTACAAGAAAAAAACACGATTCAGGCTTTCCTAAAAATGCAATAAAATTTTTATTATCCGAGGTAAATTTCAAATTAAATGAAATAGATAATATTATTTTTTTTGAGAAACCATTTTTAAAATTCGAAAGATTATTAGAAACTTACATGGCTTTTGCCCCTAAAGGATTTAAATCTTTCGCCTTAGCGATGCCAATTTGGCTTAGAGAAAAATTATTTCAAAAAAAATTCTTATTTGATCTTTTAAAACAATTAGATAAAGGATTTACTGATATAGAAAAGATAAAATTTTCAGAGCATCATTTTAGTCATGCAGCATCTGCTTTTTATCCCTCTCCTTTTAAAGAGGCAGTAATACTTACTTTAGATGGAGTTGGTGAATGGGCCACGACAACAATTGCAATTGGAAAAGAAAATAAAATAAATATGGTCAAGGAAATACATTTTCCACACTCAATTGGACTTCTTTACTCAGCATTCACATATTACATCGGATTTAAAGTGAACAGTGGAGAGTATAAAGTCATGGGTTTAGCCCCTTATGGAAAACCAATTTACAAAGAAAAAATTTTAAAAAATTTGATTGATGTAAAAAGTGACGGATCTTTTAAATTAGATATGAGCTATTTTAATTATGCAACTGGTTTAACAATGACAAATAAAAAATTTTCTAATTTATTTGGCCAACCCGTAAGGTCTCCAGATAAAGATTTATTAACACAATTTCACATGGATATTGCCGCATCGGTTCAAGCTGTTATAGAAGAAATAATATTAAAACTAACCAGAAAAATTTCCGAGGATTATAAAATTAAAAATCTTTGTCTTGCAGGCGGAGTTGCTCTCAATTGTGTAGCAAACGGAAAAATTTTAAAAAAAAGAATTTTTGAAAATATTTGGATACAACCGGCCTCTGGTGATGCCGGTGGCTCTTTGGGTGCAGCACTAGGTTACTGGTATCATGAACTCAATAACTCAAGAAAATTTGACAATAAAGATAAAATGAAAGGTTCATATCTTGGACCAAAATATAGTAACGAAAAAGTAGAAAGTGATTTAAAAAATTTAAAAGCTAATTTTAAAAAATTAGATGATGATCAAATAACTAAAAATGTAGCAGAATTGCTAGCCGATCAAAAAACTGTGGGATGGTTTCAAGGAAGAATGGAATTTGGACCTAGAGCACTTGGGTGTAGGTCAATACTTGCTGATCCAAGATCGGAACAAATGCAGAAAGAATTAAACTTAAAAATAAAATTTAGAGAGAGTTTTAGGCCATTTGCACCTTCGGTATTAAGTGAAAAAGTAAATAATTTTTTCGAGCTAAATTGTCCTAGCCCTTACATGCTTCTAGTCGCGGACATAAAAAGAAACTTAAGATTTAAAATGACATCCGATCAAGAGAAACTCTTTGGAATTGAAAAATTAAATGTTAAAAGATCAACTTTACCGGCCATTACTCATGTTGATTACTCTGCAAGAGTCCAGACTGTTCATAAAGAGACAAATCTAAAATATTTTAACTTAATTAATAAATTTAATGAACTGACTGGATGTCCAGTTTTGGTGAACACTTCATTTAACATAAGAGGAGAGCCAATAGTGTGTACAGTAAGTGATGCTTTTAGATGTTTTATGGGTACAAATCTTGATGTTTTAGTTTGCGAAAATTTTATAATGCTCAAGGATGATCAAGACAAAAATTTAAAAAAGAATTATCAATCAGAGTTCGAGTTAGATTAGTGGAAAAATTGTTCTTATTAAGCCAAAAAAGGATATCAATATTAAAAAATATAAAACGTACCTTTTATAATTTTCATTTGAGCTATCTTTAAAAAATCGTGTACCTATAGAAACACCTATTGGAATTATAAACAAAAGAGGTATGGATCTATAAATGATTTTCAAATTTATTAATTCATTAAAGTATCCTAATATTAAAGCGTACGCATCGGTGAAAAAAAATAATGCCGCTAGAGAGGCACGAATGACTGCTGGCTCAGCAGCAATTATTAACAAATATAATGCTATTGGCAAACCAGCCAATGTTCCAAAACCATTAACTGTACCAGCAACACTACCCACAATAAATTTAGAAAAATTATGATTTAATTTCTTATTTGTGTAACCTTTCAAGAGTAATATCGCAAAGATTAAAACAGTGATAGATATTATTAAGTGCATTATTTGTGGTTTAAGAGAAGCTAATAAACTTACACCAAAGGGAGTTCCAATAATTACCCCTATTAGAAGATACAATACAAATCTCCAATTAATTTTGTTCCAAATGCTTGGTATCATAAAAAAACTAGCTACTATCTCAAGTATAAGAATTATAGGAACAATTTCTTTTGGCGGCAAAATAAATGATAAAAGTGAAACACTGGACGCAGAAAAACCAAAACCACTAAACCCTCTTACAAAAGATGCAATTAGTATGATTATAGTTAGAAAAATAAATTCAAATAAACTAAGTTCTATAATATTAAAGTACTGCATTTATCTTAAAATTGTCATGGGATCTAATTTAACATCAAACCAATTAAGTCTTATATCTAAATGTGGACCAGTAGCCCTACCACTCATTCCCAATGTGCCTACAATTTGACCTTTTTTAACTTTATCACCAACTTTTACATCTATGTCTTTCATATGCATGTATAAAGTGCTTATACCATGACCATGATCAAATATTATTGTGCCTCCAGTGAAATACATATTTTTTTCAGATAATGTTACGACACCATCCATCATTGCTTTTACAGGTGTTCCCTCAGCAGCATGAAAATCTATACCGTAGTGAGGTCTTCTGGGTTTACCATTTAATATTCTTTGACTACCATATACACCAGTAATTATATATTTATCGATCGGGTAAATAAATTTGTTTTTAAAAAAAGGCAAAACACTATCTATTTGTCTAGCTGTCCCGATAAGTTTATTATCTTTTTTTATCCTTTCAAAAACTTCTGGAGGAGGAGTTACTTGTTTTGACGGTAAACCATCGATTCTTTGAATTTTATACTCTCTTTTTAAGATTTTTTTCTCAATAATATTTTTTTTTCCATCGTAGTCATACTTAATGATGATATTATTTTTCCTATCTCTACCGATACCAAATGCAAAAAAACCTTCTTTAGAAACACGTATTTTCTTATTATCTATTTCAACTTTAGTGTTTGGTTTTGTCTTACCTAATATGAAAGAACCTTGAATAAACTTGCCTTCAAACTCCATTGCTGAAACTGGCTTGAAGAAAAGAATTAGTATTAATATTATTTTTCGCATTAAATTTTTAGTGAGGTGTTAGCAAAAATGAGATCTGAATTGACCCAATTAATTAATTTAAATTTATTCTTAAGCAAAAGTTTATAAATTTTAGATTTTGTTATATCTTTCAAACTTTGATTTTGGGTTTCTAGCTTTTTAACTTTCGTATTTAAATGTTCAATCACTACAATTTTTATTTTGTTTTTTTTAAAATTAAAATTTTTGAGTGCCTCAAATTCGTGATTTTCAATGTCAATCGAAAGCAAATCGATATTACTGTTTAATCTTTCTTTATAATTTTCTAGAAGATTATTCAAAGTAGTTGATTTCATTACAATTTTTTGCAAAGGCTTATTTTTTCTTGTTTTTACTAATTCTTTACTTACAGTATTTATTGCAGATCTGTTATGGTAAACAAAAACAGTTTTTTGCTTAATTTTGTCAGAAATTAAAGCTTTTACATTACAATCTTTTGGTCGAAGTTTATTAAAATCATTTATAGAGCTTTCATCTAAGTCAACATTTATTCCTGTCCAACCTCTTTTGTAAAGCAGGTAAGTATTGTTATATTTAATTGGATGATTACAACCAATATCTACATAGCAACCGTATTTTTGATTTCTAAATATTCTATCTATTATTAGATCTACGTTACTAATTGAATAAGATTTTTTTGAATATTTTTCATAATATATTTTTTTTAAAAAATTCATAATATTTTATAAAAGCACTTTTAAGTCAGCATAAATTAATTCAATTGAAACTAACAGTATTGCTGCTAATCCTATCCATGCTATTGAAGTATGTTTTTTTATAAGTCTTGCGGTAAAATTTGCTGCAAATGCCATTAATAAAATCGAAAGACCTAAGCCAAAAGCTAATAAAAAATAATGCCCTTTAGCGGCTCCAGCAACTCCAAGAACATTATCCAAACTCATTGTAACATCTGCAAGTATTACAGTAAAAATAGCTTTTTTTAAATTTGATTTATCAAAATTTATTTTTTTTGAACTTATATTATCTTTAATAATATCTCGATAAAGTTTATAACAAATATAAAGTAGTAAAATCCCACCAATTAATCTCAAACCATTGATTTGAAGCAAATAGGCTGCAATAAAAGTAAATATTATTCTAAGAATTACAGCTCCCGCTATACCCCAGAAGATAATTTTTTTTCTATTATCAGTATCAAAATTAGAAGCTACCATACCAATGATTATGGCATTATCTCCCGCTAATACTAAATCAATCAGGATTATTTCTATTAATATAATTAGTTGCTCTGTCATATCGAAGTTTATATTCTATATATATGAATTATAAAAATATTAAGGTAGAAAATCGAGAAAATTACGCAGTTATTGAAATTGCTAACAATAAAAACAATAGTCTAGATCAAGAAACCTTAAAAGAAATTGCTTACGCAGCAAAATCACTTAATAAAATTAAAAAAATTAGGTGTATTGGATTAACTGGAAATTCAAAGTTCTTTTCACCCGGTGCTGATATAAAAGAACTTAAAAATCTCAATTCAAAACAGGCAAAGAAAAATAAATTATTTTCATTTGTAGACCAGTTAGATAAAATAAACATTCCAATAATTTCATTTGTAGATGGTTATGCTCTTGGCGGAGGTTTTGAATTAGCTTTGTCCACAGATATAATTATAGCTAGCGTAGATGCTAAATTTGGTTTACCTGAAGTAAACTTAGGTCTTATTCCTGGAATAGGTGGCACGCAAAAACTAAAAAAATTCACATCAAACCAAAATATAAAATATTTAGCCATGTCCGGTGACATCATAAGTTCTGAAACAGCTATGAAATATGGTATTGTTTCATTAATAGTAAAAAAAGAAAACTTCAAAACCTTTACTAATGAATTTTTACACAGAATTTCTTCCAAACCTAGAAAATCTTTAGAAATAATCAAAAAATTGGTAAATTCAGAAATTTCTCAAAAAAAAGGTATTACATTGGAAAGAAAAGAATTTTATAATCTTCTAGATAGCGAAAATAAAATAATTGGAATTGAGAGTTTTTTAAGTAAAATTAAGCCAAATTGGAAATAAATCATCTTCAAGTTGTGGACAATTTGCATACCTGAAACAACATTTTAACATAGTTATTCTACGATAAATTTAACTAAAATTAAATTATGAAAAAAATTATTTTACTTTTGACTTTTTTAATCTTCACATCTGCCAATGCTAAGATGAGTGAAAAAGATAAATCAAAAGCATTGGATTGTGTTGGGGTTTACATGGCTAATTATTTTCTGCCATCAGGAGAAAAATTTGAATATGGTATGAAAGAAAAATCTATTTCAAGCGTAAAGGTTTTAAAAGCATATGCTCTTGAAACAGGAATACCAGAAAAAGAATGGGATGATGCTGTTAATAAGGCGGTAGATAAGCACTACGGTTCAAAATACAACGAGGCTAAAACTGAAAAGTGTCATTCATTCGTTGAAGCTTTAGTTCCTGATGGAGCGGAAAGAGTGAAAAAAGTAATTCAAACATTATATTAGAAAGGTATATATGATAGATAAATTTGGAAACGCGTTTTATTTAATAATTTACTTAGCACATTTTATTATAGTTGGTAGCTACGCTTACCAATTAGTCTTTGATACTAAAAAATTTCTAAAGGGTAGAGGAGTTGATAAAACTGCTACCTTGATTACAAGATTTGCAGGCTCATTTATGATCGCTACTGTTTTAATGGCAATATATATCGCTTTTATTAGATCAGGCGGTGTAGAGGCTACTTGGGCTTTCTTTAACTTGGTTTTTATAATGAATGTTTCGATATTAGTTGTAAATTTTTATACATTAAAAATTGATAAAACAGGTTTAACTAAGAAAACTAGAAACGATGGAATTTATGCTCCACTAGTTTTAGTTTTTATCAGCGCTATTCTTTGTTACGGTTTAGCAGATAAAATTTACGTTTAAGAAGTAAAATGGCAAAGTTTATGAATATTGTTAGATGCAAAGTAAAATCATCTAGTAGAGAAGAATATTTAAAAAAAATTGATGAGCGGCCAAAATTCGATGGTCAAATTTCAGCAAAGTACGTTGAAACTAAACCTAACGAATTTTTTATGATTGGTGAATGGAATTCTGAAGATGATATTGCTAAAGCAAGACCAAAAATGATTGAATTTTTGGACTCGCTCAGGCACACTTTAGAAGAACTGTCATCAGATTTAGGAGTAACTGATCCTTATTCTGGTACAGTTGTAATCGAGAAATAGGAAAGGGGGTAACAATGGCAAAATTTTATACACTTGGATGTTACACAGCTAAAGGTCTTGGAGGATTTGTAAGCAATCCATCTACTGACAGAAAAGCTGCTACATCTGCACTTGCTGCTTCTGTGGGAGCTAAAGTAACTCAATACTCAGGCCTTAGAGGAAAATATGATTTTATGGCAGTGATTGAAGGAACTTTTGAACAAGCTGCTGCAGCTGCAATGGTTGCTGTTTCTAGTGGAGCTGTCTCAGATTTTACAATTTTGGAAGATGTAAATCTAAATGAAATAGCTAAAACTGCTCAGAAAATGGCATCTTCATACAAAGAACCTGGTAAATAATTATTTTTTGTAAGAAATACATTTCAAGGTATCAGTGAATTTTATTTGATTTTTACATTTAGATCGAAGTTCACTGACACCTTTTGAGATTTCATTGTTATTTAAATCAAGCAAGCAAGATATGTATCTTGATTTTACCATCTTTAGATATTTTTGCTTTGAGATATTTACTTTAAAATTGAAATAATACTCATTAGTTTTTTTTAATTTTTTTTTAATTATCTTAAATAATTTTTCGTCTCTCTTAAGGCTACCATCAAGTTTTTGTTTCATCTTTTTAAAACAAGGAATTTTATTATTTGTTGTTTTTAGTGAAAAAATTAACATTTTTCCTCCTTTTTCCAATCTTTTTTTTGCAATATCTAATAGTGCCTTCAGCTTTGAAGGTGAGAAAAAATGAATAGTTTGTTTCAATAAAATTAAGTCATATTTTTCATTTTTTCTTTTCAGATAATTGTATCCATCTATTTTTTTAAAAATTATATTTTTCTTTATCCCTTTATTTTTTATGATATCTAGGCCAATCGGCTTTTCTTTGAATTTTTGCCTTTTTTGTAAGTTACTTATTATATTTGCTCTACCACAGCCAATATCTAGTATTTTTGTATTTTTATTAAATCTTGCCCTTTTACTTAAAAATTTATTGAACTGATGAATATAATTTTTTGAGGATAACCAAGTTTGGTTATCCCAATTTTTTAATTTTTTCATAATATTTAGATAGCATTCAAAATATTACTTTGCTATAATTTATTTGTGAGTACATCATTTCAGTCAAAAATACCTAATTCTTTAAATGAACATTGGATGCCATTTTCATCTAATAAAGATTTTAAGAAAAATCCTCGTATCATAGTAAAAGCAGAGGGTATCCATCTTCATACTCATGACGGAAAAACTTTAATAGATGGTAGTTCTGGATTGTATTGCAACCCACTTGGCCATGGTCGCAAAGAGATTATTGAAGCAATTAAAAATCAGTTAGAAAATTTAGATTACACAATGCCTTTTCAACAAGGTTATGGCGGATCGTTTGAATTAGCGACTATGATAGCTCAAAAAACTCCAGAGGATTTGAATAGAATTTTTTATACTATTTGTGGATCTACCGCAGTAGAGACAGCAATCAAAATTGCTGTAGCTTACTTTAGATCAATTGGTCAAACTAATAGATTTAAGTTTGTCGGTAGAGAGAGAGGTTATCATGGAATGAACATCGGAGCTTTGACTGTAGGTGGAATACCAAATAATTCTAAAGAATTTAAAAATATCTTAATGCCAGGTGTCGAGCATATGAGACATACGTTTTTACCAGAGCATAAATTTGCAAAAGGTCAACCTGATACAGGATCTGAACTAGCTGATGATCTTGAGGTAATTGCAAAAAAATTAGGAGGAGAAAACATAGCCGCATGTATTGTTGAACCTATTGCAGGATCTACTGGTACTTTAATTCCCCCTAAAAATTATTTACAAAAATTAAGAAAAATTTGCGATAAGCACGGCATACTTTTAATATTTGATGAAGTAGTAACTGGTTGGGGAAGAACCGGATCAGCTTTTGCTGCACAAGAATTTGGAGTGACACCTGATATAATTACTATGGCAAAAGCAACAACTAATGGAATTGTTCCAATGGGAGTTGTTGCTGTAAGAGAAAAAATTTATGACTCAGTTATGGACGCATCTCCAGATGGAGCAGTGGAATTATTTCATGGTTACACTTATTCAGGAATTCCGGTTGCAGTATCTGCTGCAATAGCTGTTCAAAAAATATTTGAGAAAGAAGATATTTTTAATAGAGTAAAGAAATTATCAAAATATTTTCAGGAAGGTTTACACTCTTTAAAGGATTTAAGCTGCGTAGAAAGCATCAGAAATTACGGATTATTAGGAGGCATTGATATAGCTATGAGAGACAAACCAGGGAAAGCTGGCTTCAATGTCTATAAAAAATGTTATGATGCAGGTGTAAACATTAAACCCACAGGAGACGCTTTAATTATTGCTCCTCCATTTGTTTGTGAGAAAAAAGATATTGATGAAATTATTGATAAAATGCGTGCCGGGATTTCAGAGCATTTAAAAACATAGATGAATAAAATCTATTATTAGTCTCTTTACAAAAAAATGAAGAATTATTACTACAGCCTAGATTTATTTAGAGGTTTTTGTGGTTATGGTGTTGCAATTTCACACTTGTATGCTTTCGCGTATGAAAATATTTACATGGAGTATATGTCTCTAATTTTTGCTGAATTCTTTTTTTTATTAAGTGGTTTTGTTTTATATCCGCAGCTAATCAAAGTTATAAATAATAAAAAAAATTTAGTAATATTTTACAAGAGAAGATGGATGAGAACTTTACCTCTTTTTTTTATAGTTTTATTATTAATTTCAGCGCTTACTGGCCAGCTGTTCAGCTTGGATTTTTTTAAGTATTTTTTTTTAATACAAAAAACCTTACCTAACTTTCTAGAAAATGATTATTATCCAGTAATATGGCACTTATCAATCGAAGAGTTTTTTTATTTACTATTTCCATTAATAGTGATTTGTTTTAGCCCAAATAATTTTATTAGTAAAATAATTTTAATATTTATTTCTATAACGGTTTTAAAATTTTTTTTAAACGATTCATTTGATGCAAATTTTTACAGAACTGGAACTTTTTTTAGATTCGATGCAATTCTTTTAGGTTTTATATTTGCCCACTATAAAGATGAAATATTACAGTATAAAAAAACAATAATTTTTCTATTTTTAATTTTTGCTATTATCTATTTATTTAACTCAAATTATTTCATCAGCAGCAAAGAAATATCACACACTAAATTTTTCTTCATTTTGTTAATGCAGATTGCCAGTGGGCTTATGATGTTATCTTTTATTCTCCTTGAGCCATTATTAGAAAATAACTATTTGAAAAGATTTAGTTTATTAATTTCCCAACAGGCCTACTCAATTTACCTTTTTCATATGATTTTTATTTATCTATTAAAAGAAGCAAATTTGTCAATTTTCGTCGGGACATCTCTGTATTTATTTTTACTATTTTTTATATCAACCTTAGTATATAAATATTTTGAAGAGCCAATAATGAAATTAAGACCTAATATTTTATAACATGTTCAATTTTTTTAAAAATAAAAGATTATGGTTACCTGCGATAATTATTATACTATTGTTTTTATTAATGATAATTTTATCAAAATTCGGAATTAATCCTTTGGGATATACCGTTTACTAATATAATTTCTTTAAAAATTCTCGAAGTTCCAAAAAAATTAAGTTTGCTATTTCTTCAGAACCCTCTTTTGATGTATGGGTACCATCTCTCCAATAATTTATGTTACCATCTAATTTTTTTGCGACATCAATACAATAATATTTTTGTTCTTTACAATGATTAATTAACATATGATTCATAATAAATATTTTTTCCCTATGGCCATCTGCCTGAATATTAGTAACAAAAATTGGCTTTGCATTGATTTTTTTTGAAAGAAGATTAATTAAATCAATCCGCTCTCTATAATTTTTTAGTTTCAATTGATATTTTGTTTGCAATTTTTTTATATCGTAATTATTAAGTGCCTCACTATAATTAATAAATTTAAATCTTTCTTTGTATTGAGAATCAATTTTTCCGTCATATTTCATAAAGTTTTTTCTTGGAAAGTAATTGAACTTAATTTTTCTTAATGTGTCGTAAAAAAAACTTCTTGTTTTTAAATTGTCATAGAATGCTTCGCGTTTGTCTGGATTCAAAAGATGTCCGTTAAAAGTCATGTCATCTAATTTTATGTGTTCTTTTGTTGTAGTATCATTTATACCTACATAAAAAATTATGAATTTTGGATTTAAATTTTCTATTTTAAATAACCAATTTTTAAAGCCTAAAATAATCCCAGCAGTTGATTGAGCTTCTACGCCAGCGTTTACTAATTTAATATCGTAATTATTATTTTTTAATAATTCATTAAGATAGCCAGTAATTGTGTATTGATCTGGTTTATATCTTTCATCAATTACACTTCCTCCCATAATAAGTGCATCAATTTCTTTTGGATCTATATCCTCACCTCTAAAGCCATGATAATTTCGTATATACAAATATTCAACTTTTTCATTTTGATCATAGTATTCAATCTTTTGTTTCTTCATTCTGTGCTCTCGCATATAAGGTCCAAAACTATTTTTATCAAACCATTGACCAAAAATAGCTTCAGTTAAAATTAGAAAAATAAGGATTAAGGTTAAATTATATATTATAGGTTGTATTAATTTAGTTTTAAATTTATTACTCATATATTTTATTTTTGAGGCCTGAAATCATCTTTTACTCTACTAAAGTTAACTTATAAAGCCCAAATTGGATCATGTTATCATTTAATTTTTTATATTTAACTGCTTTAATGCATTAAGTATGAGTTCAAATTATAAAGTAACAAAGTCTGAATATTTCAGTAAAGAGACTGAAAAAAATAAAGTTAGCCCAAGTAATTCTAGAAAAAGGGTAAATTTAAATGATCTTGTTGACAGAATGAACATTGAGAAAAAGAAAGATCAAAGAACTAGTATACTCTTCTCTGTTTCAGCAATCTCTGCGCTAATCGTTTTTGGTATAATTTTAACCCTTTAATTCCAAACACTCCCTTTATTGGTAATAACATCATTTGATGTGTATAATTGGTTCCTATAAGCAGGTACTTTTATATGAAAATAAAAAAATGTAGGAATTGTTACTCCAGCAATATAAAAAAATTATTTTCCTTTGGCAAAATGTCTTTTACAGGAAAATTCCCAAAAAAAAATAAAAAAATCAAAAAAGGTGAACTTGATTTAATCATCTGTAAGAAATGTAAATTGGTACAATTGGGAAATGATTATAATTTAAAATATTTATACGGACCCGATTATGGCTATAGAACAAATTTAAATAAAATAATGGTTGAACATGTGAAAAAGGTAGTTAAAAAATTATCAAAGAAAACAAAGTTAAAAGACGGTGAATATGTTTTAGATATAGCCAGTAATGATGGTACATTGCTTAAAAAATATCCTAAGAAGATAAAAAGATTTGGTATCGACCCAACTATTAATAAATTCAAAAAAGAGTATAGATCTATTGATTTTAAAGTTTCAGATTTTTTTTCCTTCAAAAATATTAAAAAGATAACAAATAAAAAATTTAAAATTGTTACCGCGCTATCTGTATTTTATGATCTAAAAAAACCTAATATTTTTTTAAAAGATGTTAAAAAAATTTTATCAAAAGATGGAGTTTTTTTAATAGAACTAGCGGATATAGGTTCTATTTTAAAATACAAAATGTTCGATGCAGTTTGTCATGAACATTTAGAATATTACTCATCAACGGTGATGAATGAAATGTGTAAAAGAAATGATCTGAGGATTTTTGATATAAGGTCAAACAGAATAAATGGAGGTAGCAAACAATTCTACATAAGCCATAAAAATTCGAGATACAAAACGAATCAAAAAATTTTAAATAAAATTTTTAAATTAGAGAGGAAACAAGGCTTAGAAAAAATTTCAACATTTAAAAAATTTTTTAAAGAAATTAATAATATTAGAAGCAAACTAGTAACTTATCTAAAAAAACTAAAATCTTTAAATAAAGTAATTCATGGTTATGGCGCCTCTACAAAAGGAAATGTCTTATTACAATATTTTAATATTGATAAAAATATCATAAGTTTTATATCTGAAAAAAATAAAGAAAAATTCAACCTTTTTACACCTGGAACTGGCATTCCTATAATATCTGAGAACAAATCTAGAAAAATAAAACCAGATTATTATTTAGTATTACCTTGGCATTTTAAAAAAGAAATACTTAGAAGAGAGAAAAAAATTTTATCAAAAGGAACAAAATTTATTTTTCCATTACCAAAAATTTCTTTTTATTAATTTGAGTATAATTTTTTAAATAATTCCTCAAAATGTTCTTGAAAATAAAACTCAAAAGCTTTTTCACCGTTTGGATAAACTAATGGAAAATCAGGCCTAGACTCTAATAATCTTGGTACCTTTAAAGCTTCTGCAAGAGCAAATCCAAAAGAAAGATTTCCTATAAAAATTTTTGAACTTTTAATAATTGAAGCAAGCTCAAAAAAATCTTCACAATCGTAAAATTTCAGATTTTTTATAGATTTATTGAGATCCTGATATTCATTTTCTAAACCAACAAAAAGAACATTCTTATAGCTATTTAAAAAATTAAAGTTAATTAATGAATTTTGTCTTCTAAGACTTCTCATTATAACAATAGTATTATTGTATTTTTCAACCTCAGGTATATTTTCAATATAAGCGTCTTTGAGACTAGGATGTAAACCAACTAAATGTGAGTACCATCTAACTGAATCTATATTAAAATTTATTGGCATTTCTCTAAAAAAATTAAGATCAATGTCTATTTTGTTACTATTAAAAAATTCAACAGATGAAATGTAAGATTGTTTGTTTAATAAAGGAATCAATTTGTTAACCGCATTCTTGGATAGAAAAATATCGTTACCAGGATGATTTGTAATAGCTCTCGGATCATTAATTTTTTTGTTAATCTCAATATATAGAGAGCACTTTTTAAATTTTGAAATTTCCTTAATAACTGGAAGACTATTTATAATATCGCCTAAATGACCGGAGTGCAAAAAAGAAATATGACTTTTATTTTTTAACACAGTTTGTATTTCTTTTATCTTAGGTATTATTTTTTTAAAATATATTTCTTGGGTTTGCTTGTCTTTTTTTTGGCTTTTTAATATTTGATACTTTTTTCTATCTAAAATTTTTAATAGAAAATTAAACATTGTTTTAGTAGCCTTCTTTTTCAACAAATTTTAGATCTTCCTCTACCATGTCTACAACTAAGCCTTTAAAATTATATTTAGGTTTCCATTTTAATTTTTTTTTAGCTTTATTACAGTTTCCAAGCAAAGTATCTACTTCAGATGGTCTTTGTAATTTTTTGTCGATTTCAACGAATTTTTTATAATCTAAGCCCACATGTCTAAAAGCAAGTTTGGTAAAATCTCTCACAGAATATTGTTTTCCCGTACTAATAACATAATCTTCTGGTTTTTTTTGTTGTAGCATCAACCATATCGCTTCTACATAATCTTTTGCATGGCCCCAGTCTCTTTTTGAGTCCATGTTACCAAGATATAATTTTTTTTGATATCCATATTTAATCCTAGCAACTGCTTGTGTAATTTTACGTGTAACAAATTCAAATCCTCTTCTGGGAGACTCATGATTAAATAAAATTCCCGAACAACAGAATAAGTTATAAGCTTCTCTATAATTTCGGGTTAAGTCAAAACCAGCAACTTTGGAAATCCCATAGGTAGATCTAGGGTAAAAAGGTGTTGTTTCTTTTTGAGGAATTTCTCTGACTTTGCCAAACATTTCGGAAGAGGCTGCAAAGTAAAATTTAGTTTTTGGGTGAAAATCTCTTAAAGCAGATAGAAGATAATGGGTACCGTTAATATTTGTGTTTAATGTTGAAAACTCGTCTTTAAACGCGTAATCAATATAACTTTGAGCTCCGAGATGATAAATTTCATTAGGTTTTATTTTAGCTAATAATTTTATAATACTCGCATAACTTTCTAATGAACCAGCATGTAAATTTATTTTGTCTAATAAATGTTTTAATCTCCATAATCGTTGAGTTTTGTCTTCAGACGCTACTCTTCTCACTAAACCATGAACCTTGTATCCCTTTTTTAATAAAAGTTCTGATAAATAAGATCCATCTTGGCCAGTTATACCAGTGATTAAAGCTATTTTTT
>JPUP01000070.1 GCA_001321855.1 SAR11 cluster bacterium PRT-SC02
GGTATAGAAATTATGAGAGAGTCATTTGGTAAAATAGGTAAAGTTCCAGGTGTGCTTGCGTTTCCCATTATGCCTCAAGGAATTAGAACCGGTGGAATTGAAAGTCCTGTACAGTTTGTAGTTTTAGGAAATACCTACGAGCAATTAATTGAGTGGAAAGAAATTATCAAGAGAGAGGCAAGGAAGAATCCAGGACTGACATCTATTCAAGATGACTTTGATTTAAATAAACCTCAGCTTAATGTTAAGATTGATCAAAAAAAAGCTGCTGATTTAGGTGTTTCTACTGAAGATATTGGTAAAACAATCGAGACTATTTTTGGATCTAAACGAGTAACAAATTTTACAAGAGATGGAAAAGAATATTCTATTATTTTACAAGGGGACATTAAAGATAGACAAGAACCAGATAGTATAAGTAAAGTTTTTGTTAGATCAAAAATAATGGAAAACTTGTTTCAGTATCAAATTTAGTTGATTACGATGAGGCAGGTGAATCACCCTTTTTAGCAAGATATAATAGACAAAAAGCTGTAACTATTTCAGCAAGACTCGTTGGCGATTACTCTTTAGATGAAGCATTGAAGTTTTTAGTCGGAGTTGTTGAACAAAATACTCCAAAGGCTAGAATTGCCTACAAAGGTGAGAGTGAGGAGTATAAAAAAACTAACACTGAGCTCTATGTTATTTTTGTACTTGCTCTGATAACCGCCTATTTAGCTATGAGCGCACAATTTGAGAGTTGGAGGCATCCACTAACAATTATGTTAACTGTTCCTATGGCAATATTAGGTGGCCTATTGGGTCTTTTAGTAGTTGGATCTTCGCTAAACGTTTATAGTCAAATTGCTCTTATTATTTTAATTGGATTGTCAGCCAAAAATGGAATTCTTATTGTAGAATTTGCAAATCAACTTAGAAAAGAAGGAAAAAATTTGGAAGTCGCGGTTTTTGAGGCTGCTGCGATTAGATTAAGACCTATTCTTATGACTAGTATTTCAACAATTATAGGTGTTCTACCTCTTATTTTAGGAACCGGCCCTGGCGCAGCTAGCAGGTTAACAGTAGGAATTACAATATTTGGAGGAATGTTGTTCTCAACTTTTTTCACCTTATTTGTAATACCGACTGTTTATTCCATTATTGGTAAAGGGACTCAGAGAATTGATGCTGTTGAAATAGAATTAAAAAAACAACTTAAAAAATAATATACTTATTTTTGTCTAGATTTTTTTTACAAAGTATAAGTTGTTTTCTATATTTGTTGGCCATATCTTTTACTGACTTTGCATAAATAATAGCTTTTTTATCTTTTGAATAATTTTTATAATCTCCCCAACCTTTATAATAAGCTAGATACTGTTTGTACGCATCTTTTTTGGAAATCCTCAAAATTTTATTAGTTTTGTGAATATACCAACCTATAAAATCCACAGAATCTTTAAATCTTGCGCGCGTTGCAAAAGGACTTTTAGTCTCTCTTTTATAC
>JPUP01000071.1 GCA_001321855.1 SAR11 cluster bacterium PRT-SC02
GTTAAGTTTCCATTGTAATCTATAAACTTGCCATGTTCCAAGAGAACAAAATAAAATTATAGAAAAAAATACAAAAATACTAAAGGAAATATTTTTCAATTAATTTTAACTTCCCCAAATGTAAATGGCTGCGAACAGAAATAACCACACAACATCAACGAAATGCCAGTACCATGCGGCAGCCTCAAATCCAAAGTGATGATCGGGTTTAAAATGTCCTCTCATAGATCTGTACAAGCAGACTGCTAAAAAAATTGTGCCTATTATGACATGAAAACCATGAAATCCTGTTGCCATATAAAAAGTTGAACCATAAATATTGCCATCGATTGTAAATGTCGCGTGATGGTACTCATAGGCTTGGAAGCAAGAAAAAACAAATCCCAAAAAAACTGTGGCTATCAAACCATTTATTAAACTCTTTCTATCATTTTCTAACATAGCATGGTGAGCCCAAGTAACAGTTGTTCCTGAAAGTAACAAGATCAAAGTATTTATTAATGGAATATCCCACGGATCAAAAGTTTTTATATCTGCTGGCGGCCAAATTTTTCCGATAGCCTCAGTTGGAAAAAGACTCGCATTAAAAAAAGCCCAAAACCAGGCAACAAAAAACATAACTTCTGATGCAATGAATAATGTCATTCCATATCTATGTGTGATTTGCACGACCAATGTGTGGTGACCTTGTTTTTCAGCTTCGTGAACAACATCTCTGAACCACATAAACGCTCCATAAATTAATAGGGCAGTTCCTATTAATAATAACCACAATGCTTTTGTATGAAAATAATAAACTGCACCAATGGCTAATATCAAGCTGGCGAAAGATGAAAATATTGGCCAAGGGCTCGGGTCAACTAAATGATAATCGTGTTTTTTTTCTCCAGACGACATTAAATTGTATCCTTTTTATAATAATCAGATGAAAAGAAAGTAAATGAAAGAGTTACATCTGATAAATTTTTGGTTTTGTTGTCATCTACTACTTCAGGATCTAAAAAAAAAGTTAAAACAAAATGTTTTTTTTGTCCTGGTTCAAGCGTTTGTTTTTCAAAACAAAAACAGCCAATTTTATTTAAATAAACACCAAATGGAGATGGTGATACGTTAAAAGATGCTGAACCAGAACTTAAATTTTGAGTCTCATTTTCAACAAAGAATTTTATTGTATGAACTTCGCCAGGTTTCAAATTTAAAGTATTTTTTTCAGGATAAAATTTCCATGCTAAAGATCCATTTGAGTTTGTATCAAATCTTATCTTATAATTTTGATCCACTATTATTTTAGGTATTTCTTTAATTGTAGCATTTTGAGTAGTGCCACCAAAGCCAGTCACTCGGCAGAATAAATCATATAGTGGCACTGCTGCAAAAGATAGTCCTAGCATTAAAAGAAAAATTGAAACTAATGCTAATGGAGTAAGTGTTTTTTTATTCATCATCAAATTTCTCTATTATAAATACCAATATTATAAAATGTAAGTAAAAACAAAATTAACATGAAAGCTACAAGTAAAATAGCTGTTATTATATTCTTTTTTTTTTTATCCATAAATTAAATTGAAAAAATTATCTATTAAAATTAATAAAAAAATTGAAAATAAATAAAAGATTGAAAAAACAAATATTTTTTTTGCTATCAAATTTGAAATTTTACTTTTTTTTGTTTTTACTAAAGAAGCGCACAAGTAAGTGTAATAAATTGTTAGTATTAACGAAGGAAAAAAATAAACATTTGAAGCAAAATTTAAGAAATATGGAGCAGACACAACAGGCAGCATCAATATCGAGTACACAAAGATATTCTTCTTGGTTTTCTCTTGGCCATAGATGACTGGCAACATTGGTATTTTAGCCTTTTTATAATCTTTAGATTTATAAAGACTTAGAGCCCAAAAATGTGATGGTGTCCATAGAAATATTATTAAAAATAAAATTAATGGTTCTAAAGACAATGACCCAGTAACAACAGTCCAACCTATGACTGGTGGAAGTGCACCGGCTGCCCCTCCGATAACGATATTTTGTACGGTTCGTCTTTTAAGCCAAACCGTATACACGAAGAAATAAAAACATATCGTAAATAAAAGTAGAAGAGCTGATAAAAAATTTGATGAATAAAATAACAAAGAAACTGAAAAAAAAGATAACAAAATTCCAAATAATAAGGCTTGATTTTTGGTAACTTTACCTGTTGGGATAGGTCTTAAGCATGTTCTTGTCATAAGAGCGTCGAGATCAGACTCGTACCACATATTTAATGTTCCAGCTGCGCCTGCTCCCAGAGCTACTGCGAATAGAGAAATAATCGAATTTAAGAAACTTATTTCATTTGGAGCAATAATTAAGCCTACTGCACACGTAAACAAAACTAAAGACATCACTCTTGGTTTCATTAAGTTAAAAAATGAGTCGAGATAAAAAGTTGATGTTTTGCTGTATTTTGCTTTTGCGCTTGCTTGTATCAATTTATTTTACCTTTGGTAGTTCCTCGAAAGTATGAAAAGGCGGCGGCGATGAAACAGTCCATTCTAAAGTAGTAGCCCCTTCTCCCCATGGGTTTTTTTCTGCTGCCCTTTTTTTTATAAAAGAATAAAGAAGGTTAAGCAGAAAGACTGCTAATCCTAATATTGAAATATATGAACCTATTGATGAAACATAGTTCCATCCAGCAAAAGCATCGGGGTAATCAGCATATCTTCTTGGCATTCCCGCTAGACCTAAGAAATGTTGAGGAAAGAATATTAAGTTTACTCCTATGAATGTAAGCCAAAAATGTAATTTGCCTAAAAACTCAGAGTACTCGTAACCTGACATTTTGCTGAACCAGTAATAAAAACCTGCGAATATCGCAAAAACTGCTCCTAGAGAAAGGACATAGTGAAAATGAGCAACTACATAATATGTGTCATGTAAGGCTGTGTCTACTCCAGCGTTAGCTAAAACAACTCCAGTAACACCACCAAGAGTAAATAGAACTATAAAGCCGATTGCCCATAACATAGGAGTTTTAAAACTTATTGATCCTCCCCACATTGTTGCCACCCAAGAAAACACTTTAATTCCTGTTGGAACAGCTATAATCATTGTTGCTGCCAAGAAATAAGCTTTGGTGTCAGTATCCAAACCAACTGTGTACATATGGTGTGCCCACACTACAAAACCTACCACACCAATAGCAACCATTGCGTAAGCCATTCCTAAATAACCAAAAACAGGTTTTTTAGAAAATGTTGAAACTATGTGACTAATCATTCCAAAACCAGGTAAAATCAAAATGTAAACTTCAGGATGGCCAAAAAACCAGAACAAGTGTTGAAACAAAACTGGATCTCCACCTGTTTGAGCTTCAAAGAAAGCTGTGCCGAAATTTCTATCTGTCAATAACATTGTGATAGCTCCAGCTAAAACTGGCAAAGACAAAAGAAGTAGAAACGCAGTAACCAAAATAGACCATGCAAATAAAGGCATTTTGTGTAATGTCATGCCTGGTGTTCTCATATTTAATATAGTAGTTATAAAATTGATTGCGCCTAAAATAGATGAGGCTCCGGCAATATGTAGACTTAATATTGCTAAATCCATTGCTGGTCCAGGCTGACCAGTTTTTGAGGAGAGTGGAGGATAAATTGTCCAACCACCTCCTACTCCTTGTTGGCCTGGTGGTCCGTCAACAAAAATAGAAGCAAGGAGCAATATAAGAGAAACCGGCAGTAACCAAAACGATATATTGTTCATTCTAGGGAAAGCCATGTCTGGAGCACCTATCATTATTGGAACAAACCAGTTTCCAAAACCACCTATCATCGCTGGCATGACCATAAAGAAAATCATTATTAAACCATGACCTGTAACTAGAACATTATATAAATGATGGTTTCCACCTAAAATTCCATCACCAGGATGCATTAACTCAATTCTCATTAAAACTGAGAAAGCTGAACCTATAATTCCTGCAATAATCGCAAATATAAGATACATTGTGCCTATATCTTTATGGTTAGTTGAATAAGCCCACCTTTTCCAACCATAAGGAGTATGATGATTATCTGCTGTAATAGTAGACATTATTTTATTTTATCCTCTAAAGTTATTTTGGCCAGGTTTAGATTCAATTTATTTTCATGCTTAGCAAATTTTTCTTTAGCATCGTCTAGCCATTTTTTATAATCTTCTTGTGTCACGACTTTTACAGTAATTGGCATAAAAGCATGTTTTATACCGCATAGTTCTGAACACTGCCCATAAAATGTTCCAGTTCTATCAGCCTTGAACCATGTTTCATTAATTCTACCAGGCACCGCATCTCTTTTAACACCAAACGATGGTAGTGCCCAAGCATGAAGCACATCGTTAGCTGTTATTAAAACTTTTATTACTTTATCTACAGGAACAACAATTTCATTATCAACTGAGAGCAATCTAGGTTGACCAGGTTGTAATTCGCTATCCTCTATCATGTAAGAGTCGAACACAATATTTTCATCTGGATACTCGTAACCCCAATACCATTGATAACCAATTGCTTTTATCGTTACATCCGCTGGAGGAATTTTATCCTGAGAATATAAAAGTTTAAAAGATGGAACTGCCATCAATATTAAAATTAAACAAGGAACTAATGTCCAGATAACTTCTATTAAAGTGTTATGACTGGTCGTTGATGCAATGGGGTTTCTACTAGCTCTATACCTAATACATGCATAAATAACTAAAAACAAAACAAATACTGTTATCCCTGTTATTATTGGGAGTAACATAAAATCATGAAACCAAACTAAATCTTCCATGTGCCCTGAAGCAGCTTTTTGAAAACCAAGTTGCCAATCTTTTGGTTGCTCAGCGTAAAGGCTAAAAGGGGCAAGCAATAGAGTTATGTAAAGTACAAATTTTAGCATTTTATTTTTTATACAACTTTTTAATACTTTGACAAATTCAATAAATGCGACAATTAAGGTTTATTATTGATTAAATTTACCTGAGAAATGGCACTTATTGCAGCCGTATCTGACCTAAGTATATTTTTTGACAAAGTAAAAGGTATTACCATAGCAAACGATAAAATAAATTCTCGTTCTGAAGGAGAAAAGTCACCCTCTGGGCCAATGAGGATTGTTAAATTTTTATTATCTTTAAAATCTGAAATTTTCAATTTATCTTTTGAATTCAAGTCGGCAAATAATAGTTTGGTTGAATTATCTAAACTTTTTAAAAAATCTTTTAGTTTAACAACTTCAGAGATTTCAGGAGGCGAAAGTTGGTTGGATTGCTCAGTAGCCTCAATAACTATTTTCTTAGCTCGCTCTTGATTTAATTCTTTAACCTCAGTTCTTTCCGATACCAACGGTATAATTTTCCTTACACCGAGTTCAGTAACCTTTTGCAAAATATTTTCCATTGAATTTTTTTTTACTAAGCAAATTGCCAGCTCAACGTTTGATAAATTATTTGGTAACTTTATTTTTTCTAAAAATTTTACCTCAACTCTATCTTTATCTAAAAAAATTATTTTACTTTTCCATTCTCCATTTTTATTAAAAAAATTTAAGTATGACCCTTTTTTTAGACGCATAACGTTTACAACGTAATGGGTATGTTCCTTGCTTAATAAACTTGTTGTATTTTCCTGTATACTGTCAAGATGATATAATCTAATATTCATTCGTTATATAATATAAATAAATTTTAAATATATAAAGGATCAATAATGAAAAAAGGTAAGAGAGCTGGAGAGTCTCCAGTGGGTATTGATGTGATAGAAGGAAAATCTTATTTTTGGTGCACATGTGGCTTAAGTTCTAAACAACCTTTTTGTGATGGTTCGCATAAAGGAACTAATTTTGCACCATTTAAATTTTTAGCCGATCAGTCAAAAAAAGTTTTTTTCTGTACATGTAAACAAACGAATGATCAACCTTTGTGTGATGGTTCTCACAATATAAAATAAAATATGAAAATAAAATCTGTTGTATTTGATGCTTATGGTACGCTGTTCGATGTAAATTCTGCTGCAGAAAAATGTAAAGATAAAATTGGTGACAGATGGGAGGAGTTTGCAAATTTTTGGAGAACAACTCAACTTGAATATACTTGGCTTAGAAGTTTAATGAAAAGACACAGAAACTTCTGGGAAATCACAGAAGATAGTTTAGATAAATCAATGAAGATATTTAATATAGATAAAAGTATGAGAAATGAATTACTAAATCTTTACAAGATTTTGTCTCCGTATCCAGAAGTTGAACAGGTTTTGAATAATTTAAAAAAAAGAAAATTTAAACTTGCTATTCTTTCTAATGGGACACCTGCTCTTTTAAGAGAACTAGTTACGAGCAATGGCCTAAATAATTTTTTTGATGACCTTTTTTCTATTGAAGAGGTAAAGGTTTATAAACCTCACTCGAAAGTTTATGAAATTCCTGTTAAAAAATATGATTTAAAAGCTGATGAAATATTTTTTTTGAGTGCTAACACTTGGGACGTTTCAGGAGGTGGAAACTACGGTTATAATTCTATTTGGGTTAATAGGAACAAATCAGTATTTGATATTCTTGATTATAAGCCAAAAAATGAGATTAACAATTTATCACAGCTACTTGATATAGTTTAAACTTCTTATATAAATATTTAAATGTCACAGATCGAAGTAAAAAAAATAATTAAAGCCCTGAATGCCTCAGATGGTGCGGGTGTAAAATTAAAAAGAAGTATAGGAACTCCCGAGGCAGATTATATTGATCCTTTTCTGATGCTTGACGAGTTTGGATCTGAAAATAAAGATGATTATATTGCAGGATTTCCTCCACATCCTCATAGAGGAATAGAAACTGTAACATATATGCTTAATGGAGGATTTAAACACCAAGACAGTACCGGTGCCGAAGGTATAATGACTTCAGGAGATGTGCAATGGATGAAAACTGGTAGAGGAATTATTCACTCTGAAATGCCTGCTATGAAAGAAGGAAAATTATTAGGCTTTCAATTATGGATCAATATGCCAGCTAAATTAAAAAAGAATAAACCTGAATATCTCTATATAAAGGGTAATGAGCTTGGAACTCATAAAGACAACGAGAAAATAGTAAAAGTAATTGCAGGAAAGTACAAAAAAGCTGAAGGTCCAGAAAAAAATCACAACGTTGAGCCAATATATATTCATGTAGTTTTAGAAGAGGGAAAAGTTTTTGATTATGATGTTCCTAAAGAACATAACTCTTTTATATACTTGCTAAAAGGTGAACTGATAATTGGTAATAAAAAACATGAGAAAACAACTGACTCAAGCTTAATTTTGCTAGAACGAGGCATTAAGCTCAAAATTTTAGCAAACAAAAAATCTGAATTTTTATTTATAGCTGGTAAGCCTATTGGAGAACCAATCGCTAGAGGTGGTCCATTTGTAATGAACACTAAAGCTGAAATACTTGAAGCTATAAAAGATTATAATGAAGGAAAATTTGCAAAATATTAAGTGTTCAAGTATTTTCTTTTAAATGTCTAGATCGATTATTATAAAAAAACCCGGTGGACCAGAAGTTTTGGAGTTAACAGATACTAAAGTTGGTTCGCCAGGACCAAATGAAATAAAAATTACTAACTTGGCTATTGGTTTAAATTACATAGATACTTACCATAGATCTGGTCTCTACTCTTTACCTATGCCTAGTGGTATTGGTCTAGAAGCTGCAGGAAAAATTGATGAAGTTGGTGCAAACGTAAAAGAATTTAATAAAGGGGATAATGTTGCCTATGCATCAATGCCAATTGGAGCTTACGCACAACAAAGAATTATTCCTGAGAAGATTGCGGTAAAAATTCCAGATGGAATTAATCACAAAGTAGCAGCTTCATTAATGACTAAAGGCCTGACAACAAATTACCTTCTAAGTAAAACTTATCATTTAAAAGCTGGTGAAACTGTTTTATTTCACGCAGCTGCTGGAGGTGTTGGGCAAATATTTGCACAATGGGCTAATAGCATTGGAGCAAATGTAATAGGCACAGTTGGTTCGGATGAAAAAATAAAAATAGCAAAAGAGCACGGATATAAACATGTAATAAATTACTCAAAAATCAAATTTGAGGAGGAAGTAATGAAACTGACAAATAATGTGGGTGTGCCGGCTGTATTTGACGGCGTTGGTAAAAAAACATTTAAAGGATCTTTGGCATGTTTGAGGCCAAGAGGAATGTTAATCAGTTTTGGAAATGCATCTGGCCCCTTAGATCCTGTCAATGTTCCAAAAGATATTCAATCCAAAAGCTTATTTTTGACAAGACCAACAATAGGTCATTATTTTACAAATAGAGAAGAGTTACAAGCCGGAGCAGATGAAATTTTTGAAAAAGTTAAATTTGGTAAAATTAAAATAAAAATCTTTAAAGAATACAAGCTTGAGGACGCTAAAAAAGCTCATGAAGATTTAGAGTCTAGAAAAATTCTTGGCCCTGCAATTCTGATACCGTAATGAATAAAAGAATTATTTCTCCATGTATTAGTATTTGTAAAACAGATCCTTTAACAGGTTACTGCTATGGATGTGCGAGAACTGATGAGGAAAAAAAAACTTGGAAAAATGAGAGTACAAATAATCATTGGAAAGAGAAAAATTTAAAAACAATTAAGAAAAGAATGAAAGGATGGCAACTTGTAACATTTAATGAATCATACAAACATAAAATAGTGACGGGAGTTTCTATTTATAAAAAAAAAGTTTTATTAAAAAAATAATTAAAAATCTTTTCTCATTGAGTCCATATCGCTTAGGTGATACTTTAAAGCTTCATTTGACATTCTGACCTCTTGCAAAAATAAAAAAATCGAAACTATCATACAAACACAACAAGAAGCGAAGCTTAATCTGGCGTAAAAAACTAAATTTAGATATAGGAGAAGGACGGTGAGCATATTGAAAAGAAACCCAAAAGAAGAGAAGCCCATTACATATTTTAAATAATTAGTTCTTTTGTTAAGAACATGTAATTGATTTTCCCATTCTGGTGGTGTTTTTTTTTCAAAAGTGTACTGATCATGAAGTTTTCGAATTAATGCACTCAACGTGTGAAATCTGTTGCTATACATCGTCATCATTAAAGGTATTGCTGGAAACATTAATGCAGCTACTGTGTAATCAATATCCATATCGAATCAAATTGATTATGTAGTTAGTGTTTGATATTTACAAGTAATATTTCATGCATGATCTTAAAATATTTATAGAGTTAACAAGGTTGAACAAGCCCATTGGTTTTATGCTTTTGTTTTGGCCTTGTGCCTGGGGATTAAATTACGCAGTTCATTATGGGGTTCAGAATTCGAATTACTTTTTTTATTTATTATTGTTCTTCTTAGGATCAGTTCTTATGAGAAGCGCTGGTTGTATTGTAAATGATATTGTTGACAAAGATTTAGATCAAAAAGTTGAGAGAACAAAGAAAAGACCTTTAGCTTCTGGCGAGATAGGAATAAAAAAAGCCTCTTCATATGTTTTAATTCTTTGCTCAATAGCTTTTTTAGTTTTAATTCAATTTAATCATAAAACTATTTTACTAGGTATGTCTTCAATGATTCTGGCTTTTAGTTACCCTTTTATGAAAAGAATAACATATTGGCCTCAATTATTTTTAGGGCTGACTTTTAATTGGGGTATAATAATGGCTTGGTTCGCAATGGACAATCAAATTAACTATGAAATTGTCGCTTTGTATCTTGCGGCCATATTTTGGACATTGGGCTATGACACTATTTACGGGGTGCAAGATATGTCTGATGACGAAATTATAGGTATAAAATCAACTGCAATTAAATTCAAAGAGAATATAAAAATTTTCGTTTTTTTGTGTTATTTCGTTTCAATAATTATACTTACTTACTTATTTAGTTTTAAAATTGGTATTAACTTTTTTAGTTTATTTTTTATTTTATTTATTTCGTCATTATTATTTCAAATAATTTATTTTAAAAAAGATAATCCAAAGACTTGCTTAGACGCTTTTAAAATTAATAATTTGTCAGGATTGTTTTTATTTTTATCAATATCATTTTAAGCAATGAAAAAAGAGGAATTAATAAAAATTTTAAAGAGGCTTTATAAAGAGCATGTGAAAAAATATTTGAAAAATATCTTTTTAGCTCTATTATTATCTATAGTTGTTGCTTTAAGCACTTCAGCAACTGCGTGGTTATTAGATCCAGCGGTAAAAAAAGTTTTTATAGATAAGGATCAAACTTTAGCTGCATTAATACCAATTGCAATAATACTAGCTTTTTCATCAAAAGGAATTTCTTTATATTTCGCAAGATCACTTATAATTGGTATAGGGGGAAAAATCACAGGAGAATTACAAAACAGAATTTCCAAAAATATTTTAATTTCTGATGTACAAACTTTGGATAATAGACACTCTGGAAAATATGTTGGTAATATGATGTATGACTGTGGAATGGTTCAAAATTTAGTAAGTGTTGGAGTTTTAAACTTAATGAAAGACAGTTTTACTTTATTTGCTCTAACTTTTTTGATGTTTTATCAAAATTGGAAATTAGCAATATTCGCTTTAATTATGATGCCCCTAGCTGCAATTTTAGCAAAATCATTAGGAAAAAGAATTGGTAAGGCCACAAGTGAAGCTGGGGAAGTTACAGGAAATTTTGCATCTTTTTTAAGCGAGATAATAAAAGGCTCAAGAATGATTAGAATTTATCAAAAAGAAACCGCTGAGTTGTCAAATGCAGGTAAGAAAATTGATTTAATGGTAGATAAAAATATTAAAATTAATAAAATTTTAATTAGAGCTACCCCAATAATGGAAATTCTAACAGGTATCATGATCGCTGGGTTTATTTTCTATTCGGGAAAACTGATTTCTTCTGGAGAGTTAGAAGTTAATCAATTTTTCTCTTTTTTAGCAGCAATGATGCTCGCCTATCAACCTGTTAGGTCTTTAGCAACCATCAATATGACAGCATATCAAGGCGCTGCCTCGGCTAAACGAATTTTTGCCGTTATTGATGAGCCAATTGAGGTAAAAAACGATGATAGTTTACCACCTATAAATATAGATAAGTGCAATATTGAATATGAGAATATTGGTTTTGCTTATAAAAATACCAAAGAAAGAGCTATAAAAAATATTAATTTAGATATTAAAGGAGGCACTATGGTCGCCTTTGTTGGTCACAGTGGTGCTGGAAAAAGTACAATTTTAAATTTGTTACCAAGATTTTATGACCCTCAAAACGGTGAAATAAAAATTGACGGACAAAACATAAAAAAAGTTAATTTAAATTCATTAAGAAGAAACATATCGTTAGTAAGTCAAGATATAGTACTCTTCGATCAAACCGTTCTTGCTAACATAAAATATGCTAATAGCTCTGCGAGCGAACAGGAAGTTGCAGACGCCTGTAAATTTGCTGCGGCTTCTGAATTTATAGATAAATTACCAAACAAGTTAAACACAATTATTGGAGAGAACGGTATCAAACTATCAGGTGGTCAAAAACAACGAATATCAATTGCAAGAGCAATTTTAAAGAAATCACCTATAATATTACTCGACGAGGCTACATCATCTTTGGACGCAGAATCCGAAGAAATCATTCAAAATGCTATCAAAAATTTAACAAAAAATAAAACAACTTTAGTAATAGCTCATAGGTTGTCAACAATTTTAAGTGCCGAAAAAATATTTGTTATAAAAGAGGGAAATATAATTGATGCTGGCACACATGAAGCTTTGCTTAAAAAATGTAAAGAATATAAATCCTTATATCAAAAACAACTTAATTAAAATTGATGATAAGAATATATAATTATATTACTTTAATATTATACCCTTTCTTAATTATTCTTATTTATTTTAGAAAATTTTTTAATAAAGAAGATCCTAAAAGATTTGGTGAAAAAATTTTTTTAAATAATACCGATTTAAAAAAAAATAAAAAAAAAAATACTTTATGGGTTCATGGCGCGAGTGTGGGTGAAATAAGAACTTTTTTTCCTGTGATTAATTATTTTTTAAAAAAGAAAAATGTAAATTTTCTTATAACTACCTCAACCCTCAGCTCTGCCCGTTTGGTGGAAAAAGAATTTAAATCGAGAAATGTTGTGCATAAATTTTTGCCTCTTGACATCAACTTTCTCATAAAAAATTTTTTAAAAAAATGGAAACCTAAAGGAATAATTTTTCTGGACTCAGAAATTTGGCCAAACTATTTATCTAATATAAGAAGCAAAAGAATACCAATAGCTTTATTTAATGCTAGAATTACAAAAAAATCTTTTAGAAGATGGAAAATTGTCAAAAATTTTGCTGTGGATATTTTTTCAGTCTTTGATTTTTTTTTAGTCGCAAATAAAGAAACAAAATATTTTTTAAGAGATTTCAAGGCAAAAAAAATTAAAGATTTTGGTAATTTGAAATTTATACCTTATGATAAAAAAGAAAAAAACAATCAAAAACATTTAAAGAGCTTGGAAAAGTACAACGTGTGGTGCGCTGCTAGTATTCATCCTGGTGAGGAGGTTCTGTCAATTAATACTCATTTAATGTTAAAAAAAAATTTTAATAATGTTATTACTGTATTGATACCAAGACATTTAGATAACATTCAAAATATTAATAAAGTTTGTTATTCTCACAATTTGAAAACTCAAATTTGGATTAAGGGGGAAAAAATAATTGGCAAACCTGAGGTAATAATAGTTAATTCTTTCGGTGCAATGAATGATTTTTTTAAATATTGTAAAAGTGTATTTATTGGTAAATCTACCATTGAGAAATTAAAAAACGATAGTGGTCAAAATCCAATTGAAGCTGCTAGGCTGGGTTGTAAAATTTATCATGGAGAATACATATCAAATTTTAAAGATATATATTCTATTTTAAAAGGAAAAAATATTTCTTTCCAAATAAAAAATTCTGAGGATTTATTTAGAAATATAAAAATTGATTTTAAATTAAGAAATAAATTGAACAAAAAGAGAGTACTGTTTATGAATAAAATGGGAAATCAAATTTTTAAGAAAACTATTTACTCAACAAAAAAACTTTTAATAAAATGAAATTTAATGAACCGTTATTTTGGAAAAGCAAAAATTTTGTTTCTATATTGCTTTTACCTATTTCAATATTTTTTCAGATTGTAATTAAAATATTCAATAATTTTGTGAACAAAAAATTTTTTGAACAACCAATTATTTGTGTTGGAAATATATATTTAGGTGGCACTGGAAAAACACCTCTTGTGATAAAGATTTACGATGAACTTTACAAACATAAGGCTGCAGTAATCAAGAAATTTTATTATAGTCATCAAGACGAAATTAATTTAACTAAGCATTACGTAAATAATTTTTTTATAAATAAGTCCAGAGTAGATGCAATTAATGAGGCAATAAAAAAAAAATCGAAATTAATAATTCTTGATGATGGAATGCAAGATCCTAATATTAACGCTGATATAAATATAATTTGTTTCAAAACAAGTAAATTAATCGGAAACGGCTTCACTCTACCCTCTGGGCCTTTAAGAGAGCCTTTAAATTCAGTAAAAAAATGTAACTTTGCGGTTATCAATGGAAAAAAAGATAAAAAATTTGAAAATAAACTTTTGGAAATACACCCTTATATAAAAATATATTACTCAAAATATTTGCCTGTAAATCATAAGAATTTAAGGGGAAAAAGAGTGTTAGCATTTTGCGGTATTGGAAATTCTGATGACTTTTATGATATCTTAGAAAAAAATAGAATTAAGATATTAAAGAGATATAGTTTTCCAGATCATTACGATTTTAAAGATGAGGATCTAAAAAAAATAAAATTTGAGGCAAAAAAGGAAAAATTAATGATTATTACAACAGAGAAAGATTATTTTAGGATTAAAAATAAAGATAAAAAAAATATTAAGTTCTTAAAAATAAAGCTAGCTATCGAAAATGAAAAAAGATTTTTTGAAGAAATAAAGAAGTTTTTATAATGAAACATTTAGGGTATTTTCTTCAAGCAGTTTTTGTTTACCTATTTATGATTATCATAAAAACTCTAGGTGTCAATTTAAGTAGAGTGTTATTTTCTAAAATTTTTAATTTACTTGGAAAATTTTTTAGATCTGAAAAAATTATAAAAAAAAATTTGAGCTACATTTTACCTAATTTGAAAGAAAAAGAAAAAAAAGTGTTAATTGAAAAGATGTGGTCAAATTATGCTAAAACTTTTGTCGAATATTTTTTTCTTAAAGAATTTAAAAAAAGTCTTAATCATGTAAAAATTTCAGGATTAGAGATGCTTGATAAAATTAAAGAAGATAATAAACCAGTTATATTTGTATCTGGTCACTTTTCTAATTTTGAATTGATGTCGATGGAGTTAGTAAAAAAAAATATAAATTTAGCAATTCTTTATCGACCGCTAAATAATTATCTGATAAATCCTTTAATGACTAATATTAGAAAAAAATATGTTTGTAAAAATCAATTTGTTAAAGGGATGAAGGGACTAAAACAAGCAATAGATTACCTTGATAAAAAATTTTGTATTGCTTTAATGATTGATCAAAGATTAAGCGAGGGCGAAAAAATTAAATTTTTTAGCCATGAAGCTTATACAACTACCTTACCAGCCCAACTAGCAATTAAATATAATTGTAATATTGTACCTATTTACTTGAAACGAAAAGACAATAATGAATTTACTATGGAAATAAAACAACCGTTGCGTATCGATCAATTCAAAAGTGATACTAATAAAAAGTACAATATCTCAAAAAAATTAAATAAAATTATAGAAGAAATGATTTTAAAAGACCCCTCTCAATGGATATTAACTCATAATAGGTGGAAATAATTAATCTAACTTCTTAAGTTTTCGGTATCTAATATTAACCTCTATGGGTGAAAAATATGCTTCTTGTAATTCTACATTCCAATACCTTAGGTCTTTTAAAAGAATTTTTTTTTTAGACACAGCACAATTGACATAGTTGCCTTCTTCAATAATTTCAAAATGGTTTTGTTTAAATTTCAATTTAGCTTTTATTTCGCTCATAAGAGTAATATATATTAAATTAACTTATATGAATATTGCAATTATAGGTAGTGGTGGTAGAGAGCATGCTTTATGCCAAAAATTATCAGAGTCAAAAAAAATAAGTAATATTTTTTGCTTCCCGGGAAATGCTGGAACTGCTCAGATTGCAAATAATTTAGATATCAACTACTTAAACTTTAAAAGTCTTTTAAATGTTATTAAACTACTAAAAATTAAATTAGTCATAATAGGCCCTGAACTCCCACTTGTGATGGGTCTAACGGATTTCTTAAGGAAAAATAGGATTTTAGTTTTTGGCCCTAATAAATACGCAGCAAAACTTGAGGGGTCTAAAGCTTTTGTAAAAAAAATTTGTAGAAAACTGAGTATTCCAACAGCTAATTTTAAAATTTGCACAAATTTTCAACAAGTAAAAAAATATATAAAAGAGTGTAATCTCCCAATAGTTATTAAAGCAGATGGGTTGGCAAGTGGAAAAGGTGTCTCGGTATGTAAAACTAAAAAAAAAGCTTTAGTATTTTCTAAAGAAATTTTAAATGGAAAATTTAAAAATTCAAAAAAGGTAGTCATCGAAGAATTTCTTGAAGGTGAAGAGCTTAGTTATTTTCTTGTAGTAGATAAAAAAAGCTTTAAATTTTTTGGTTCTGCTCAAGATCATAAAAGAGTAGGTCTAAAAGATACTGGGCCAAACACAGGTGGAATGGGAGCTTACTCACCTGCAAGATTAATGAGTCATGATTTGGAGAGAAAGATTTTAAAAAGAATTGTAATACCAACCATAAAATTTTTAAAGAAAAAATCGTCATTCACTGGTTTTTTATATGTTGGATTAATGATAAAAAAAAACAATCCTTATTTAGTTGAGTTTAATGTGCGAATGGGAGACCCTGAATGTCAGGTAATATTACCTAGAGTCAAAACTGATTTATTTAATATAATTTATAACTCCTGTAAAAATAAATTAAATAAAATTAATATTAATTGGAAAAAATCTAAAGCCTTAACAATAGTTTTATGTTCAAAAGGATATCCAAATAGTTTTAAAAAAGGATTTGAGATAAATAACCTAAAACAAATTTCAAAAAGTAATAATTTTTATTTATTTCACGCTGGAACCAAAACAAATGGCAATAAAATAGTTTCAGATGGCGGAAGAGTGCTTAATTTCGTTGGATTAGGATCATCTTTTAAAACCATTAGGTTTAATATAATAAAAAAAATTAAAGAAATTAAATGGGAGCATGGTTTTTTTAGACGAGATATAGGATGGAGAGTAATAAAAAAATGAGGATTTGTGGTGGAAATCTAAAAGGAAAAAAATTAATTTTTTCAAATAACAAAATCACTCGCCCGCTCAAAGAGATCGTAAAACAAAGTATATTTAACACAGTTATTAATTCTAATAAATTTAACATAAAATTGATTGATGCAAATATCTTAGACTTATTTTCGGGAACAGGTTCTTTTGGTATCGAATGTCTCTCGCATGGGGCAAGTCACGTTACTTTTATTGAAAAAGATAGGAATATTTTTAATTTGTTAAAAAAAAATCTAACACAACTCGATCTAATTAAGAAATGTGAAATTTTTAATATAGATATAAATCAATTTTTTGAAAAAAATTTGACCAAAGTTAGTTATGATATAGTTTTTTTGGACCCCCCCTTCATAAACCAAGACTACAAAAATATATTCAGATGCCTTCAAGGAAATAATATCTTAAAGCAAAATAATCTTTTAATTCTTCACAGAGAAAATAAAACAAAAGAAAATTTGGACAAATTTATAAAAATTTACGCGCAGCGCAGATTTGGAAGGTCTAAAATTTTATATTGCACTTTACTTAATTAAAATTCTTCTAGTCTTTATTTTAACTTGCTCAACGGCTGGTTGGCTATATGGGTTTATGTGGGCTAAATTTCCTATTAAAATAGTTTCTAATATAAAATAGCAAAATAACTCACCTAAAGTTTGCTCATTATGTTTTTTTAAAACAAAACTTCTAAATCTAATTTTTTTGTTTTTAAATGTTTGTATTATCGCTTTTTTTTGTGATTCAATTATTTGGTGATAATTTTTTTTATTTAAATAACTAGCCGTTTTATTGAATGAATTAATTTTTAAGTCCGAGATTTTTTTTCTCTTGCTCTCAAAAATGTAAAAAATTTTATCTTTTGGCCCATCAAGATAGAGTTGTAGCAAACTATGATGATCTTTAGGTGCATTTGAAACCACTGGTAAAAGACCTCGTCCTTTTTTTCCTAAACTTTCAGAGAGTAACTGCTGCAACCAAAACAAAAACTTTTCTAACTCAGGCACGTAATTTAATAATACAATTGAATTTATTTTTTTGTTTCTGTAAATTTCACTCATGCTATTTGCGTTTTTAATAAGATAGCTCATTTTTTTCTTTGCAAAATAGTCTTGAGCGTTTTTTTTAAAATTACTTACATTCAAATTAAACAATATGCAAGGTACGATGCCAACTTCACTTAAAACAGAGAACCTGCCACCGAAAAAAGGTTTATGCTCTATGAATAAAATGTTTTTATCTTTTGAGAAATTTTGTAAAGAATTATTTTTATTTTCTGTAATTATAATTGAATTATTTTTATTTATATATTTGGCAAAAAAGTTAATATTAGTTAATGTCTCAAGAGTATTACCTGACTTTGAAATTAGAATAAATAAAGTTTTTTTTGAGAATTGTTTTTTTAATTTAACTAAATAGTTTTTATCTAAATTATTAATAAATTTGACTTTCTTTTTGATTTTAAAATTTAAAAAATTATAAATTGCCTCTGATCCCAAAATAGATCCACCCATGCCTATAATGTATATTTGATTAAATTTTTGATATTTTTTAAATTTATTTTTTTTTATATTAATATTCTTTTTAAAAAGATTAAAAAAATTTTCTTTTTTATTAATACTATTTTTGTATAATTTAAGTTTATTTTTTATAAAATTAATATTTTTTTTCTGTAATAAATTATTCCCAAAAAAAAAATTATTTGAAGAAATATTACTATTTTCTAATTTCATTCAAAATAGCCTTTTCAACATCAGAGATATCTTTTTTGATTTTGGATTGTATTTTTAATTCCCCAAGATTTTTTTTTGTGTTTTGCTCTGCTTTTTTAATTGAATCAGGAACAGGAATTTCATTTAAATTTGGAGGTTCAATTAAAGGTGTTTTCTTTTGCACTAGAAATTCATCTGTATTACTTATTTTTTCATTTCTTAAAACTTTTCCTGCAGTTTTAAAACTTTCACATGCACCTAGAAAAACTAAAAGTAAAAAAATTATAATTTTTTGATTAATCATTTTTTTAACAATATTTCATTTATTAAAATTAAAATTACTCCTAAAGTGATAAATATATCAGCAAAATTAAATGTAAACCAATGAAAATCTTTATAATGCAAGTCTATAAAGTCTGGAACAGCAAAATATACCAGTCTATCGTAAAAATTTCCAACGGCTCCACCAATTATTATCGCGTAAGAATATTTTTCAAGACTATTTGATTTTATCATTAAAAATAAAATAAATAAGATAATTACAAAAATTAATAAGCTGATAAAATGATAAAAAAAATTCGAGTCAAGACTTAATAAACCAAATCCTATTCCTGTATTCCAAACAAGATCGATATTGATAAAATCATTTAAAAATATTTTGTTTATATCGGGGTTTAATTTTAAAATCTTAATTTTAGTGAATCTGTCTACTAAAAAGCAGAAGGAAATTATACCTAGTGTAAATAGATTTTTTTTTAGAATATTTTTTAAGCTAAGTTTTTCTTTTTCAACTTTTGTTATCATGTTACTTAGATGTTTTAATTATAGAGTCACATCTGATACAATTTTTTTCAACTATTTTCCAACATCTATTACATTTTACTCCTGATGTTTTTTTCACAATAATTTTTGTTTCTCCTTTATCGTTTTGGTTTTTAAATTTTTTAGCTTTTGAGGTAATAAAATACTCTGCTAAATCAAGCTCATTCATTAATTTAAAATTATAACTATTAGTATAAATTTCTAATTCTGCCTCTAAACTTGATCCAATCTCTTTTTTTGATCTTTTTTCTTCAATTGCAATATTTGCATCTTGCTTAATTTTATAAAGTTGTTCCCATTTTTCATTCAGATCATTATTGTTCCATACTTTTGGTATTTCATTAAATGATGACTCGTGAATACTCTCTTCAGATTTAGTAATCAAACTGTAAATTTCCTCAGTTGTAAAAACCAAAATTGGTGCAAACCATTTTAATAAACAATCAAGTAGTATATTTAAAGTTTTTATGCAGTCTTTCCTTTTTTTTGAATTTATATCATCGCAGTATAAAACGTCCTTTCTTATATCAAAATAAAATGATGATAGATCGAGAGAACAAAAATTTAATAGCTCTTTATAAAGTTTGTGAAAAGTGTAATTTTTCAAATTATATTTGACTGACTCATTAATCTTAAAAATTTTGTGTAAAATAAATTGTTCAAGCTCTGGTAGCTCTTTTACGTTGACTTCACTATAATTTTGTTTTTTGAAATCATCTTTTATATTACCCAAAATAAATCTAAAAGTATTTCTAATTTTTCTATAAGACTCTGCGTGTTGAGATAGGATAGATTTATCTATTCTTAGATCTTCTCCATAATCAGAGGATGCAACCCAAACTCTTAAAATATCTGCACCATAATTTTTTAATATATCGTCGGGAGAAATAACGTTTCCAGCAGATTTTGACATTTTTAAACCTTTTCCATCGACTACAAATCCGTGGGACAGGATGCTTTTAAAAGGTGCTTTGCCTCTCGTTCCACAAGATTGCAATAAGGAAGAGTGAAACCAGCCCCTGTGTTGATCTGAACCTTCTAAATACATATCTGCTGGCCACTTTAAATCATCTCTTTTTTCAAGAACGAAACTATGTGTTGAGCCACTATCAAACCATACTTCAACGATGTCATTTAATTTTTCAAAATCATTTTCATTGTAGTCTTCTCCTAAAAATTTCTTTGATTTGTCTGTAAACCAACAATCAGATCCTTCTTTTTCGTAAATTTGAGCTATTCTTTCTATAACCTTTTGATCTTTCAAAGGCTCTTTTGTTTTTTTATTCAGAAATATTGGTAACGGCACGCCCCAAACTCTTTGTCTCGAAACGCACCAGTCTGGCCTTCCCTCAATCATTGATAATAATCTTTCTTTACCTTTAGGTGGAAAAAAAGATGTTTCCTGAATTGATTTAAGCGCTTTTTTTCTTAACGAATTTTTTTCCATTGATATAAACCATTGTGGTGTAGCTCTATAAATTAGTGGCGCTTTTGATCGCCAAGAATGAGGGTAACTATGATTTAGTATATCGCTTTGTAACAATTTTTTTTCTTTTTTTAACTCATCTATCACAAGTTTGTCTGCTTTAAAAATATGTACTTTGTTAAAGTGTGGAATTTCATCTGTGTAATAACCAGAATTATCTACAGTATAATTTGACTGAATATTATTTTTTAAACATAAATTAAAGTCATCGGGTCCATGGCTAGGTGCACAATGTACAATACCAGTTCCTTGCTCCAGATTGACAAATGACGCATCTAACATTGGAATTTTTTGATTAAAACCTAATCTTTTTAAAGGATGACTGCATATTGTTCCTTTAAAATCTATTCCCTTAAAATTTTTTAAAATTGTAAATTTTTTAATCTCGCATCTTTTCAATAAATCCTCGCTAAGCTCGCTAGCAACAACAATTTTTTTTGAGTCAAAACTATTATTCGAATTAATCTCAATTACAGAATATTGAATATCTGAATTATAAGCTAAAGCTCTATTTGCAGGGATTGTCCATGGTGTTGTTGTCCAAATAACTATGCTGCAATCACCTAGAAAGTTTTTAGGACTTTCAACCACTCTAAATGAAGTATAAATAGTATTTGAAGTATGATCTTTGTATTCAACTTCAGCGTCGGCTAAAGCAGTTTTTTCGACTGTGGACCAGAGTACAGGCTTAAAACCTTGGTATAAACTGCCATCTAATAAAAATTTACCAAGCTCTCTCACAATCTGAGCCTCTGCAGTAAAACTCATCGTAGAATAATAGTTGTCAAAATCACCAGTTACTCCCAACCTTTTAAATTCATCAACGTGAATATCTATCCATTTTTTTGCAAAATCCCTACACTCTTTTCTAAATATTTTAATTGGAATTTCGTCTTTATTCTTCTTATTTTTTTTATAAAGCTCCTCAATTTTCCATTCAATGGGTAATCCGTGACAATCCCAGCCGGGAACATAAATTGAATCTTTTCCGTTCATTTGCTGAAATCGGGTAACCATATCTTTTAAAATTTTATTTAACGCAGTGCCCATATGTATATGGCCATTTGCGTAAGGCGGGCCATCATGAAGAATAAATTTTTCTTTACCTTTAGACTTTTTTCTTATCTTTTTATAGAGGTCGTTTCTTTCCCATCTTTTAATTATCTCAGGTTCCTTATTAGGCAAATTTGCTTTCATTGAAAATGATGTTTTTGGTAATTGAACAGTATCTTTTGACATTATTTTTTTGATTTTTTTATATCTAATTTTATTTGTTTTTTTAATTCACTTACATTCTTAAATTTTTTTTCTGGTCTTATAAAGTCTTTAAATTCAATTTGTATTTTTTTATCGTACAAATTTTTATTTATCCCAAATATATTTACCTCTAATAACAAATTTTTACCATTAAATGTCGGCCTATATCCGATGTTTGCAATACCATTTCTTTTATTAAAGACTTTTTCACATGAGACATTCACGGCATAAACTCCATTTTTAGGAATAATATAATTTTTTAAATCAATATTACACGTCGGGAAACCAATTTTTCTACCTCTTCGAAAACCTCTTAACACCCTACCTTCTACTTCCCATTTTCTTCCTAAATATTTTTCAACTTTTTTTATTTCTCCCTGCGATATAAGTTTTCTAATTTTAGTAGAAGATATAATTTTATTTTTTAATTTGAAAGGTTCTGTTACAAGAGTACTAAATTTAAATTCTTTTTCTAGTTTTTTCATCTTAACTGTATTTCCCAATCTATTTTTTCCAAATTTAAAATTCTTACTAACAAAAATATATTTTGTATTAATTCTTTTTTGAATAATTTTTTGTAAAAAATCAAGGTAACCCAAATTTCTAAATTTTTTATCAAACTTTTTAATAATTAAAAAATCCAATTTTTGATTCTTGAGAAACTTAATTTTTTGACTTAAGGAATTTATTCTGTAATTTTTTTTCTTTGTAAAGTAAATATATGGAATTGGTTCAAAGGTCATCACTCCAAACTTTAAATTATTTTTCTTTGCTAGAATTTTACTTTCATTTAGTACTTTTTTATGGCCTTTGTGTACACCATCAAAATTACCGATCGCCAAAGCACAATGTTTATAATTGTTTGGAAGTGTAAAATTATTAAATATTTTCATTTCACCACTGTAATTTGTTTTGAATAAATTTCGGACGAACATCATATTTTTTGAAAATGCTCTCAATATTTTTACTTTCTCTGATCTCTTTCAAATGAATTCCATCTGTTATGAAAATAGAGTCCTGATTCATTAAATTTGCACCTTTTATATCAGTCTGTAGATTATCTCCTATCATTAATGCTTTATCATTTTTTTTTAAAATCAAATTATAAATGCTGAAGTGAGGTTTACCAAAATAAACTACTTTACCGCCTAGGTTTTCAAAAATTTGTGCTATTTTTCCTGCACAAAATTCTGTTTCATTTCCTCTATCAACTATTAAATCTGGATTAGTACATACCATAATTTTATCTTTAAAATTAATAAGTAATTTTGAATAGAAGTTTAAATCATTCATGTGTTCATCATATAAACCTGTACAAAGAATGTACTCACAATTATTTAAAGTTGTTCTATGATTTTCAAGACCATTGTATAGTTTGCTATCCCTATCTGGTCCTAAGTGAAAAAATTTCTTTCCGTATTTAAATTCTTTAATAGATTTTAATGCAGCTTCACCTGATGTGAGAATATTGTTTAAATATTTTTTATTTATTTTCATTTTTTCTAAAAAATTTTTTACAACTTTGCTCGGTCTGGGTGCATTAGATAGAAAAATAAATTTTTTGCCGTTTCTATGTAATTGCTCAATCGCTTCTAAGGCTTCGGGAATAGGTGATATTCCGTTATGCATAACCCCCCACAAATCTATAACGAAAACGTTATAGTCCTTAAAAATCTCAGATAAATGTTCTATTTTTTTCAATTTAAAATTGTCCCGTAATTCAACTTATAGAAAACTTCATAAAATATAGCAATATTAAGAGATTTAGCTAAATTATTGAATTGGCACTTGAAATTTGACTATCACACACCATATCATGTTCATATACTAATAGGAGGAAAAACATATGAAATTTAGGCCTTTACACGACCGTGTTCTAATCAAAGTTTTAGATAGTGAAGAAAAAACGTCTGGTGGAATAATTATCCCAGACACAGCAAAAGAAAAGCCACAAGAAGGAGAAGTTGTAGCCGTTGGCCCAGGTGCAAGAGATAGTAATGGTAAAATTTCACCTATGGACGTCAAAACTGGTGATATTGTTTTATTTGGAAAATGGTCTGGTACAGAAGTCAAGATAGATGGAAAAGAATATAGTATTATGAAAGAGTCAGACATTATGGGAGTTTCAAAGAAAAAAAAATAGCTTAACTTACAAAGGAGAAAAAAATGGCAAAAATAATTAAGTTTGACACGGAAGCAAGAACAAAAATGCTTAAAGGAGTTAATACTCTAGCAAATGCTGTTAAAGTAACTTTAGGCCCTAAAGGTCGAAATGTTGTAATGGACAAATCTTATGGTGCTCCTCGAACTACAAAAGACGGAGTTTCTGTTGCAAAAGAAATCGAGCTTGAAGACAAATTTGAAAACATGGGTGCCCAAATGGTAAAGGAAGTTGCCAGCAAAACAAATGATAATGCTGGTGATGGCACAACTACAGCAACAATATTAGCACAGTCAATTGTTACAGAGGGTTTAAAATACGTTACTGCAGGCATGAATCCTATGGATATTAAAAGAGGAATTGATAAGGCAGTGGAGCACGTTATATCAAAACTCAAATCATCATCAAAAAAAGTAAAAGCTAATGAAGAAGTTGCTCAAGTCGGTACTATTTCTGCAAATGGAGAAAAATCAATTGGTGACATGATATCTAAAGCTATGCAGAAAGTCGGTAATGAGGGCGTTATAACAGTAGAAGAGGCTAAAGGAGTGGAAACAGAATTAGATGTTGTTGAAGGAATGCAATTTGATAGAGGTTATTTATCACCTTATTTTGTAACTAATACTGAAAAAATGACAACAGAACTTGATAATCCTTTAGTTCTTTTGGTAGAAAAAAAATTAACAAACCTTCAACCCATGGTGCCCTTATTAGAGTCAGTGGTGCAGGCTAACAGACCTTTGATGATAATTTCAGAAGATGTTGAAGGTGAAGCTCTTGCTACATTAGTTGTAAACAAGCTTAGAGGTGGATTAAAAGTTGTTGCTGTTAAAGCACCAGGTTTTGGAGATAGAAGAAAAGCAATGTTGGAAGATATTGCAATATTGACTGGTGGACAGGTAATTTCTGAAGATTTAGGTATCAAATTAGAAAATGTTAAAATTGGTGATCTTGGGTCTTGTAAAAAAGTAAAAATTGACAAAGAAAATAGTACCATTGTTGCAGGTGAAGGAAAGAAATCTGACATTGAGGCTAGATGTAACCAAATAAGATCTGAAATTGGTGAAACTACTTCTGATTACGACAAAGAAAAACTTCAAGAGAGACTTGCTAAACTAGCTGGTGGTGTGGCGGTTATAAAAGTTGGCGGAGCAACAGAGGTTGAAGTTAAAGAGAGAAAAGATAGAGTTGAAGATGCACTAAATGCAACAAGAGCTGCGGTAGAAGAAGGTGTGGTAATTGGTGGTGGATGTGCTTTACTTTATGCCTCTCAAGACTTAGAAAATTTAAAATTAAAAGGTGATGATCAAAAAGCTGGTGTTGATATAGTCAAAAAAGCTATGCAAGCTCCAATCAGACAAATTACTTCAAACGCAGGAGTAGATGGATCGGTAGTTGTTGGAAAACTTTTAGAAAGTAAAAAAACTTCACAAGGTTATGATGCCCAAAATGAGGAGTATGTTGATATGTTTTCTAAAGGTATTATTGATCCAACTAAAGTAGTCAGATCAGCTTTACAAGATGCTGCATCAATTGCTGGATTGTTAATAACAACTGAAGCTATGATAGCAGACAAACCTGAAGAGAAAGACTCTGGACCTGCTATGCCTCCTGGTGGTATGGGCGGAATGGGCGGTATGGGTGGAATGGGTATGTAAGTTCACTCGACCAAAGATTTTAAAAAAGGCTGCAATTTTGCAGCCTTTTTTTTTGCAGAAAACAAACATGCTGTTGACTTTAAAATTAATCCATCTTTTAAAACTCTTAAATTGTTATCAGCTAAAGTTTTGCCTGTTGAAGTAATATCGGTAATAATTTCAGATGATCCAATAAAAGGATAAGTTTCTGTAGCTCCAAGACTTGTTATAAGTTTATATTGAGTAACCCCTTTAGAAGTTAAAAATTCATTAGTCAAATTTGGATATTTCGTTGCCACTCTTAACCTAGCATTTCTTTTAGATCTTATATCAAATGATACTTCTTCAAGATCAGCTACAGTTTGTACATCTATCCAGTCTCCTGGCACAGCCACAACTAAATTAGCATTACCAAAATCTAGTTTTTTTTGTACGTTTATTTTACTTTGTAAATTTTTATCAGATTCTTTTAAAAGGTCTAAACCAGATATACCAATATCTAAAGTTCCATCTCCTATTCTTTGAATAATTTCTTTAGCATGAAGAAAAATAATTTTAATATTAGGTTTATTTTCAATACTTCCGAAATAATTTCTCTCTTTTTCAGTTTGTAAAATTCTAAGTTCTTTATTATTAAAAAATGATATTGAATTATCTTTTAATCGCCCTTTACTTGGTAAACCTATAGTAATTAAATCTTTCATATATTTTTTAAGTTTATTGCTGCACCAACAGCTGGGATATTTTTTTTCGCTCCTAAACTTTTTAGTAAATCATCATAACGCCCACCCCTAGCAATTTCCTTATTTCCTGAAAATACTTCAAATACTATTCCTGTATAATACTCTATGTCCCTACCAAAATTTGCGATAAAAATAACTTCTTGATTTAGTTTTTTAAGATTTATAATAGATTTGAAATCTCTAAATATATTTTTTTTTAGATTATTTTTTTTTGCAAAAACTAATAACTTTTCGTCAAGTTCAGATAGTTTACAATTAATTTTTAAAAAAGATTTAATAATTTTTACAATTTTTTTTCCATCAGAAAAAGATCTTGGGTCCCTTATTTTTTTGTCAAATCTTGTTAAAATTTCTGAAATCGATCTTCCGGCAACTACTTTTTCTTGATCTAAATTTTTCATTTCATTAAATCTTTTTTTATCGGTATCAAAAGTGACTGCATCTATATCCGTGTTTTTTTCTAATCTTTTTAACAGTTCTTTAAAATAGCTTGGTCTCCAAAAGTGTCTGATTAATCTTAATTTCCATCTCTCTGGCATATCAAGTGCATTTATTAAACTTTTAAATAAACTAATATCTCCCACTTTAATTTGAATTTTCTTACTTTTTATTTTTTTTGCTGAACTTAAAATCGTGCTGATAACTTTAAAATCATCTTGAATTTGATTTTTCGAACCAAGTATTTCTATCCCTAATTGATTGTTTATAAAATCAGAACCTTTATTACTGGATCTTCTATAAGCTTGTCCTGAATAATAAATTTTAGATGATGTTTTTTTTTGAAGAAAACTTAAACAAGATGCTACAGTTAAATCAGGTCTCAGACACATACTTTTTCCATCTTCCCTCTCAAATGATAATATTGAGCTACGAAACTTTTCTCCTGATCTTTCTATAATATATTCAGAGTCGAGCAAAACATCTGGCTCTGATAAAACAAAACCATTCCTTTTAAAGGTTTTAATTATGGTTTCAGATAATTTTTTTGATTTCATTTACTAATTCTCTAATTTCAGCTGATTTTTCTTTTCCAGTACTCAAGTTTCTTAGAGTAGGTTTACCAGATTTAATTTCATCTTCGCCATATAAGATTACAGCTGGTGAATTAATTTTATTTGCATATTCCATTTGTTTTTTTAATTTTCCCTCTCCAGGATAAATCTCGGCACTTATTTCAGCTTCTCTTAATAATAATTGTAAATTGATGTATTCTTTCATTGAATTATTATCGAAAACACAAATCACCACAGGTTTAGATTGCTTTATTTTAAAATCTTTCTTTTGCATTAACGCATAAACCAATCGGTCTAAACCTATTGATATACCTGTTGCAGGAGCATCATAGTTGCCGAAATTATTTATCAAGTTATCATATCTCCCTCCGCCTCCAATAGAACCAAATTGTATTACTTGACCTTTGTTATTTTTAACATCAAATTTTAAGTTCACCTCAAATATTATTCCAGTATAATACTCAAGACCTCTTATAATTGATGAGTCGAATTCAAAATTTCTAAAATTATAGTCTTTGAAAATTTTTATTATCTCAATTAAATCCTCTGTTTCAGGTGTTTTTTTCTTCAATTCTTTTTCTATAATTTCTATATTGTTTGAGCTTAAATTAGCTCCCTCAGTAAAGTCTCCAGATTTATCTTTTCTACCCTCACCTAATAATTCTTTAACACTATCCCAACCAAGTCTATCAATTTTATCTAAAGCTCTTAATGCAGTAAGTTTTTGTTGATTGTCTTTAATATTTAATTTTTTAAATAATTCCTCTGTTATTTTCCTTGATGAAATTTTGATTACAAAGTCTGATTTATTTAAACCACATTTTGTAAGAATTTCTGAGATCATTACACATAGCTCCGCATCTGCTAAAGAGCTTTTTGTTCCTACAAAATCAGCATCGAATTGTAAAAATTCTCTAAATCTTCCTGGTCCTGGTTTTTCATTTCTCCAAACTGTTCCCAATTGATATCTTTTAAATGGCTTTGGAATTTCTAAATAATTTTTTGCAACATACCTGGCAAGCGGAGCAGTGAGATCATATCTCAATGATAACCACTTATTGTCATCCTTAAAAGAAAATACACCTTCATCTGGTCTATCTTTATCAGGTAGAAATTTTCCAATACTATCAGAGTATTCAAAACTTGGAGTTTCAAGATATTGAAATCCATACTTGATCATAATTTCTTTTATATTAGAAATTATAAAATCACGTACTAATAATTCTTTTTCTTTCCTATCTACAAACCCTAACGGAATTTCTTTAGAAGGTTTGTTTCTTTTTTTCTCTTTTTTCATTGTTTGGTACAGCAGGGTGGATTCGAACCACCGACCCCTAGTTCCACAAACTAGTGCTCTAACCAACTGAGCTACTGCTGCATCCCTATTATTTTTATATTAATTTTGGTAAAATTTATATATTTTTGATTATAAGCTAAGCACAAGCCTAGCATGCATTCTGTGAGAATGTGCTTTTTGGAGGATAATTTTATTATCTATAATCATGGTTTCTATTTAAAAAATAATTGTGTCTTTTTCAAGAACTTATTAACGGGATTAGGCTTTCAAGCTCAGTATCCCGCTAATATGTGATTTGGAAAATTTAGAATTAAGATGTTTTCTGCAATTTTACTGCAGCAGGACCTTTTTCCGTGCTCTCCACTTCAAACGTTAATTCATCACCCTCATTTAAGTATTTTAACCCAGCTTCTCTTACAGCAGAGCTATGGACGAACACGTCTTTCTCTTTGTCTTCTCTTTCAATGAAACCATAACCTTTAGTACCATTGAACCACTTTACTTTACCTTTTAGTGTACTCATTATTGTCTTATCCTTATTAGTTATTAACATTTGTTAGCATATTTGCTAACTTTGCACCTTTAATAGATTTGTGGTCTCAATGTCAAGAAATGATTTTAAAAAAATTATTAAAATTCTTGTTTTTGCTGAAATACAACAACTATTAATTAATAAATGAAGCTGCCAAAGCAATTAAAACTAGGGAAATACCTAAATAAATATACTTAAATTTAACCAAATTTTTTCTAAATTTGTCTATTGAAGTCTCCTGTAACGCTAAATTTTCACCAGTGACGTCTGATGATTTACTAAATCCTCTGTCTCTGCCAATTTTTAAAAATTTTGTTTTTCTATGTTCATAAATTTCATCTCTGCTCATACTCTCGAACAATCTTAAATTATTAATAATAGAATTTTTTACATCTGAAACAATGCTATCTACGTCTCTATGCGCACCACCACTGGGCTCTTTAATAATCTCATCAATAATACCTAATTTTAATAAATCTTGCGCAGTAAGTTTCATCGCTTCTGCTGCTTGAAGTGATTTGCTCGGATCTCTCCACAAAATAGACGCGCAGCCCTCAGGTGATATTACTGAATAAATTGAATTTTCTAACATTATAACTTTGTTTGAAGAAGCCAAAGCTATCGCTCCTCCTGACCCACCTTCACCGATAATTACAGAAATATTTGGTACTTTTAGTGACATACTACACTCAATTGAATTAGCAATTGCAGAAGCTTGACCTCTTTGTTCAGCGCCAATACCTGGATACGCTCCAGGAGTGTCTACAAAAGAAATAACGGGTATTTTGAATCTATCTGCTAGTTTCATTAATCTAATACATTTTCTATAACCTTCAGGTCTCATCATCCCAAAATTTCTTTCTATTCTGCTATTTAAATCTTCTCCTTTTTCTTGTCCTATTACTAAAACCGATTTATTATTTATCAAACCAAATCCAGCAATTACAGATTTGTCATCTCCAAAAAATCTGTCACCAGAAAGAGGAGTAAAACTATCGAATATTTTTTTTATATATAGATTTGCTCTTGGTCTGTCTTCATGTCGTGCAACCTGGGTTTTTTGCCAACTATTCAAATTTTCATATGTCAATTTTAATTTTTCATTAATTTGATTTTGTAGATCTCTTATTTTATCGGTATCAACTTCAGAAATACCCTCAGCACCATATGGGCTTTTCAAATTTTCCATTTCTTGCTCTAGGTCTTTAATTTCTTTTTCAAAATCTAAATAATTTTTCATAAAATCTTGAATAACATATTTATTATTTAAAATGAATTGAAATAAATCAACAAAATCAATGATAATATTGATACAATTTTATATATTTTAATAATACTGTTCTTCAGGTAGAAATTAATAATATGGATATCGTTGAAATAAAAGGAATAAAAATAAATTCAAAACTTTTTAGTTTTGTTAATGAACAAATTATGCCAGGGACTGGTTTAAAATCAGATGTATTCTGGAATAATTTTGCAATAGCAGTTGAGGAGTTAGCAAAAAAAAATAAGCTGTTACTAAAGAAAAGAGATGAAATTCAAAAAAAAATTGATAATTGGCACAAAGATAATAAAGACATTAAAAATAATAAAGAAAAATATATAAGTTTTTTGAAATCGATAAATTACATCGTAAAAGAAAAAGAGGATTTTAAGATTGGCACCTCAAACGTAGATGAAGAAATAGCGAAAATAGCTGGCCCACAATTAGTTGTACCGGTAGACAATGCAAGATATGCGTTAAATGCAGCTAATGCACGTTGGGGGAGTTTATATAATTCTCTTTATGGTACTGATGCAATAGAAGGGAAAAAAACCTCAGCTTATGATCCAATAAAAGGTAAAAAAGTTATTAATTATGTGAGAGATTTTTTTGATAAAATTGTAAAAATAAAAGGAACTAGTTGGAAGAATATAACAAAAATCAAAATTGAGAATGAAATTTTAACTTTGTATCAGGATGAAAAAAAGTATTTTTTAGAGGACAAATCCAAATTTATAGGTTTTAGTAATAATCCTGATAACCCTTCTTCGATACTAATTAAAAATAATAATTTACATTTAGAAATTGTTATTAATAAAGAAAGTGAAATTGGAAAAATTGACCTAGCAAATATTTCTGATGTAATTATGGAATCAGCTATTTCTACAATTATGGATAATGAGGATTCCGTTGCAGCTGTTGACGCTGAAGATAAGATAAGATGTTACAATAATTGGTTGGGTATTATGAAAGGTACTTTAGAAACCCAAGTAGAAAAAAATGGAAAAAAATTTATTAGAAAATTAAATGAGGATAGAATTTACAATGACCCATCTGGAAAAAAATTTCATCTGCATGGTAGATCTTTGTTGTTAATTAGAAATGTAGGTCATTTAATGACTAGTCCATCAATTATTTTGGGAGACAATTCTGAAATTCCTGAAGGTATAATGGATGCTTTTTTTACAGTCATGTGTGCTTTACATGATTTTAAAAATAAAAAAAATTCTAGAACTGGTTCAGTTTATATTGTTAAACCTAAAATGCATGGACCAGAGGAAGTTGCATTTACAAATGAAATTTTTAATAAAGTTGAAGATATATTTAAATTAAAAAAAAACACAATTAAAGTTGGAATAATGGATGAAGAAAGAAGAACAACTGTTAATTTGAAAGAATGTATAAGAGAGGTAAAGGATAGAATTGTTTTTATAAACACGGGATTTTTAGATAGAACCGGAGATGAAATGCACACTTCATCAGAAGCGGGGCCGATGATATTTAAAGGGGAAATGAAAAAATCAATCTGGTTAAACACTTACGAAAACTGGAATGTGGATATAGGTTTATCTTGTGGTTTCTCTGGTATAGCTCAGATCGGTAAGGGCATGTGGGCCATGCCAGATAAAATGGCTGATATGATGAAACAAAAGATAGGTCACCCTGAAGCGGGAGCTAATTGTGCCTGGGTTCCATCTCCAACAGCAGCAACATTGCATTCAACACATTACCATTTAGTAAATGTTTTTAAAAAACATGAGGAATTGAAGTCTAGAAAAAAAGCTGAATTAAAAAATATTTTGGAAATACCTGTAGCTGATAGGCCCAATTGGGCAAAAGATGACATCACTAAAGAGATTGAAAATAATTCACAGAGTATATTAGGTTATGTAGTAAGATGGATTAATCAGGGCGTGGGTTGTTCAAAAGTTCCTGATATTAATAATATTGGTTTGATGGAAGATAGGGCCACACTTAGGATATCGTCGCAACATATTTCCAATTGGATAAGACATAATATTTGCAGCAAAGAAGAGGTAATTGAAATTTTAAAGAAGATGGCAAAAGTAGTTGATAAACAAAATATTAATGACCCGAATTACGAAAAGATGTCTGATAATTTTGATAATTCTATCGCTTTTAAAGCTGCATGCGATCTAGTATTAAAGGGTTTAGATCAACCGTCTGGCTATACCGAACCTTTATTACATAAAAGAAGATTAGAAAAGAAGCTTAGTCACTAACCGGAATTCTATTTTTAAAAGCAGAAAACAAAGTTCCATCATCCAATTGCTCTATTTCTCCGCCTACCGGTAATCCTTGGGCTAATTTTGTTATCTTGATCTTGTCATTTTTAATAGCGTCTTCTATATAATGAGCAGTTGTTTGCCCCTCAACTGTTGCACTTGTTGCTATAATTACCTCTTTCAAGCTATTTTTCTTTATTCGTTTGATAAGAGAGTCCATCAACAAATTTTTATTATCGTAGTTGTCTTTAATACCCAAAGTTCCTCCTAGGATGTGATAATGTCCCTTATAAATATTGGCAGACTCTATCACCCACATATCAGCCAAATTTTCTACAACACAAATTTTGTCAAAATTTGACTCAATTTCACAAAAGCATTTTTTTTCTATAATTTTTAAATTCCCGCAATTAGTGCACCTTGTAATTTTTTTGTAAACATTTGCTAAAGATTTTGCTAATGGTTTAACCATTGACTCTTTGTTATCAATAAGTTTTAAAATGATCCTTTTAGCTGATTTTGGACCTAATCCAGGCAGTCTTGAAAACTGTTTAATTAATTCCTCAATTTCAATGATATTATTATCCATTTAAAAAGGAAGTTTGAAGTCCGTAGGTAAATTTAATCCTCCGGTAACTTTGTTTAACTCTTCAGAAGACTTTTTTTTTAAATTTTCTTTGGCATTATTATATGCTGCTATTATGAGATCATTGATTAAGTTCTGATCCTCTTTTTTTACTTCATCGCTTAAAAAAATTGACTTTATTTCATAATCTCCGCTAAGAGTTACTTTTACCCGGTCACCCCCAGCAACTCCAGTCACTTGAAGTTTTTTTATGATATCTTGCGCTTCTTTCATTTTTTCTTGCATTTCTCGAGCTTTAGATAACATATCTGAAAAGTTATTCATTTTATTCTATTACATCGGTCAACTTAGCATCTGGAAAAGACTTTTGAACTTTGGTGTTGACTTCGCTCCTCTCTAAATCATTTATTTTTTCTTTATTTTTTGCAATATTTTTTTCAAATATTGTCTTTGTACCCTCAGACTTACTAAGAGAAATTATCCACCTTTCTCCTGTCCACTTTAATAATTTTTCGCTTAGAAGTTTAATAAAATTCTTATTTAGTTTTTCATTAAAACTTATATCAATTTTACCTTTAGAGAAACTCACTAACTTAACATTTCTCTCTAGATCATATCTGAGCTCAATTTCATTTTCTTTTTTAGCTAAGTCAATTAATTCTTCTAGAGAATTTAATTCAATTTTTTTTGTGCTTTCTTTTCCCTCGCTATTATTTAAGCTTTCCGTTTTTATTTGAAATGTGCTCTTTAATTGATTCTTAGTTTTATTATTAATTTCTTTGTTTATTACTTTGTTTTTATTTTCCTCAAATTTAATACTATCTTT
>JPUP01000072.1 GCA_001321855.1 SAR11 cluster bacterium PRT-SC02
CCCGACGACAGCCATTGCGGCACCGGCCTGCATTGACTTTCCTTCATGTTCTCCAATCTGCTCAATTCTTAAGGCATCAATAGTTATATCTTGTGTAGCAGAGGCAATGGCTATTATAAGTCCAATACTGATAACGAGTGCTAAGTTTGCACTGGGGTTAATCAGACTCCACGATACTAAACTAATTAAAATTATAGTTTGCATAGTGATAATCCATCCTCTCCTATGACCTATTTTTTCTGTAAGCCATGGAATTCTTACCCTGTCAACTATTGGTGCCCAAAGATAGTTAAAGGCGTATACAGCAAAAATTAAACCAGCCCATCCAATTGTGCTTCGACTAAGCCCGTCTTCTTTTAACCAAAGACTTAAACTACTACCAATTATTACCCAAGGAAATCCACTGATTGCACCTAAAAGCAATATCCTCAACATTCTTTTATCGAAATATATTAAAAAAGTTTCTGATAAAGATTGTTTTTTATAAATTTGCATAAATAATTTAATTTCTCCAGAAAGAAGGGAAGAATAATACTAAAACAGCAAAAAGTTCTAATCTTCCTAAAAGCATCCCAAAACTTAAAATCCATTTGGAAATATCTGGGATAGAATTATAATTACCGTTAGGACCAATTGTTCCTCCCAGTCCAGGGCCAACATTAGATATAGCACTAGCAGCACCTGACACTGCTGTAATAAAATCAAGACCTGTTATAGAT
>JPUP01000073.1:0-45000 GCA_001321855.1 SAR11 cluster bacterium PRT-SC02
TATAGCACTAGCAGCACCTGACACTGCTGTAATAAAATCAAGACCTGTTATAGATAACAGCATTGCAATTATCAGAAAAATAAATAAGAAAGAAAAAATAAAAATTATAACTGAATTAATAAAATCATCTGAAATTTTTTGTTTATTATACTTAGTTATAATTATACTGTTTGGGGAAATTAATTTTTTTAATTGATTTTTTAAAAAAATTATTAACATTTGCAGTCTAAAAATTTTTATACCACAAGCTGTAGAACCAGCACAACCTCCTACAAACATTAAAAAAAGGAAAAATATTAAAGAAAATTTTCCCCAAAGACCAAAATCATCTGTAACATAACCTGTTCCTGAAAGAATAGAAATAACATTAAAAGAAGCAATTCTAATTTTATCAAAAATTGAGCTCTCAGAATTTATGAGATATAAATACAAAAACATTACTAAAATAGAAAATAATAAAAAATAAATTAAACCTTTGATTTGAACGTCTTCAAAAAAGATTTTCCTATTACCTTTAATAAATTTTAAATAAGATATAAAAGGTATACTTCCTAAAATTATGAACAAACTTGATACAATCTCTATATTAGAATTTTTAAAAAAACCAATCGACTCATTATGAGTTGAAAAACCACCTGTGGCAATGGTCGTCATAGAGTGTGCTATACTATCAAATACTGACATTCCAAAAATCCAATAAAAAAAGCTACATATTATTGTAAGCACTAGATAAGTAGAAACTATTATCGTTGCAACTTCTATTGTTCGAGGTAAAATTTTTTCTGTTGTGTCAGGACCTTCCATTTTAAAAAGTTGCATACCACCAACCTTGAGAAGGGGCAAAATAGTAATGGCCATTACAACAATACCAATCCCCCCTAACCATTGCATGAGTGCACGCCATAATAAAATACTTTTGGGTGTACTTTCCAAGTTGGTTATAATAGTAGCTCCAGTTGTGGTGATACCAGACATACTTTCAAAAAAAGCCTCGCTAACAGTAAATTTTTCCGATGACATTACATAAGGTAAGGAGCCAAATGCAGCTACGAACAACCAAGCTAAAGTAGAAAACAAAAAAGTTTGCTGAAGGTTTAATTTATTCTCCTTTTTAATATTTGCTAGAATAAATAATACCCCAACAAATATAGTGACAAATGAGGAGGATACAAAACTATGATTTTTCTCATTATATAAAAGTTGTATTAGGTAAGGAAGAAGCATAGAAATTCCTAAAATTACTAACAATATTCCAATTATAAAAAAAACAGTTTTATTATCACTCATGAATAATTAGATTATTTAAAAAGTTACAAAATTCAACTTAATATGTGTAAATTATATCTGTATTTTATATACAAAATTTAATAAACCATAAATATGCTTGATAAGAACTTAATTCAATCCACCTCTTCTTGGCCTTTTGTGGAGGTAAGGAAGCTTCTTAAAGATAGAAAGGATATTATTAAAACAAAAAAAAAAATAGTTTTTCAAACAGGTTACGGTCCTAGTGGATTACCTCATATAGGGACTTTTGGAGAAGTTGCAAGAACAAGCATGATGATTAACGCTTTAAAACATATTCAAAAAATTGACATAGAACTTATTACTTTTTCAGATGATATGGATGGATTAAGAAAAATTCCAGAGAATATCCCAAATGATGATATCTTAAAAAAAAACATAGGCAAGCCACTTACAGACGTCCCAGATCCTTTTAAAAAATTTTCTAGTTTTGGGGAACACAATAATGAAATGTTAAAAGCTTTTTTAAAAAAATTTAATTTTGATTTTAAATTTGAAAGCTCAACTTCAAATTACAAAAATGGAAAATTCAATAATTCCCTAATGAGAGTGCTTGAAAAATATGATGAAATTATGAATATAATTTTACCTACTCTAAGAGAGGAGAGAAGAAAAACCTATTGTCCATTTTTACCGATCTGTCCTCAAAGTGGAAAGGTATTGGAAATCCCTCTTAAATTTGCAGATAAAAAAAATGGAAATTTAACTTTTGATAATAATGGTAGTAATCTAGAAACAAATATTTTAGATGGAAATTGTAAATTACAATGGAAAGTTGATTGGGCAATGAGATGGTTTACATTCGATGTTGATTTTGAAATGTATGGAAAAGATCTGACCGAAAGTGCAATTTTATCAAATAAAATTTGTAAGGTTTTGGGAAAAAAACCACCAAACGGATTTGCTTATGAATTATTTTTAGATGAAAAAGGTGAAAAAATTTCAAAATCTAAAGGCAATGGAATTTCAATTGATCAATGGTTAAGATATGCATCACCAGAGAGCTTATCGTTATACATGTATCCAAACCCCAAAAGAGCGAAAAAACTTTACTCTGAAGTAGTTCCAAAAACAGTTGATGAATATCTTGAGTTAATTGAAAAATATCAAAAACAAGAAATCAAAGATAAAATAACTAATCCAGTTTGGCACGTACATAATGGTAATCCACCAAATGAAAATATAGTTATGCCTTTTTCAATGTTATTAAATTTGGTTGGATCAAGTAATGCAGACAATAAAGAAGTTTTATGGAAATTTATAAATAAGTTTCACAGTAAAATAACTCCAAATGACCACCCAATATTAGATAGTCTCACATCTTATGCTATAAATTATTTCAAAGATAAGGTTGAGCCGAACAAAAAATTTAAAACACCAAATCATAATGAAAAAAAAGCATTAAATAATTTATTATTAAAATTAGAGGATATAAATCAAAATTTCGAACCAGAGGAAATTCAGACTATTATATATTCTGTTGGTAAAGAAAATGGTTATGAAAAAAATTTAAGAGATTGGTTTAAATTAATTTATCAAGTTCTTTTTGGAGAAGAAAATGGACCAAGAATGGGTTTTTTTGTAAGTTTTTTTGGTTTAAAAGAAACAATAAATTTAATTAAAGATAAAATAAAATAATGATATTTTCACTTTTAAAACCACTTATTTTTTCAGTTGATCCAGAAGTTGCTCATGATTTAGCTATAAAATCCCTCAAGACTAAAATATTACCTGATAAATTATTTCATGTTGAAAATGAAGAATTGTTAGAAACTAAACTTTTTAATAGAAAAATTAAAAATCCAATTGGTTTAGCAGCTGGTTTCGATAAAAGTGCAGAAGTCTACAACTCTTTATACAAATTGGGGTTTGGCTTTGTTGAAGTTGGAACAATTACGCCCAGAAGACAATTAGGTAATCCAAAACCAAGAGTATTCAGGCTGGAAAAGGACAATGCATTAATAAATAGATTAGGATTTAATAATCATGGCTCAGATGAAGTAGCAGAAAGAATTTCAAGAGAAAAACCAAATGGTTTTCTGGGAATAAATATTGGTCCAAATCGTGATACAAAAAACAAGATTGATGATTTTAATTTATGTTTTTCAAAACTTTATAAGTTAGCAGACTATGTGACCATTAATATTTCATCTCCTAATACTGAGGGACTAAGAGATTTACATGATGAAAATTCATTAGAAAAGCTATTAAAAAATTTAAGCGATTTTAAGAAACAAAAAAATGCTCAAGTCCCAATTGTTATAAAAATATCTCCAGATATTAACGAAAAAAATGTAAATTCTATTTCAGAATTAATTTTAAAATATAAAATAGATGGATTAATTTTATCAAATACCACCGACCAAAACAGAGAGAAACTTCGAGATACAAATAAGAATGAAAAAGGTGGGTTATCTGGATTGCCTATAAAGGACCTGTCGACGAATTTGATTAAGAAATTTAGAAAAAAATTACATGATAAAATATCTATAATAGGTGTTGGTGGGGTAGACTCCGGTGAAAGTGCTTTTGAAAAAATCACTGCCGGAGCTTCAGCCATTCAATTATATACAGGTATGGTATACAAAGGCCCAACAATTGTTAAAGAAATCAAGAGAGAGTTGATTAAAATTTTGCAAAAGGAAAAAATTAGTCACATAAGTAAAGCTATCGGAATTAATTCCTAGAAGTATTATAAAATATTAAAAAAAGCTTGACCTAATTTAATTGAAGACTTATATACTCACGATATGTCAAAAAGATGTGAATTAACAGGTGTTTCTCCTTTAAAAGGTAATAACGTGAGTCACGCTAATAATAAAACCAAAAAACGTTTCCTTCCAAATCTTAAAAAAATTACTTTTAAAAGTGACGCTTTAAAAAGAAATATAAGATTGAATGTTACAAGTTCTGCTTTAAGAACAGTAGACTTCAAAGGAGGATTAGACAAATTTCTTAAAACTGCAAAAACAAAAAATTTATCTAAGAGGGTAAAGAAAATTAAATTATCAATCACCGCAAAATAAATGGTTCAAAATAATAAACTTTTTTTTATTTTATCTATTTGTATGGGTCTTATAGTTATTGCCTCAAATTATTTAGTTCAGTTTCCTATAAATAAATACGGATTAGAAGAAATCCTGACTTATGGAGCATTTAGTTATCCAATAACTTTTTTGATAACCGATATGGCAAATAGAACATATGGTAAAACAAAAGCTCGAAAAATAGTTATTTTAGGTTTTATAATTGGCATTTTTTTAACTTTTTTTATTTCAACTAATTACTCAGATATAATTTCAATAAGAATAGCGATAGGATCTGGTTTTGCTTTTTTTATTGCTCAAAATATTGATATACAGATTTTTGATAAGTTGAGATTAAATAAAAAATGGTATATTGCACCGCTTATTTCCTCAACTTCAGCATCTATCATTGATACCTTTTTATTTTTTTCAATTGCATTTTATATGACCGGTATTCCTTGGTTAACTCTTGCATTAGGAGATTTGATAGTAAAATTATTAATTTCTTTAGCAATGTTAATACCATTTAGAGTATTTATTAATTACTTTAAGGAAATCTCGTATTACGAATTAGAGAAGAGAAGTTAATGAATTGTTTTATTTTTATTACTTGAAAAAAGATCAGTAAGTTGATTTATCATTACATCTCCTAAATCTTGAACATCTACGATTTTAACAGCTTTTTTATAATATCGAGTTACATCATGCCCAATCCCTATTGCTAAAAGCTCAATATTTGACTTATTTTCGATCCATTCAACAACCTTTTTAAGATTTTTTTCAAGATAATCACTGGAGTTAGTTGAAAGAGTTGAGTCATCCACTGGAGCTCCATCGGATATCACCATTAGAATTTTTCTCTCTTCTTTTCTTTTTGACATACATTTATATGCCCACTTCAGTGCTTCTCCATCAATATTTTCTTTAAGCAAACCCTCTTTAAGCATTAATCCCATATTTTTTTTCGCTTGCCTCCAAGGCATATCGGCTGATTTATAAACAATATGCCTTAAATCGTTCAATCTACCTGGTAAACTCGGTTTATCATTTTTCATCCACAAGTCTCTACTTGAACCTCCCTTCCAGTGCTTTGTTGTAAAACCTAAAATTTCAACTTTGACCATACATCTCTCTAAAGTTCTTGATAAAATATCGGCACAAATTGCAGCCACAGATATTGGCTTACCCCTCATTGACCCTGAGTTGTCTATTAAAATAGTGACTAAAGTATCTTTAAATTCCATATCCTTTTCTTTTTTAAAAGATAAAGAATTGTAAGGATCAATAATAATCCTTGTTAGTTTTGACGTATCTAAAATACCTTCTTCTAAATCAAAGTCCCATGTTCTATTTTGTTTTGCCATTAACTTTCTTTGGAGCTTGTTTGCTAATTTAGATATAAAATTCTTAAGTTGTAATAATTGTTGATCTAAATTCTGCCTTAACCTTATAAGCTCCTCTTCAGACTCTAAATCTTCAGCTTTTATAATTTCATCAAATTCGCTTGTATAAAACTTGTAATTTTCATCAACAATTTTAATATTTTTCTCTCGTTTTCTTTCACCTGCTTCAGTAGGATTATCTAAATCAATTTCTTCTTGATTTTTATCACTATTGTCAGCCGTAATTTCTAAATCTGAGATACTTGTATCTATTGCCATTTCTTTATTTTCTTTTTGATCTTTTTGAGTGTTTTCTGTTTTAGAATTTTCTAAATTTTTACTATTTTGATCTTTGCTGCTTTCATTTTTGTTATCATTTACATCATTATTATCCTCTAAATCTAAATTAGAAATAATTTTATTTACTTGAGTATTGAATTTTTCTTGATGTAAAATATTTTTATTTAGATCCTCGAAATTCTTTTTCAATTTTTTATCTAAGTTTTTCTTAAAATTTATAAAATTTTTATCAATATTATTTTTTATTTTATCCTTAAAAATATTAAGTCTTAAATAATACTCAAATTTCTCCTCGATTGTACTATTTTTGTGATCATTGTCTTTTGTTCTTTCCTCAAAATAATAAGATAGGTTTTTTTTAATTCCCTTAAAATTATCAGAACCAATTTTTTCTACTCTTATATTTTCTGCAATTTGGTAAATTCTTTTTGACAAATTACCCTTTGGCTCATTTTTTTTATAAATAGTTTTATCTGTAAATTTTAATTTAAGTGCCTCTAAATCTGCAACAGCTCTTAAATTGTAAAAGTCATTTTTTTTTGTAAATTTCTCAACGTTAGGTAAACTAATTACTTCATCGTTGTTATTATTTTTATTGGTATCAAAAACAACATTAAGATTTGTTAAATCTGCTATGGATTTTACTGTTGAGGAAATTGCTAATTTAAATTCTTCTATAAGACTTTTTTGTTTTTCGCTCATTTTCCTATTATATCTTTAATATATTTCATAGCTACTAAAATTCCATTTTGATTCCAATGAGTATCATCTCTCCAGAAAAGAAATTCATCTTTTTTCAAATATTTTTTTGCCTCGGTTTGCATTATATCGGTAAGATTGTAAACATTTATATCAAGCTTACTATATTCCTTTCTCAAAAAATTAAACTTTGATTGGTTATTTTTTAGATTTAAAAAGTTTGAGTAAACACTCATTTTTGTTGGAATAAAAAATATCTTGTCTACTTTCTCCAAAATATTCTTATCTTTAATTATATAGGTATTAAATTCCTCATTTTTATCAAGCTGCTCATTATAATAAAACCCTACAAATTTATCATTTAACTTAAAATATTTTATTGGACTACCAGTACCAGTCCAACTGCTTAAAACATTCCTTACAAATAAATGACTTTTCGACCTAATATTTCTTAGAAAATAATTCCTCTCATCAATAATTTTAAGTAAAAATTTGTCTTTATTTCTTTCTAATCTTTCATAAGTAAATCTTACTTTTGCTTTCCATTTTTTTATTTTATGTCCCCTCCATATAATATAGCCTTCATCAATTGGGTTAGATTTAGAGATACTCAATTTTTTAAAATCATTTCCCTCAAAATAAAAAATATAGATTTTTGCATTTTTTTTTATTCTATCTAAATATTTTATAATTAATTTTTCATAATCTTTTGGAGAAACACCAGACCATGAAAGTGTTGCTACTTTTTTATTTGATATCTCACTTAATATATTTGCTGGTGTGAATTCTTGAGAAGTTCCCAAAGCTGAAATAAAAGAGTCTCCAACTAACAAAATATCAGCTTCCATAATGTCATATTTATCATTTCTTAAACCGTATTTATCTGTAATGAATTTTTGAACCCTATTTTCTTTAATTAACTCTCTTTTATTATTCAGACCGCCATCCAGAACATAAATATCTCCGAATCTCATGTAAATTTTATCAGATACGTTTTTTTTATACTTCATTTCTTTTGTTTGATATTTTTCATGTGCTCGGTAAAAATATTCGAATTGTTCCTTTTGACCCAAAAAAACATCTGAAAAAAAAATGACAGTCAAAATTAAAATATTAAATATTAAGATCGAAAAAAAATTTTTGAATATATAAATAATAATTGTTGAAAAAACTAGATCAAATATTATTGGTAACCCGATTAAGCTTAATGAAAAAAAGGTAAAAATAAAAAAAAAAGGAACTTTTATAAAATTCAATAAATACATTTATAAAATTTATTAAATCTTTATATTAACCGTTGACTCAGGCAGTTCTTCTCCAAAACATCTTTGGTAATATTCTGATATAATTTTTTTTTCTATTTCGTCACATTTATTTAAAAAAGTTATTCTAAAAGCATATCCCTCATCTTTAAAAATGGTTGTATTTTCAGCCCAATGCAAAACTGTTCTTGGGCTCATGACCGTAGAAATGTCTCCATTTATAAAACCTTTTCTTGTCAGATCCGCAACTTTAATCATATTAGATATTATTTCTTTTCCTTCTTTATTATTAAATTTTTTATTTTTTGCTAAAATTATTTGTAACTCCTTATCAAAAGTGAGGTAATTTAATGAAGTTACAATATTCCATCTGTCCATTTGACCTTGATTGATTTGTTGGGTCCCGTGATATAGCCCGGTCGTATCTCCCAGACCGATTGTATTTGTTGTAGCAAACATTCTAAAAAAATCATGTTGTTCTAAAACCTTATTTTTATCAAGAAGTGTAAAATTTCCGTTACTCTCAAGTACTCTTTGAATCACAAACATCACGTCAGGCCTTCCAGCATCATACTCATCAAAGACAAGTGCAACTGGATTTTGAATAGACCAAGGCAATATTCCCTCTTTAAATTCTGTTATTTGTTTTCCATCTTTTAATGAGATTGCATCCTTTCCAATTAAATCTATCCTGCTTATATGACTATCTAAATTTACTCTAACGCACGGCCAATTCAGTCTTGCTGCTACTTGCTCTATATGAGTTGATTTACCAGTCCCATGATACCCTTGTATAAGCACTCTTTTATTAAAAGAAAAACCAGCTAATATTGCTAATGTAGTGTCACGATCAAACTTATAATCTGGATCTATCTTAGGCACATATTCATTTTTTTTTGAAAATGCATTTATCTCCATTTCGCTATCCAAACCAAAAGTTTGTTTTACTGAAATTTTTATATCTGGCTTTTTTTCAAATTGTACTTGTGTCATTTTTTTTCAATAGAAGATCTTAGCTGACTATATGCTAATGTAATCTTTTTTAATTTATCTTCATATTTTTTACTACCTTTATTTTTATCAGGATGATATTTCTTTACAAGGGATTTAAATTTTTTTTGAATATCCTCCCATTTCGTTGAGCAATCTAAATCCAAAACTCTAAAAGCATCTTTATCCTTTTCAGAAAAATTTGATTTTTTATACTTTTTGAAGCTAGAATTTGTGAAAATATTCAAATTATCATCTAAGGCATTATTCCAAAGAATACTAAAAAAATTGTCACTTGATCCAAAACTTTTAGTAGATTTATGCCAAACTAGATCGGATTTTATAAAATTTTGAATTTCATTTTCATTCATATTTTCAAAATAGTTCCATGACTTATTAAATTCTCTAATATGATTTAAACACAAAAGGCGAAACTTTTTACTATTGTCTCTTTCCAACGGTGCTTTAAATTTACCATCTTCACAACAGTTTTCCCAATCACAAATTATTTTCATATATTATCAGAATTATAATATATAATATTTTAAATGAACAATTATTTAAATGAAATTAAAAAAAAAATTTCAAACAAATTTGATACAGAGGAAGTTACTATCATAGACAACAGCCATAAGCACCAAAATCACAAAACATTCAAAAATAACAGTTATCACTTAGAATTAAGAATCAAATCTGATTATCTTAATGGCTTGCCAAGAATAGATGCTCAAAAAGAAATATATAAATTATTACAAGAAGATTTAAAAAGTAAAATTCATGCTTTAAAAATTACGATAATTTAAAATTCGACAAAGTTTTTTTTATTTGTCCAATTGAATATTTATACAATCCTGGTTCTGTAACTTTTCCTATTTTTTTGATCAAAATTAAATTAACTCTTTTATCATTATTTTTTTTGTCGTATTTTAAGAAAGGATATATTCTATTTATTTTTAAGAAATTTGTTTTTTTTAATAAATAATTAAGATTATTATTTTTATATATCTCTAAAATTTCATTTAAAGTTTTTATTGAACAAATATTTTTTTTGACTGAAAAAGTAGTGGCTATTAAGATACCCATTAAAACTGCCTCGCCATGATTAATTTTATTTGTATACTTGCTCTCTGTTTCAATAGCGTGAGCGAACGTATGACCAAAATTTAATATCATTCTTAATTTTTTTTCTTGAAAATCTTTTGATACAATTTTAGATTTAATAAGACAGCTTTTTATTATTGCTTTTAAGACTACACCGTTTAAATCTTCTTTTTGAAAAATTTTTTTTGAATTAGACTTTAACCAATTAAAAAAATTTTTATCTTTTATTATTGCATGTTTTAATATTTCCGCATATCCACATATCATTTGTCTTTTATCTAAACTGTTCAAAAAAACGCTATCAACTAAAACCAACTTTGGTTGATAAAATGATCCAATAGAATTTTTACCATAATCCGAATTTACTCCTGTCTTACCTCCAATTGAGGAGTCAACCATAGCTAATAAAGTAGTTGGAATACTAAAATAGTCGACTCCTCGCTTGTAAACACTTGCAACAAAACCTGATACATCTCCAGTTATACCTCCACCAACAGAGATGATTAAATCATTTCGGTTTAAATTAAATTTCAAAAGTTTTCCTAAAATAGAGTTAACTGATTTAAGTGATTTGTTTTTTTCACTTGGATTAAAAAAAATAAATTTTAAAGGGAATTTGTTGAATTTATTTTTAAGAATTTTTAAAAATTTAGACGGAACATTTATATCATAAATTATAGCAATTTTATTTGTTTTAGGACAAACATTTTTTGCTATATTAGCAACATTATTCAAAATTCTATTTCCTATAAAGATTGGATAAAAAGAATTTAATGTTTTATTTTGAATTTTTATTTTTTTCATAAATATTTAAAATTTTTTCAGCAATTTGTATTTTTGTCATTTTATCACACTTAATTCTAAAGTTAGCCAAATTATAAATTTTTTTTCGTTGATTAAATAATTTTATTATAAAATCTCGGGAATTATTGTTGTTAATTAATGGCCTTCTAACTGATTTAGAAACCCTCTTTTCAATTTTTTCTAATTTTTCATCTAACCAGAAGCTAATCGATTTATTAAATACTGTTTTTCTAATTTTTGGATTTATAAATGCCCCACCACCTAAAGCTATTATTTTTTTATAATTTTTTTTCAAAATTTCAATTGTAGTAATTTCCTCTAATCGTCTAAAATAACCTTCTCCTTTTGATTGGAAAATGTTACTAATTGAAATCTGCTCTTTTTTTTCAATCAACTTATCAACATCAATTAATTTTAACCCAGATTTTCTAGATAAAATTTTACCGATCGTAGTCTTTCCAACGCCCATCATCCCTAATAATACAAGGTTTTTAGTCAAATAAATTACCAATTAAAATTTGATTTATCACAAATTTGTCTTATTTTTTGAGTTTAAATATATTTTAAAACTATGCAACTTAAATTCAAGAGACAACAAAGTATCGGTCAAACAATTACGAAACAAATAATCAAAATTTTGTTAGTAATAGCATTTGTCGTTTTTGCTATTTTTTTACTCGAAAAGATAAATTTTCCTGCTCCAAAAGAAAAAATTAAGATAGATATATCAAATGAGATTAATAAACTTAAATAGTTTGATCTATTTAATAATTGTTACAGTAATCTTTAGCACCAATGCCATATCAGAGGAAACAATTGATATTTGGAAAAATAAAAAAAAAGAAAATATAGCTACAACTACCGGGGAAAAACAAAATAATAAAAAGATCTTTTTTCAAATGCAATTAATTCAGATCAGAATAATAATTTAATTAAAATAGACGAAGAAAAAACCAAAAAATTTGAAGAAGCAAAACTATATGGTTTATATGATCCTGATGAAAATAATTTCAATTTAGAAATGTGGCAACAAACAGATGCGACTGAGTTTAAAAAAATTATGAAAAGAATAAACAAGATCAATCTTTCATCAACTGCTGAAAGTATTTTAGTTAACACTTTATTTTCTAATTCGTTTGCTCCAAAAAATATTTCGGAGGAAGAATTTGTTAACATTAAAGTAAACTGGCTCATTAATAACAATAAAGAAAAATTAATTGAAAATTTTTTAGAGAAAAATCAGAATTTTTTTAACAAAAAAAAACTTATTCAATACTTAGTTGATAGCAACATTTCAAGCGCAAATTTACAAGATGGTTGCGAAAAAATAAATTTTATAAGCAAAGAAATTAAAGACTCTTATTTAGAAAAATTTAAAATATACTGTTTAATCTTTACAGATAAAAAAGGAGAAGCGAACTTATTATATGATATTCTAAAGGAGCAAGGTAAATCAGATAAATTCTTTGATGATAAAATAAGTTATTTGTTAGGAATAAGCGATAAAAATGATGGTAAAATAAAAGAGGATACCTTGCTTAACTTTTACATTTCAAGTGTGACTGTTAAAGATTTTAAATATGAACCAAACAAGAACACAAAAGAAATAATTTGGAAATATTTGAACTCAGCTAATTTAATTAAAATTGATAATGTAGAAGATAAACAAAAAATAAAAGAATTAGAAATAGCAGCAAATGAGAATAGGTTAAAAAAAGAAAAAATATTTGAAATTTATCAAAGCTTTAGCTTTGATTTACAAACACTTTTGAATGCTGAGAGAATTTATGTAAATTATGAAAATACAGAGAGTAGAGCTTTAATTTACCAAAAATATTTACTATCTGATAATATTGAAAATCAAATTGAATATTTATTGTTGTTAAAAGATTTGTTTAAAAAAGATAATCTTTCAAATTTGTATAGGGATTTTTTAAGCAATAAGTTAAAAGAGTACGATCAAAGGGATATACCCAAGAATTTAGCAAAAGTAGTAAAAAAAAATATAATTACGAAAAAAAAAATGAATCAAGGTAAGATAAAATATGATGATAAAATTTTACACAGATCAAGAGTTCTTAAATTTTATTTAGACAAAAATCACACACCAGAAAAAACTCAAAAAGACTTTAATAATGTTTATAAAAAGATAAAAAGAAATAAAAATTACTTTTTTTCTGCGAAGGATCTTGCTTTAGTAGAGTCATTATCAATTGATGGAATTAGTATTCCAAAAGAGATTAAAACAGATCAAATTTCCAAAAAATATTCAATTCCGCAAAACTTACTTGGCCTTATAGACAATAAAAATACAGGTTTTTTAGTGTTAAAAATTGTTGAAATTATAGGTGAAGACGAGGTTAATAATTTAGACTCTGAAACTATCTATTTCATCACAAGTTTATTAAATCGTTCAGGTTTAAAAAAATTCAGAAATAAAATCATCACATCTGCACTACCTTTAAGGGCTTAAGTATAATATAATCTAGACATGGCTTTAAAAGAGATTAAAATTTTACCAGATAAAATTCTTCGAGAAAAATCTGTACCAGTAGAAAAAGTTAATAATGAAATAAGAAAATTAATGGATGATATGTTGCGAACAATGTACGCAGCTCCAGGTATTGGCTTAGCAGCAATACAAATTGGAATTCCAAAAAGAGTTGTAGTTATGGATTTATCTAAAGATAAAGAGAAAAAAGATCCATTTTACTTCGTCAATCCCGAAATAGTTTGGAAATCAGAAAACCTAGTTTCTTATGAGGAGGGCTGCTTATCAATTCCGAACCAATTTGCTGAGATAGATAGACCAGAAAAATGTCATGTTAAATTTTTAGATTATTTTGGAAAACAACAACTTATTAAAGCTGATGGACTTTTTTCTACTTGTATACAACATGAGATTGACCATCTTAATGGAATTTTATTCATAGATTATCTATCGAAACTTAAAAAAAATATGATAATTAAAAAATTATCAAAGCAAAAAAAAGAACTCGAGAGAGTAATAGTTTAATTATTTAATGGCTTTAAATATTTTATTTATGGGAACTACAAAGTTCTCGGCTAAAGTTTTAGAAAATTTATATAACTCAAAACATCGAGTAATATGTGTGTATTCTCAACCACCTTCTAAAAAAAAAAGGGGACAAAAAATTCTTCCTTCACCTGTGCAAACTAAAGCAGAGAATTATAAAATCCAAATAAGAATACCAAATGATTTAAAAAACCCGGAAGAATTAGATTTCTTAAAAAGTATTAAACCAGATGTAGTAGTTGTTGCGGCTTACGGAAAGCTTATACCTAAAGAATATTTAGATTTACCAAACATTCTTTTTTTAAATCTACACGCTTCATTATTACCTAAATTTAGAGGTGCTGCTCCAATAGAAAGATCCATTTTAAAAATGGAAAAAGAAACCGGTATATCAATAATGAAAATTGTACCAAAACTTGATGAGGGACCATACACTAGACAAATAAAAGTGAAATTAAATATAAATACAACAGCTGGAGAATTAAGCGATAAACTCGCCCAATTAGGATCTCAAGCTATGATACATTCTTTAAATGATCTTGAAAAAAATAATATTAATTTTATTGAGCAAGATCATAATAATTCAACTTATGCAAAGAAAATTCAAAAATCAGAAACCAAAATCAACTGGCAACAAGATGCTGAAAAGGTAATAGCACAAATTAATGCATTTAACCCAAATCCTGGTGCTTGGTTTTTGTTCAAAAACAAAAGATATAAAGTTTTAAAAGCGGTTAAAATTTTAAAAAGCGAAGCACCCGGTGTGGTTATTGATGGTAATTTAACCATCGCTTGTAAGAAAAACTCAATTCAAATTATTTCTTTGCAGAAAGAAGGAAAACAAGTGTCATCAGCAAAAGAATTTTTGTTAGGTAACGAAATTAAAAAAGGAACAAAATTAAGTTGATTTATAATTATCAAATTTTAATTGAATATGATGGAACAAACTTTATAGGTTGGCAGGCCCAAAAGAGGGGAAGATCAGTACAAGGTAAAATTGAAAAAGCATTAAAAAAGTACTTTAATTCAAAAATTAAATTAATTGGATCAGGAAGAACAGATAGAGGAGTTCACGCAAAAAAGCAGTCCGCTAATTTCCTTATAAATCGCAAAATAATAAATAAAGAAAAGTTTTTAAATTCAATAAATTATTTTATAAAAAGTGATGATATTTCAATTCTTAAAATAAACAAAAAAAATCTAAAATTTCATTCTAGATTTAGTGCAAAATACAGAATTTACGAATATGTTATAATAAATAGACAAAGCAAGCTATCTATCGATCTCGATAGAGCTTGGCATATAAAAAAGAGATTGTCTTTAACTCTTATGAAAAAAGGAGCAAGTATTCTTAAAGGAACACATGACTATTCACTTTTTAGATCTTCCTCATGTGGAGCCACATCACCTATTAGAACTATAAAAAAAATCTCAATAATTAAGAAAAACGATAAAATTATTTTAAGTTTCACTTCAAGATCTTTCTTACAGCAACAAGTAAGATCAATGGTTGGATGTTTAAAATATCTCGGTGAAAAAAAATGGACTTTGAAACAATTTAAAAACAACTTTAACTCTAAAAAAAGATCCAATTGTGCACCACCTGCACCTCCTTATGGACTTTTTCTTGCTGAGATAAAATATTAAGATACTAAAAATTTACAAGTGCCTTTAAGTGCTGTTCAGTGCTTTCTGCAAGCGCGTTTAAATTATAACCGCCTTCTAATACAGAAACAATTTTTCCCTCACAAAAATGATTAGCAACTAACAAAGTCCTTTTTGTAATTTCATGATAATCTTCAGATTTCAGATTAATATTTGATAATGGATCGTCTTTATGAGCATCAAATCCAGCAGAAAATAATAAAAATTCTGGCTTAAAATTTTTTATTTTCTTAAGAACATATTCATAAGCATTAAAATATTCTCTAGAATTAGTTCCACTTAATAAAGGAATATTTAATATATTATTATATCTTCCTTTCTCCGAGCTTGATCCAGTTCCAGGAAAATGAGGATATTGATGGGTCGATATATATAGTACTTTCTCATTAGAAAAAAATAAATTTTGAGTTCCATTTCCATGATGCACATCGAAATCAATAATCGCAATTTTTTTATACTTATATTTCTCTATTAAGTAATTAGCACCAACAGCAACATTGTTAAATATACAAAACCCCATTGCTTTACTAAACTCCGCGTGATGACCTGGTGGTCTCACTGCACAAAAAGCATTTTTAAGTTTTTTGTTGTGGACCATTTCCACAGCAGAAATCATCGACTTAACTGCATCATAGGATGCATTTTTACTTCCAGGAGACAATACTGTATCACCATCTAAGAAAACATGTCCTTTATTTGGAAAAGCCCTTTTTACTTTTTGGATGTAATTATTGTCATGCGTTTTATTTAAAGATGATATATCAATGTTATCTGGTTCACTCCATTCCAAATTTAAATTTTTTTTTGTTTTTAGCGTATCCAAAATAGATTGTATTCTAAACTTATTTTCTGGGTGACTATCTCCAGTATCGTGGTCTAATGAGCTTTTGGTAAAAATAAGTCCAGTGTTCACTTAAAATATTCCTTTAAAAAATTAAAATAAATTTTTTTTAAGTTTTTTAAATCTTTTAAAGAGACACATTCATCTACCTTATGCATAGTTTTATTTACCAGACCAAATTCAAGACAAGGGGCAATTTTTTTTATGAATCTTGCGTCAGAAGTTCCACCAGTCGTTGAAAAAACAGGGTTTATTTTTGTTACATTTTTTATTATTTTTTTTGCTAAGAGAATATTTTTTCCTGGAGTTGTTAAAAAAGAATCTCCGCTTTCTAAATAAGAGATCTTATACTTGCATTTACTTTTTTTTACTATTCTTTTAATAATTTTATTAATTTTATTTTTCAGTTTATTTGCATTTTGAATATTATTGTACCTTATGTTAAAAAGAGTTTTAGCTGTAGCTGGGATAACATTGTGTGCTTTGTTATCTACTTGAATACTTGTAAATTCTAAATTAGAAGGTTGGAAATTTTTATTACCATTATCCAGTTTATTTTTTTTTAGCTCATAACATATTTTGACCAGAGTATTAATAGGATTATTAGTTAAATGCGGATAAGCGATATGCCCTTGCGTTCCAAAAATTTCTAACTCAGCTGTTAAACTTCCTCGCCTTCCAATTTTTATCATTTCACCTAATTTTTTCGGATTAGTTGGTTCACCTACAATACAAAAATTAATTTTTTCTTTTCTTTTTTTTAAAAATTCTACAACCTTTTTTGTCCCATTTGTTGCATAACCCTCTTCATCTCCAGTTATAAGTAAACTGATTGATCCATTGATTTTCTTATTATTCTTTAAATATTGACTGACCGCAGAAATGAAACATGCAATTGAGCTTTTCATATCATTTGCTCCTCGGCCTATAAGGTATCCATTTTTCACTGTGGGCTTAAAGGGATTAACTGTCCATTGGTTATAATCACCAGGTGGCACCACATCGGTATGACCAGCGTAACAGAGATTTGGTTGTTTTTTTCCTAATCTAGCATAAAGGTTTTTAATAGGTCTACCTTTACCTTTTGAAAATTCAAGTATTTTACATTTAAATCCTAAGGATTTTAATTTCTTGCTTAAAAAATTTATTGCTCCCGCATCCACTGGAGTGACACTAGGAAATTTTATTAGATCTTTTGATAAACTTAACTCATTAAAACTTGGCATTTAATCTCTTAATAAATCATTTATAGAAGTTTTACTTCTTGTTTTCTCATCAACTTTTTTTACAATTACAGCACAGTATAAACTAGGACCATCAGGATTTTTTTTATTTTTAATAGATCCAGGCACAACTACTGAATAAGCGGGAACTTTTCCATATGTTACATTGCCAGTTGTTCTATCAACAATTTTAGTTGATGCGCCAATATATACTCCCATTGAAATTACAGCACCCTCTTCGACAATTACACCTTCTGCTATTTCAGATCTTGCGCCAATAAAACAATTATCCTCAACAATAACAGGACCTGCTTGAAGGGGTTCTAATACTCCTCCAATCCCTGCTCCACCAGAAACATGACAATTTTTTCCTATCTGAGCACAAGAACCAACTGATGCCCAAGTATCAATCATTGTTCCTTCATCAACATATGCACCAAGATTCACAAAACATGGCATTAAAACAACATTTTTTCCAATAAAAGACCCCTTTCTTACAACGCCATTTGGAACGTGCCTGTAACCAGCTTTTTTCCAATCACTTTCATTCCAAGCAACAGATTTTCCAGGTACTTTATCGTACCAAGTAGTGTATGGACCTTTTGACATTGTCATTTCATTAATTCTAAAACTTAATAAAATAGCCTTCTTTACCCATTGGTTTACCGTCCATTTACCATTAATTTTTTGAGCAACTCTAACTTCACCTTTATCAGTTAGCTCAATAGTTTTTTGTACTGCTTCAATTATTTTTTTATCAGAGTTACTATTAACATTTTGCTTTTCTTCAAATGCCTTACTAATAATTTTTTCAAGTTCGTTCATAATCATTAATCTCCTTCAGAAAATTTGATAATTTTTTTGTTCTATAATTGATAAATCCTGAGTCAGAGAACTCAGCGGCCCAAGGTTCATCATTAATTATCCATACAGTTTTCATACCCAATTCAAAAGCTGGTTTTAAATTTCTTGCAATATCTTCTATGAATATACAATATTGTGGCTCAATTTTGTATTTTTCTACTATTTTATCATAAGTTTGTTTTGATGGCTTGGGCACAAAGTCTGCACTGACAATATCGAAAATATCCTTAAAATGTCTATCAATTCCTAGTTTTCTTGTAACATTCTGCGCATGAGCTTTTGATCCATTGGTAAAAATTATTTTTTTTCCTTGAATTTTACCTATTTCCTCATCAAGTTTTTTATCTTCTTTTAAAAAACTCAAGTCGATATCATGAACAAATTCTAAGAATTCATTTGCGTTTATTTTGTGGTTTTTAATCATTCCATTTAAGGTTGTGTTGTATTCAACAAAATAATTTTTTTGAATTTTTCTAGCTTCTGCTTTGCTTATATTTAATTTCGTAGAGATATATTCTGACATTTTTTTATCAACTTGATCAAAAACTTTTGTTGCCCCAGAGTATAAAGTATTATCAAGGTCAAAAAGCCAGTATTTTATATTTTGAAGCTCCTTCATTTTCTAATCAAAGTTCCAGAACCTTTGTCAGAAAATAATTCGTCCAATATTGAATGTGGTTTTCTTCCGTCTAGTATAACTACACCTCTTACGCCATTTTCAACCGCATCAATACAATTTTTAATTTTTGGTATCATGCCGCCTTGAACTATTTTCAATTTTACTAAATTTTCAATATCAAAAGGTTTAATTTCAGAAATAAGAGTTTTTCTGTCATCGTAAACACCTTCAACATTAGTCATTAAAAGCAATCTTCTTGATTTAAGTTTTTTTGCAATTGCGCTTGCTGCAGTATCCCCATTTATATTAAACACATTATCATTTTCATCGAGACCTAATGGAGCAACAACAGGTATTTTGTTTTCTTTAATTAAGTTTTTTAAAAAATTAATATTGATATCTTGTGGAATGCCAACATATCCAAGTTCTTCATTATCCGGAATAATTTTAATAATGTTATTTACTTTTGAATTAATTGATACTGCTCTTGAACCCTTTTTATTTAAAGAGTCAACAATATCATTATTAAAATCAATCAAAACTTTCTCTACAATAGAAATAACGTTTTTATCAGTTACCCTAAGTCCATTTATAAAATTTGATTTGATTTTTTTCTTTTTCAATTCCCTTTCAATTCTTGGGCCTCCACCATGAACAACTATTATTGATAAGCCTAAATTATTTAAAATATTTATATCATTGATAAAATTATTGAATATATTTCTGTCTATTAATACATTGCCCCCATATTTTATAACTATTAAATCATTTTTATACTTTTCAAGATATTTTAAAACATTGCCAAAATTTTTCGCTTCTTTAGGCCAAATAGTTTTAATAAAACTTAAATTTTTCTGAGGCATTTAATTTGTTCTAACTTTTGTTTGTCTCATTATTACCCATTGTTGAGCAATCGTTAAAACGTTGTTGACTGTCCAATAAACCACTAATCCGGACGGAAATGGAGCCAATATTATTGTAAGAAATAATGGAAAAAAAGCAAAAATTTTTGCCTGAATTGGATCTGCTGGAGCAGGATTTAACTTTTGTTGCAAATACATTGTTAACCCCATAAGAATCGGCCAAATTCCTATTATCAAAAATCCTGGAGGGGACCATGGAATTAATCCAAACAGATTAAAAATCGTTGTGGGGTCTTTTGCTGATAGATCTTGTATCCAACCAAAAAAAGGTTGGTGTCTCATCTCTAAAGAAATAAAAAGCATTTTATAAATTGCAAAGAAAAAAGGTATTTGAATTAAAATCGGAAGACAGCCTGATGCAGGGTTTATTTTTTCTTTCCTATACAATGCCATCATTTCTTGTTGTAATTTTACTTTGTCTTCTTTATGAAGCTCTTTGAGCCTTGTCATCTCTGGCTGAACTGCTTTCATTTTAGCCATTGATCTAAATGAGTAATTTGCAAGCGGAAAAAATACGATCCTAATTGCGAGAGTTATTAATACAATAGCCACCCCGAAATTACCCGACAGCTTGAATAAATAATCAATAACAAAAAATAAAGGCTTGGTAAAAAAATAAAACCATCCCCAGTCAATTGTTAAATCAAACTTTTCAATTCTCTCACTTTCAGCGTATCCATCGACTGTTTCTACTTCTTTAGCAGCAACAAATAATCTTACCTCGTTTGAAGAGGAACTTTTAGAATTTATAACAACCGGAGTATTTTGAATGTAATTTGCTCTAAAATTATTTTTATATAAAAACGTTGATTTAAAATTTTGATTTTCAGTTGGCACTACAGCTGTGACCCAGTATTTATCCGTAATACCTAACCAACCATTTTTTGCGTCTCTAACTATTTTTTTTTCCTCAATATCGTCGTAATCGTCCTCTTGTAATTCTCCATCAAAAACACCTATAAAACCCTCATGAAGAATATAAAAACCCATTACATCGTCTGGTTTTTTATTTCTTGTTATTTGTGCATATGGGTAAAGATTTATACTCTCATTTGAGTTGTTGGTAACCTCCTGCTTTACTCTAAAAAGGTATTTATCATCCAATGTAATTATTTTTTTAAAAATTAATCCTTCTCCATTATTCCATTCAAGAACAACATTATTTTTTTCATTTAAAACTTTATTTCCTTTTACACTCCACAAACTTTCCAGACTAGGAACTTTTACTTTATTCCCCACACTAGTCCAACCAGTTTCAATGTAGTAGCCGTCTTCTGTTTTTTTTGGATTTAAAAAAATAACATTTTCCTCTGACTTAAGATCTTTTTTATATTTTTTAAAAGACAAATCATCAAATATTGCACCTTGTAGAGACAAGGAGCCCGTAACCTTTTCATTCTCTATAATCACTCTATCTACCTCAGTAATTGCATTATCTCTTGAAATTTCAGAATTTATTGTTTCTTGTCCAATAGAGGGAACCATTTCATTTTGTTGAACGTTCTCTTTTACAATTTTATTATTTGATGGTTCTTTAACTTGTCTTGGAGTTTCAAAAAATGCCCCCCAAAATAGTAGAACCGACATTGATAAGGCTATGGCTACAAAAACATTTTTATTATCCATTTTTGTTTCCTTTTCTAGAAATGTTATCTAGTTGTTCATTTTCATTTATGTTAACAAAAGGATTACAACTTAATATTCTTTTAAACCCAAGTAGTACACCTTTAAAAATTCCATTATTTTTTAAACTTTCAATAAAATAATCTGAACATGATTTATTAAATCTACAATTATTCCCCAGAAGAGGTGAAATAAAAAATTTATAAATTTTAATGATAATTATTATTAAATTTACAAAAATTATTTTCATACTAATTAAATTTTTTAAAACTCTTAGACATAGAAACTAATAATATCTTATATTTTTCTTTATATGCTTTATTTTTTCCAAAAACTATATAAGTGTAATTTAAATTAATTACACTTTTTTTTTCAAGAAGTTGTAGCACAATTGCTCTTAGTTTTCTTCTAATTTTGTTTCTTTTGACCGCATTTCCGATTTTCTTTTTCATAATAAAGGTGAGCGAAAGACTTCCTTTTTTTGTTTTAATAAAGTCTTTTGTTCCGAAAATACTAAAGTAATCAGTATGAGTTTTTTCTTGTTTAAGAACAAATTTAAAATGGTCGCTTTTTTTTAAACTTTCAAGCTTTACCATTTAAGTGGAAATCGTTTTTCTTCCTTTAGCACGTCTCCTTGATATTAGTTTTTTGCCTTTTTTGGTGGACATTCTATATCTAAAGCCATGCCGTCTTTTTCTTACTAATTTACTTGGTTGGTAAGTTCTTTTCATAAAATAATTTTAGTTATATATTTAATATTATCACTATTGTACAGTTAAAATTACTGGATGAATAAGAATTTTAAAAATATATTTGCTGTAATTTATTTAATTTGTTTGGGGTTAATTTTATACGCCTTCTTTAGTTTGGTTGATATTACTGAACTAGACAATTACTCTTATATAAGAGATAGATCTCAAGTTTTATTAGATTTTAAAAATTCTAATTTATTACTTTTTTGTGTCACATTTTTTTTATTCATTATAGTTTGGATACTTTTATTGGGTTTTGCTACTCCAATAGCAATAATAACTGGTTATATTTTTGGAAAGTTTTACGGCTTAATATTTGCAATTCTTGGATTTTCTACCGGGTGCACTTTGCTTTATCTATTTGCGAAATATTATTTTAGTGAACTTATACAAAAAAAATTAGCTTATAAAATTGATAATATAAAGTATTTGTTCAATAGAAATGAGTTTTTTTATTTTTTAATTTTTAGAATGGCAGGAGGTGGAGGAATACCATTCGCAATCCAGAATCTTTTACCTGTAATATTTGATATGAAAGTTAAAAATTATATTTTTGCTACATTATTAGGCCTAGTCCCTACAACTTTTATTTCTGTTGCATTGGGTTCGGGCTTAGAAAAAATAATTCAAAACAATATAAATCCAAGTTTTTTTGACATACTTTTTTCTCCTGATATATATTTGCCACTGATAGGATTTGTAGTTTTAATATTGATATCTTATTTTTTAGGAAAAAAATTTTTTAAGAAATGAAAAATGAATTGAAAACTGACCCAAGTCCATACCTGCAGCAGCATAAAGACAATCCTGTAAATTGGAAGACTTGGTCACCAAAATCTCTCTCTTTAGCTAAAAAGGAAAAAAAACCTATAATTTTAAGTATTGGATATTCTAGTTGTCACTGGTGCCATGTTATGGCTCACGAAAGTTTTGAGGATGTGGACACTGCAAAATATATGAATGAAAATTTTATAAATATTAAAGTTGATAGAGAAGAAAGACCAGACCTTGATTTTTTATTTCAAAGCTCATTCCAACTATTTAATCAGTCGAGTGGAGGATGGCCGCTGACGATGTTTCTCGATGAGAACGCAGTTCCATTTATGGGAGGGACATACTTTCCAAAAATTACAAAACATAACATTCCCTCTTTTAAATCAGTAATGGAGCAAATAATAAATGTTTATAAAAACCAGAGAGAAAGAATAATAAATCAATCTAGTTTAATTAAGAAAAGCTTAGAACCAAAAAAAAGTGCAGTAATCAATCAAGATTATATCTCTATAGTTGATCAAATTACAACAAAACTAGATCCTATAAATGGTGGATTTATTGGAGCTCCAAAATTTCCAACATTTTATATTTTTGATGTTTTAATTTATTTTTTTAATAAAAAAAAAGATAAAAAATATTACGAGGCTGTTGATCTCCTTTTAAATAAGATTTGTTCTCAAGGAATTTATGATCATGTAGAAGGTGGTATATGCCGTTATACAGTTGATGAAAATTGGCTTATTCCTCATTTTGAAAAAATGCTTTACGATAATCTACAATTTATTTCTTTACTTTGTAAATGCTTGAAAATTAAAAAAAATGATTACCTTTTTAAAAAATTAAAACAAACAATTAATTTCTTAGAAAGAGAGTTTGTTAATAAAGAAACAGGACTCCTGGGATCTGCATACGACGCTGATAGCGAGGGTGAAGAAGGAAAATATTATGTGTTTTCTTATGATGAACTAAAAAACATAGAGGGCATTAAAGAATATTTTGAAATTAATCCTAATGGTAATTGGGAAGGAAAAATTATTTTAAAGGAATTAAAACAACCAAATGATAAAATTTTAAATGCTTTGATTGAAATAAGAAAAAAAAGAAAAAAACCATTTTTTGACAACAAAACACAAATGGACTTAAACAGTTTATGGATTTCAGTTTTAATTCAAGCAGATAAAATTACTAATGATGAAAATTACATAAAAAAAGCTGAAACTTATTATAAAAATTTAGAAAAAAAATATGTTGGGAAATATTATCATAGTTATTCCAAAGAACATGTTTTTCTTGAGGATTACGCTTTTTTCATACAGGCACTTATTGATTTAGCAGAAAATACTCTGATATTTGATTATAGGAATAAAGCCAAAGAATTATGCGATGAAGTAATTAATAATTTTTATTGTCGCAAAAGACAAATTTTTCAAAAAAATTGTATAAAAAAAAATGATCTATTTTTCGAACCAATAGATATTGGAGATCATACTGTTCCTAATGGAAACTCTATAATGTTAAAAAACTTCGCTAGATTAAAATATTTCTGCCCCGAGAGTGACGGGCTAGCAAAAAGTATTGAGAGTTATCTAAATATTTATAAAAACTATATGTTCAGCTCCGTCAAATCTTTAGATTTTTATAAAAATGCGAAATTAAATATAAATTGTAACGAAGATGGATGTTATGTCAATTAGCTCTCTTTTTTCTTGGATGATTTGGTTTTTTCTGATTTGTTTGTGGAATTATGGATTTCCCGAGGCCAAACCTATTGAAGATGTTATAGCTAGTGTTTTATTAGGGTTTGTTTTACTTTTTTTGAAGGTATTGTTTAAGAAAAAAATTAGATAAATATTTCATTTGGTGCCCACAGCCTGAGTCGAACAGGCGACCTTTTCCTTACCATGGAAATGCTCTACCTACTGAGCTATGTGGGCTTCATTTTGTTATTTATGCTATTGTATTAAGACACTTGCATAAATTCAAATCAAGAAGTAAAAATAGATAAATGCAGGAGTTATTTTTATGGGTATTCATTATGATTATAAATCTACACGTGGCGAAAAAGCGATGAAAAAAGAGGCAAAGAAAAAAGCCCGTTTGGAGCAAAAAAGAGCAAAAAAAGGTGGAGCCAACAAGTTAGAAAAAGACTCTAAAATGCATGATATAAATAAACCCATCACTCTCGACGATTTAACAAGTCCAAATAAAGATTAAAACTAAATGAATTTTTTTGGTAAAAAAAATTCTAACATTAAAAATCGTGAGTTAGCTTTAAAAAAGAATATTTTAAAAAGAAAGAAAGGAAAAAATCTTAAAAATAGAAAAAAATAAAAACAATGACAGTATTATCTGACAATTGGATTAAAAGAATGGCAAAGTCAAAAAATATGATTAAGCCTTTTATAGAAAAACAAGTAAGAAAAGGAAAAATATCTTTTGGATTATCTTCTTATGGTTACGATGCACGAGTTTCGAATGAATTTAAAATCTTTACTAACGTTAATTCAGGTATTGTAGATCCTAAAATATTTAAAAAGGAAAGCTTTGTTACAAAGGTAGGAAAGGAATGTATAATACCACCGAATTCATTTGCTTTAGCAAGTACAATGGAATATTTTAAAATTCCTGAAAATGTATTAGTAATCTGTCTTGGAAAATCAACTTACGCAAGATGTGGTATCATAGTAAATGTCACCCCTTTAGAGCCTGGCTGGGAAGGTCATGTAACTTTAGAGTTCTCAAATACAACGCCTTTACCTGCAAAGATTTATGCTAATGAAGGTGTAGCACAATTTGTTTTTATAAAAGGAAATGAGAAACCGAGAGTCACTTATGCAAAAAGAAAAGGTAAGTACATGAAGCAAAAAGGTGTGACTCTCCCTAAAATCTAAATCTTTAAATGCAAAGATTATTGATAAAAGGAAAAAATAAAATTAATGGAACAATAAATATTTCTGGTTCAAAAAATGCATCTTTACCAATACTAGCTGCTTCAATTTTAACAAAAAAATTAGTACTAAAAAATATTCCTTTAGTTAAAGATATATTCACAATGACAGATCTTTTAAGATTCATCGGTATAAAGTGTCAAATATCAAAAAAAAAAAATTTAATTAAAATTAATAATTTAAAAAAAAATTTGAATACTGTTGCACCATATAAACTCGTAAAAACTATGAGGGCAGGTATATTAGTATTGGGACCATTATTGGCAAAGTTTGGAAAAGCAAAAATTTCGTTGCCTGGTGGTTGTGCTATTGGATCAAGACCAGTAGATCTTCATCTTATGGCTTTAAAAAAACTTGGTGCAAGAATAAAAATAAAGAATGGTTATATAATTGCTAAATCGCCAGGAAATCTTAGAGGTACAAATATAACTTTTCCAAAGATATCAGTTGGTGCAACTGAAAATGCAATTCTAGCTGCATTTTGCGCAGAGGGAATTACAACTCTTAACAATTGCGCGATAGAGCCTGAGGTAAAAGATCTTATCAAATTTTTAAACAAGATTGGTGGTAAAATTAAATTTAAAAATAGAAAAATTATAATTGTTGGAACTAAAAAAATATTAAATACCTCATACAAAATAATGTTTGATAGAATTGAATTAGGTACTTATATTATAGCTGCTGGAATTTGTGGAAAAAAAATTAAATTTCCAAATGTTGATGCTAATTTAATAAAAACGGAAATCAAAACTCTTAAAAAAACGGGAATTAATATTTCATTTGATAAAAATAATCTCTTCGTTGAAGGTTGCGAAAAATTAAAAAAATTAAATATCAAAACAGAACCATATCCGGGTTTTCCAACAGATCTACAAGCCCAAATAATGGTTTTAATGACACAAGCAAAAGGAATTTCAAAAATAAAAGAAAATATTTTTGAAAACAGATTTATGCACGTATCCGAATTAAAGAGAATGGGTGCAAAAATAAATATAAGAAATAATGTAGCAACAATAGAAGGGCCAACTAATTTATCGGGAGCAGAGGTTATGGCTACAGATTTAAGAGCCTCAGTAAGCTTAGTTTTGGCTGGGTTGATTGCAGAAAACAGAACAATTATAAACAGGATATACCATTTAGACAGAGGTTATTTTTCTTTAGAAAAAAAACTTAAAAATTGCAAAGCTAATATTAAGAGAATTTAGGTGAGTAAATATTTAAAATTAATTGCAAAGACTGATGAAGATTTAAAAGTAATTTCAGCTCATTTACAAGATTCAATTGTCTCATTAAACGATATAGCAAACTTAAAAAAAAATAAAATTTTTTTAATGCAAGTAAATAGGTTTATGTGGGAGGATGTGGAAAAAGGTGTTTTAAGAAAAAATAAAAGAATAAGATCAATAATAAAATTTGATCATGTAATAAGAGTTTCCTCAAAAAATATTCAAAAAAATACTAAAAATAAGTTTTTAGACTTTTTAGCCATTGAAACTAAGGAAATGCCTGATAAAACACAAGAAATGAAATTAACATTTTCTGGCGACTCTGTTATTAAAATTATTGCTGAAGTTATTGAAATAACTTTAGATGACCAGGGAGCACCATGGGATACTAAACAGAAACCAAAACATAAGTTTTATGATAATTAAAAATATAATCTATAATGACAAAAATTTTTTTAATCAGTTAAAGAAATTTTTAGAAAAGAGAAAAATAGACCAAAATCAAAACAGTTCCATTGTAAAAAAAATTATAATTGATGTAAAGAAAGATAAAGACAATGCGATTTTAAAATATGAGAAAAAATTTAACAAAAATTCACAGATAAAAATTAGTGGCTTTAAATATTCAAATAACGAAATAAAAAAATTAATAAAAAATCTTGATAATAGAACAAAAAAATCTATCGATATCTCTTTTAATAGAATAAAAAAATTTCACTCTAAGCAAATATTAAAAACTTTTTCATTTAGAGATAATCATAATATTAAACTGTCTTACAGATCGAGCCCTATTGACAGAGTAGGGGTTTACGTCCCTGGTGGGACTGCCAATTATCCAAGCACTGTGCTTATGAATTGTATACCCGCATTAGTAGCTGGTGTAAAAAATATATATTTAACAACTCCCAATGATAAAAAAAATACGAATCCTGCCGTAATTTATGCTGCTACTAAATGTGGTGTAAAGGAGATTTACAAAATAGGTGGCGCTCAAGCAATCGCAGCGTTTGCATTTGGAACAAAAAAAATTTGCAAAGTTGATAAGATTGTAGGACCAGGAAATTTATTTGTAAGTGCTGCAAAAAAAGAAGTTTTTGGTGAAGTAGGAATTGACATGATTGCAGGACCATCAGAAGTTTTAGTAGTAGCAGACAAATATTCAAATCCAGATTGGATTGCAGCAGATTTAATTGCTCAAGCCGAGCATGATAAATTTGCTCAGTCAATTTTATTGTGTAATGATAAAAAAACTATTTTAGAAGTAAATAAAAAGTTAAAAATTCAATTAAAAACACTCCCTAAAAAACACATAGCCTTATCAAGTCTTAAAAGGTTTGGATGTAGTTTATTTGTAAGAAACCTAAAGAATTTTTCTAAAGTAATTAATGAAATTGCCCCAGAGCATTTACAAATAGATATTAAAAAACCTGAGAAGATTATAAAAGAAATAAAGAACGCAGGTTCCATTTTCATAGGGAAATATTCTCCTGAAGCAATGGGAGATTATTTAGCTGGCCCGAACCACGTTTTGCCAACAAGCGGATCAGCCAAATTCTCCTCAGGTTTGTCGGTTTATGATTTTTTAAAAAGACACTCCTTTATAAAAATATCAAAAACAGGTATTGAAAGATTGGGTCCTTTAGTTATAAATTTAGCTAAGTATGAAAAACTCGAAGGACATGCTAACTCTGTTAAATTAAGAACAAAAAGGATTTGATAATTGGCTAAACAAGAAACTTTAGAATTTAAAGGCAAGGTTACGGAACTTCTCCCTAACGCAATGTTTAGGGTTAAATTAGAAAATAACCATGAGATACTAGCTCATACGGCTGGAAAATTGAGAAAGAATAGAATAAGAGTGTTAGCGGGCGATAATGTTATGGTTGAAATGACCCCATATGATTTAACTAAAGGTAGAATTACTTTTAGATTTTAGGCCTTGTAGCTCAGTAGTAGAGCAGTACCCTGAAAAGGTATGTGTCGTTTGTGCGATTCAAACCAAGGCCACCACCAAGCGATTAAAACACATCGAAATAATTTAATTTTTTTGCTATTAAACAAATATGAGTAAAAAAATTGGACTTTTTTGGTTAAAAGATGACTTTAGAGTTATTAAAAATTATGCATTAGCAGAAGCCACTAATAACCATGATCAAGTTGTTGTATTTTATTTATATAAAAAAGATCTTTTTGAAAATCAAATTGCCCAAAAGTGGTGGGTAAGCAGGTCTTTAGAAGAATTTAAAAAAAAATTAGATGAATTTAATATTAGTCTAGAAATAATTAAGGTTAACTCATACCAAGTTTTCTTTGAAGAGCTTTTAAAAAAAGATAACTTTTCAATTTATTGGAATAAAACATACGAACCAAAATATCTAAATTTTGATGAACTGTTATCTAAAAAGCTAACTTCTAAAAATATCGAATTTAAAATTTGTAAAGGAAATGCCTTAAATGAACATAATGAGGTTAAAAAAAGTGACTCAACACCTTTTAAAGTTTTTACTCCGTTTTGGCGAACTGCAGAGAAACTCTATTTGGAAAAAGTACCTACGAAGAACCGAAGCATTTTGAAAAGAAAAAAAAAGATTACTTTTTTTAAAAATATTTTAAACGAAAAGAAAATTTTACCTGATAAGAAATGGTATATAAAATTCGAGAAATTTTGGCAACCAAGTGAGGAAAAAGCTTTACTAGAATTAAAAAATTTTATTAAAAGTAGAATTGAAAACTATTCAGACGCTAGAAATTTTCCCAGCATTATAGGAACTTCTAAGCTATCTCCTTTTATTAAACATGGTCAAATTCATGTAGAAACCATTTGGGAGGAGTGTAATAAAATTAAAAAAAAAGGGGTCAGTAAATTTTTAACAGAAATTGGATGGAGAGAGTTTAATCATTCATTAATAAATAATTTTCCTCACATGCTTAAAGGAAATTACTCTAAAAAATTTGATAAATTTCCTTGGGAGAAAAATCAAAGACTATTATTAGCTTGGAAAAAGGGTTTAACCGGATATCCAATCGTTGATGCTGGCATGAGGGAGTTGTATTCTATTGGCTGGATGCATAATAGAGTTAGGATGATAGTTGGTTCTTTTTTAGTCAAACATTTATTAATTAATTGGAAAGAAGGTGAAAAGCATTTCAAAAATTGTCTTTTAGATTACAATGAAGCAAACAATGTTTCTGGCTGGCAATGGGTTGCTGGCTGTGGCGCTGATGCAGCACCTTACTTCAGAATATTTAATCCAATATTGCAAGGAGAAAAATTTGATAAGGAAGGTGAGTATGTAAAAAAATGGGTTCCTGAATTAAAAAATGTACCAAAAAAATTTATTCATAGACCGTGGGAACTTAAAGATGAAAAAATAATAAAAATCGGAAAAGATTATCCTAAACCTATCGTTATTCATGAGAAGGCAAGAGAACGTGCATTAAAAGCTTTTCAAATAATTTAGATTAAATACTACCACAACAAAATTTATATTTTTTTCCTGACCCACATGGACACTTCTCATTTCTTCCGACTTTTTTGGATTTTTCATTTATGTTTTCTCTCTCATTCTCATTTTTTTCAGAAATAACAATATTAATATTTAAAAGAAATTTTATAAGATCATTCTTAATTCTTTTAAGGAGATTCTCAAACAAAGCAAAAGCCTCTTTTTTAAATTCAGACAACGGATCTTTTTGCCCATAGCTTCTTAAACCTATAACTTGTCTTAGTTGCTCTAAATATTGCAAATGAGATCTCCAGTTAAAATCAATAATTTGTAAAAAAATTCTTTTTTCTAATTCATTGTTTTGATTTTCACCAATTTTTTTTATTCTTTCCGTTTTTTTTGAGTCATAAAAAGTTTCAAATTTTTTTGTAAAACTCTCATTATCGGTATTACCATATTGCAATAAATCATTGTCGGAAATAATGTTTCCAATAACCTCTTTAATTGAGGTTAAATATTTTTTTTGATTTTGAGACTTTTCAAAATCTAATTTTATAGACAGCAAATTTTTTTTGATTTCATCTAGAAAGCTGGTTATGGTCTCATCAATATTTTGACCTTTTAATATACTTATTCTTTGATTAAATATTACTTGTCTTTGATCATTCATCACATCATCAAATTTAATTAATGTTTTTCTTATATCAAAATTTCTTCCCTCAACTCTCTTTTGAGCTCTTTCCATTGCCTTATTGATCCATGGATGATTAATAGATTCATTTTTTTTTAAACCTAATTTTTTAAGAATACCGTCAATCTGGTCTCCTCCAAATATTCTCATTAACTCATCCTCTAAACTTATGAAGAAAATTGAGCTACCAGGATCACCTTGCCTTCCAGCTCGACCTCTTAATTGGTTGTCTATTCTTCTACTTTCATGTCGCTCTGTTCCAATTATAAAAAGTCCACCTAAATTTTTTACTTTTTTATTTTCATTATCTACATTTTTAATTTCTGGATTCTTATTTTCAATTGAAAGAATTTGTCCTCCTAATTTTATATCTGTTCCTCTTCCGGCCATATTTGTTGCTATTGTAATTGATCCAACTTTTCCAGCTTCGGCAATTATTTTTGCCTCCATCTCATGATGTTTTGCATTAAGAACATTATGTTTTAAATTTACATTACTAAGAAATGCAGAAATTTTTTCAGATTTCTCAATACTTGTAGTTCCAACTAAAACTGGCTGACCCTTTGAGTTACACTCAATTATTTTATTTTTAATAGCATCATACTTTTCGTTTGTTGTCCTAAAAATTTGATCATTAAAATCCTTTCTGATCATTTTTTGATGGGTTGGAATTGATATTACATTTAATTTATATATATCGTAAAATTCTTCAGACTCCGTGAGAGCGGTACCTGTCATTCCTGATAATTTTTTGTAAAGTCTAAAATAATTTTGATAAGTAGTAGAAGCTAAAGTTTGATTTTCGTCTTGAATTACAACATTCTCTTTTGCTTCTATTGCCTGATGAAGACCATCTGAATATCTTCTTCCCTCTAATACTCTTCCAGTAAACTCATCTATAATTTGTACTTTTCCGTCCCTTACAATGTAATCACTGTCTTTTCTGAAAAGATGATTAGCCCTTAAAGCTTGATTTATATGATGCACAAGGTTTAAGTTTTCTGGATCATAAAAATTATTATTTTTTAAAATTTTTTTTTGATTCGCAAGTTTTTCAATTTTATCAACTCCCTTGTCACTAAGAATTGAATTCTTATTTTTTTGATCTATCTCATAGTCTTTTGAGTCTAATCTTCTTATAAACTCATCAGCTACTAAATATAGATTACTTTTATCTTCAATTTTCCCTGAAATTATAAGAGGTGTTCTTGACTCATCAATTAAAATACTATCAACTTCATCCACAATACAAAAATTATGATCTCTCTGAACTATATCAGAAAAATCATATTTCATATTATCTCTCAAATAATCAAAACCAAGCTCATTATTCGTTGCATAGGTAATATCACACAGATAATTTTTTTTTCTCTCTACATCGTCTAGGTCTGAAACAATACATCCAGTTTGAATTCCGAGATAATCGTAGATTTTTCTCATCCACTCCGAGTCTCTTTTTGCTAAATAATCATTTACAGTTACTATATGTACTCCTTTTCCACTTAAAGAATTCAGATATGCAGGTAAAGTTGACACAAGTGTCTTGCCCTCACCAGTTTTCATCTCCGCTATCTTACCCTGGTGCAATATAATACCTCCCGCTAATTGAACATCATAATGTCTTTCACCCAAAACTCTTTTTGCTGCTTCTCTGACTAAAGCAAAACTTTCAGGAATTACATCATTTAAATTTTTTCCATTTTTCACTGATTTTTTTAATTCAAATGTTTTTTCTTTAAAATCATTTTCTTTAAGTGATGAAAAAATAGCCTCTTTTTCGTTTATCGCGTTTACTATGGGCTTAATACGGTCTAATTCTTGTTGATTACCGCTCTTAAATATTTTACTAAATGTTTTTGTAAATATATTCATTATACTTTTATATATGTATTTATAATTTAAATTAAATAGTAATTATGACAATAAACTTAAAAAACTTTTTAAAAGACAACACTAAATTGTCTAGAATGGGGGACTTTCAAGAGCTCAAACCTGTTGATGGATTAGAGGTATCTTCAATTTCAGCAGATCTTTATAATAATGGTAGAGATGATCTAACTCTTTTTTATTTTAAAGAAGGCGCTAATTATGCAGCTGTAACTACAACTAATTCAATAAAATCAGAGTCAATAGTTTGGAACGAAAAAAGTAATAAAAAAACTATAAAAGCAGTTTTGGTAAACACAAAGAATGCAAATACCTTTACTGGGCAACAAGGGATTGAAAGTTTAGACTCTATCTCAAAAAATCTTTCAAGAATTTTAACTATAAGAGAGTCAAAGTCTAAGGAGGGTATAAGTGAAACAATTAAAATTAAGGATATCATGTTTGCATCTACTGGTGTAATTGGAGAAAAATTTCCGGTTGAAAAAATAAATAAAAATTTACAAGATTTAGTTGATAAGCTGAGAGATGATCAAAATAAAATGATTTGGGTTAAAACAGCTTCATCTTTAATGACAACTGATACAAAACCTAAACTCGCATATGAGGAAATTATCATAGGTAACAAAATAATTAAAATTGCAGGCGTCGCAAAAGGATCAGGAATGATTTCTCCAAACCTTGGAACAATGCTTTCATTTATTTTTACTGATGCAGATATTGCGCCAAATTTATTAAAGTCTTTACTTAAAAAAGCAGTCACTAATACATTTAATGCAATTACGGTTGATAGCGATACATCTACCAACGATATGGTTGTGCTTTTTTCGACAAAAAAAATTAAAATTGGTCAAAATAGAAATTTAAATGATCCAATACTCCAGAAATTTGATTTAGCTTTGAAAAAATTGTGTTTAAATTTATCTAAACAAATAGTTGTGGATGGAGAGGGAGCTAAGAAATTTGTTACTGTAAAAGTAATTAATGCAAAATCATTAAGCAGTGCAAAAAAAATTGCATTTTCAGTTGCTAATTCTCCATTAGTGAAAACTGCAATTGCTGGTAATGATCCAAATTGGGGAAGGGTTATTATGGGAATAGGTAAATCAGGAGAAAATATTGACAAAAACAAAATTATAGTAAAATTTGGAGATTTTATTCTTGCAGAAGGTGGAAAAATTTCCGAGTCCTATGATGAGGAAAAAATAAAAGAATACATGAGATGGGAGTCAATAGTAATTGAAATTAACCTTAACCTTGGTAATGATCAATTCGAATGTTACACATGTGATTTTACGCATGACTACATAGATATTAATGCTGATTATCGTAACCCATCTTGAAAATTTTGAAAAAGTTGCTATCCCTTTTATATGATTAAATACAATCTAAAGTGCTCAAATAACCATGAATTTGAAAGCTGGTTTTCAGACTCAAATGAATTTGAGAGACTTAATAAAAAAAGGTTACTAAACTGTATTTTTTGTAGCTCAAAAAAAATTACAAAATCCATAATGTCACCAAGAGTATTAAACTCAAAAGAAAAAATTGAAATAAACAATTCAAAAGATAAAGAATTTAGAAAATTTAAAGATGATCTAACTAAATTGAGAAATTTTGTTGAGAAAAATTTTGAATTTGTTGGTGATAAATTCGCAAAAAAGGTAAGGGATATTTATTATGATAAAAATGAAAATCAAAGAATTTATGGTACAACTACACCTGAAGAAAGAGAAGAATTGATGGAAGAAGGTATAGAATTGACCAGCATCCCTTGGGTCAACAAAGAAAATTAATTTTTAGAGCCTATTAAAATATAATTTACCGAAGTATCTTTCGACTGTTTCCACTTCTGATTAATTGGATTGAAACTTAATCCTTTTATATCTTGTATTGAAATATCAAAACCAGTAAGTTTGCTCTCGAGTTCCTCAGGTTTTATAAATTTATTCCAGTCGTGCGTACCAATTGGAAGCCATCTTAAAATATATTCTGCTCCGATAATGGCTTTTATATATGAAGTTAAAGTCCGGTTTATTGTTGCAGTAAAAATTAAGCCTCCTTTTTTTAAAAGTGAACAACAAGTTTTAAGGTAGAAATCAACATTTTGGACATGCTCTATTACTTCAAGACTTAAAACTACATCGTAATAATTTTTTTTGTCTAATTCCTCTGGTGATTTAATTTGATAGTCAATTTTCAAATTACTTTTTTTTGCATGTAAGGTAGAAACTTTGATATTTTTTTCCGAAGCATCTATACCTGTAACATCAGCACCTAATCTGGACATTGGCTCACTGACCAGACCTCCTCCTGATCCAATATCTAGTATTTTTAAATCACGGAAAGGCAAACTATCATTCAAGTCTTTTTTGAAATGCTGACTAATAGAATTTCTTATATATTCTATTCTTATCGGATTAAACATGTGAAGTGGTTTGAATTTACCATTTACATCCCACCATTCATCTGCAAGAGTTGAAAACTTTTGAATTTCATCTTGATTTATTGTAGTCATTTTAATCTTTATTATATTAAGTTATTTAAATTATATTAAGTTATATAAATTAAAAAAACTAATTTACAATAAATAAAGTGTAACATGGCTAAAAAAGTTTTAAAATTTGGTGGAACATCGGTAGGATCGATCGAAAGAATAATTAACGCAGCTAAAATAATTAAGCGTGAACATGAGGATGGAAATTCCATAATCGTAATAGTTTCAGCTATGGCTGGTAAAACAAATGAGTTAATTGATCAGTCAAAAGCTATCTCAAAAAATTTTACAAGAAGAGAGCTAGACGTTTTGTTAACCTCTGGCGAACAAGTAAGTTCAGCTTTATTATGCGGTGCCCTAAATGAAATTGGTGTTAAATCAAAATCATGGATGAACTGGCAAATACCAATAATTACTGAAGGAGAAAATACTAATTCTAGGATTATAAATATTAATAAAGAAAAAATAAATAAATTTATCTCAGATGGTGGGGTTGCAGTGATTCCCGGATTTCAAGGTGTATCAATTAATGGTGATATCACTTCTATCGGTAGAGGAGGATCAGACGCTACCGCTGTAGCCGTGGCAAAAATATTTAATGCAGATAGTTGTGAAATATATACCGATGTAGACGGCGTCTACTCTAGTGATCCAAATAAAATTCCTGTTGCAAAAAAAATTGATAAAATTTCCTACGAAGAAATGTTAGAACTTTCATCTTTAGGTGCTAAAGTTATGCAATCTTCTGCAGTTCAAACAGCAATGATTCACGACATCCCATTAGAGGTTAAGTCAACATTTACAAACAGAAAAGGAACCAAAATTTTTGGTCAAGAAAATATCGATTATAATAAAGTGATCACTGGAGTTGCTTATTCAAAAGATGAAGCTAAAATTACTTTAATCGGTGTGCAAGATAAACCAGGAGTTGCAGCAGAAGTATTTGAACCAATTAGCAAAAGTCAAATTAACATTGATATGGTTATTCAAAATGTTTCTTCAGATGGTAAAACAACAGACTTAACTTTTACTATCAAAAGAGAGGAATTAGACAAAACAATTGATACAATAAAAAATAATAAAAAAATAAAATTTAAAGAACTAAGTTTTAAAAAAGATGTTTCAAAAATCTCGATTGTTGGAGCTGGCATGGTGACTACACCAGGAGTTACATATAAAATGTTTAGAGCTCTAGCTAGTGAAAATATTAATATATTAGCGATTTCAACTTCAGAGATAAAAATTTCTGTTATTATAAACGATATTGATACTTTGAGAGCAGTAAAAAAACTCCACAGTATTTTTGAATTAGACTAAAAATGGAAATAAGACCTCACAGAAAAATATTAAGAAAAAAAACAAAAAAAATTAAAGTTGGAAATTTATTTGTTGGTGGCGACTCACCTATTACAGTTCAATCAATGACTAACACTTTGACTACTGATACTAAAGCAACAATTAATCAAATAAACAAATTAATCGATGTGGGTGCTGAAATAGTACGGGTGTCATGCCCAGATGAGCAGTCAACTAAGTCACTCAAAGAGATTACTAAAAATGTAAATATTCCAATTGTTGCAGATATTCATTTTCATTATAAAAGAGCTATTGAAGCAGCAAAAAATGGTGCAGCATGTATTAGAATTAATCCGGGCAACATAGGATCTAAAGATCGAGTTTTAGAAGTAGTCAAGGCTGCAAAGGATTATAACAGCTCTATCAGAATTGGTGTTAACGCTGGATCATTAGATAAATCACTTTTAGAAAAATATAAGGAGCCTTGCCCTGACGCACTTGTAGAAAGTGCCATGTATAATGTTAAACTTTTGGAGGACAACAATTTCACAAATTTTAAAATCAGTGTGAAATCTTCAGATGTTTTTCTGGCGATAAAATCTTATGAAATCTTGTCTCAAAAATGCAATTATCCATTGCACCTTGGAATAACCGAAGCTGGTGGTCTTTTTACCGGAAGTATAAAATCTTCAATAGGAATTGGTCAGCTTCTTATGAAAGGAATTGGCGACACTATAAGAGTTTCATTATCAGCTGATCCAATTGAAGAAATTAAAGCAGGATATGAAATTTTAAAATCATTAGGCATACGTTCCAGGGGAGTTCAAATCATATCTTGCCCTTCATGCGCAAGACAAGCATTTCCTGTGATTGATACAGTAAAAATATTAGAAAAAAAATTAGAACATATAAAAAAACCTATTACATTATCAATTATAGGATGTGTAGTTAATGGTCCAGGTGAAGCTTCTCAAACAGAAATTGGTCTCACGGGTGGTGGTCAAGATAATAATCTCTTATATCTCTCTGGCATTCCACATACAAAAATTCCAAATGAGAGTATAATTGATAAAATCGTAGAGTTGGTAGAAAATAAGATTAAAGAAAAAACAAATTAAATATGATCCCCAAATCGAAAATTGAAGCGATTATAGCTAAACATGTGAGCATTGAAAAAGAGTTATCATCTGGAAAACTTGAAACAAAGTTATACTCAAAAAAGTCTAAAGAATATTCAAATCTGGGTCATGTAATAACACCAGCAAAAGAGTACTTAAATTATGAAAAAAATAAAAAAGATTTAGAAATAATTATAAATGATAAAAAAAGTAATGATGATGAAATTAGAAATTTAGCAAAGATGGAACTTGAGGTATTAAATAAAGAAAAAATCAAAAATGAAAAAATTTTAAAGATATTTCTTTTACCAAAAGATTTGGACGATCAAAAGAATGCTATTGTTGAGATCAGAGCAGGCACTGGAGGTTTAGAAGCAACGCTTTTTTGCTCTGATCTTTTTAAAATGTATGAAAAAGTTTGTGCAAAAAAAAAATGGTTGATGGAAATAATAAGCATCTCAAGAAGTGAGGCTGGTGGTTTCAAAGAAGTAATTTTTTCAGTATCAGGCTTGAATATATACTCTTATCTTAAATTTGAGTCAGGTGTTCACCGTGTTCAAAGAGTCCCTGATACAGAGACACAAGGAAGAGTACATACATCAGCAGCAACGGTCGCAGTTCTTCCAGAGGCAGAGGAAATTGACCTAGAACTTAAAGACTCTGATTTAAGAGTTGATGTGTTTAGATCAGGAGGACCAGGTGGTCAATCTGTAAATACTACTGATAGTGCAGTTAGGATTACACATATCCCCACCAACATAGTTGTAAGTCAACAAGATGAAAAATCTCAACATAAAAATAAAGCAAAGGCCTTGAAAATCCTAAGGGCAAGAGTTTATGAAGCTGAGAAAAGAAAAAAAGACAAAGAAAGATCAGAAAATAGAAAGAGTCAAATAGGCTCAGGCGATAGATCCGAAAGAATAAGAACCTACAATTTTCCACAGGGGAGAATTACAGATCATAGAATTAATCTTACTCTTCATAAACTCGATGAATTTTTAAATGGAGAAATTCATGACGAAGTTAATGAAGGCCTTAGGCTGAAGGAACAAGATTTACAACTTGCAGATCTAAACTAATTATGAATATAGAGCAATTAATTAAAATTGGTTCAAAAAAACTTAAAGATCATAATATAAAAAGTTTTTTAATAGATAGTGAAATTATTTTAGCATCAGTTTTAGATATTAAAAGAGAGGAAATATTTATTAAGAATAATGAAGATATAAGCAAAAAAAAAATTGATAGGTTTCACAACCTTATTGAAAGAAGATCAATAAATGAACCGATTGCCTATATTGTAAATAGCAAAGAATTTTGGAATTATAATTTTTTTGTTACAAAAGATACTCTCATTCCAAGACCTGAAACAGAGCTGATGGTTGAAAAAATTTGCTATGAAAATAAAAATTCTGGACCATTTATTTTAGATATTGGAACGGGTTCAGGATGTATAATATTGTCAATTTTAAAAGATTTAAAGAATTCTAGAGGTATTGGTATTGATATTTCTAAATCTGCATTAAAAATTGCAAAACTTAACGCTGAAAATTTAGGATTATCTGGTAAAATAAAGTATTTTCAATTTTTAAATAGATGCACAAATAAAAAATTTGATATCGTTGTTTCAAACCCACCATATGTTTCTACAAACGAAATCAAAAATTTAGATGCAGATATTAAACTCTTTGAACCCAAAATTGCTCTAGATGGTGGAAATGATGGGCTTGACGTAATAAGAAAACTTATCTACAAAGTTAAAAATATCTTAAAAGTAAATGGAACATTTGCACTAGAAATAGGTACAGGGCAATATAAAAAAGTTTCACAAATTTTGAAAAAAAATAAATTTAGAGAAAAACATTTGGTTAAAGATTATCAAAATAATGTTCGAAGTATAGTATGTAGTTTGTTAAGGTAATTAGAATAAAATCATGAACAATAATAGAAGAAGAAACTTTAGAAATAGACCTCAGAAAAGTAATTTTAGAAGAAGAAATGGTGGTTCTCACAATAATCAAGTAGGGAATTTTAACTCCATAAATGGGAATGGAAATTTTACAAGAAGTAGTATTTCGTCTAACCCCTTCAACTTAGAAAAAACAATAAATAAATTCCAGCAGTTGGCTAAAGATGCTCAGAGCCAAGGAGATCCAGTTTTAGTCGAAAATTATTTACAGCATGCTGATCATTTCTCGAGAAGATTGGCGGAGGTAAATTTGAGAAATAATTCTAATTCTACTAATCAAAACCAATCAACAATAGATAAATCAAAAGGTATTTCTACAGAACCTGAAATTAAAAATAAAATTGAAGAAAAATAGTTTTAGTTAATACTACTTTTAATCTCAGATAATTTTAAATCTATTTTTATTCTTGAAATCTCAAACTCTTTTCTAGAGTCACCTTTTAAAATTTTTCCTGATGGTAATTTTAGTTTTTGGGAATTTACTTTTTTTCCGTTAATCAAAACCTCATAATGCAAATGTGGTCCAGTAGATAAGCCAGTTGATCCGACGTAACCAATAATTTGACCTTGTTTCACTTTTTTTCCTTCTTTAATTCCTCTAGCAAATTTTGACATATGTGCATAAATAGTTTCGTAAGTTGAGTTGTGTCTAATTTTTACACAGTTTCCTCCTCCTCCACACCAACGAGCTCTTGTAACAGTTCCAGAGCCTGAAGCCATAATCGGAGTTCCAGTTGGAGCAGCAAAATCTGTTCCTTGGTGCATTTTATTAAAACCTAGAATAGGATGTTTTCTCATTCCAAATGAAGATGATAATCTAGCTCCATTAATTGGAGTCTTCATTAAAGATTTTACAATACTTTTTCCGTTTAAATCATAATAGCCTTCACCATCTTTATCTTCAAAATTATAGAGATTTATACTTCTTCCATTTACCTTCATTGAAGCATAAATAATTCTTCCTGTATCTCTAACGACATTATTGTGATCTAAAAATTTTTCATAAAAAATTTCAAACTCATCACCTTTTCTAATATCTCTTTGAAAATCTACCTCGAAGCCATAAATTCTTGCAAACTCAATTATTATATTAGGCTCAATGCCCTCGCTTGTTGCAGAAGAGTAAAGATTTTTTTCAATTTTATTTGAAACAACCACCTCTTTTAATTTTAGTTTCAAGATATTCCTTTTTATTTCAATCTTATTTTCACTTCTTTTAACCTCTAAACTTAAAGTGTTCGAGATAGGATAAATTAAATTAATGAGATCGTTTTTTTTAGATTTATGGTCATTTTTAACAATTATTCTCATTTTTTTTCCTGCATTTATACTTACTAATTTTTCTTTTTTTAAAGCTTCAATTACTTCAAATTTTTGTTCATGTTTAATGTTAAACTTTGTTAAAATTTCCTGAATATTGTCGTTATTTTTGACAATATAATTGTAAAATTTGTATGGACTTTTTAGCTGATTATTAAAATTATTTCTTGCTTTGATAAATTCATTAGTAAAAAAATTGTTTTCAGAAGTTATTGTTTTATCATCCTCATAGTTCTCTATTTTTCCAGAAAAAAAAGTGTAAAAAACAAACAGTAAGATTATAAAAACCAAATAAGCAGAATAAACCCAAAATTTGTTCAAAAAAACGTTGTCACTATTGTTTTTTTGCTCTTTAAAAAAATTCGAAAACATAATAGTTTAAATTTATCGTAGTAGTTGTTTTTATAAAAAATGTTTTGTGTTTGCAACTTAAAGACATTAATTATAGCTGTATTTATTAGGTTTTTTGACCAATATACACCTTGATTTATCCTATTTTTGTAATATAACGAGCGCTCGCCTTATAGTAATAAAAATTGCGACATTGCCATAGGTGCGTTTAGATTTTAGAGTTTAAATCTTAGCTTTTTTACATTGTAAATATTTAAAAAGAGAAGTGTGGACGGTTAGGTTAATAAAGAAATTGTCGTACACACTTTAACGAAACTAATTTTAGTTATTAAACTAAAATTTTTTAAAGCTAGTGTGCGCCGTTATTAAACTTGAGAGTTTGATCATGGCTCAGAACGTACGCTGGCGGCACGCCTTATACATGCAAGTCGAACGCAGTAGCAATACTGAGTGGCAAACGGGTGAGTATAATGTGGGTATCTGCCTTTTGGTTTGGAATAACACGAGGAAACTTGTGCTAATACCGAATAAGCCCTCACGGGGAAAGTTTTAACGCCGAAAGATGAGCCCGCACTTGATTAGCTAGTTGGTGAGGTAAAGGCTCACCAAGGCAACGATCAATAGCTGTTCTTAGAGGAAGACCAGCCACATTGGGACTGAGACACGGCCCAGACTCCTACGGGAGGCAGCAGTAAGGAATCTTGCACAATGGGGGAAACCCTGATGCAGCGATGCCGCGTGAGTGAAGAAGGCCCTTGGGTTGTAAAACTCTTTCGTCGGGGAAGAAAATGACTGTACCCGAATAAGAAGGTCCGGCTAACTTCGTGCCAGCAGCCGCGGTAATACGAAGGGACCTAGCGTAGTTCGGAATTACTGGGCTTAAAGAGCTCGTAGGTGGTTAAAAAAGTTGATTGTGAAATCCCAAGGCTCAACCTTGGAACTGCAATCAAAACTTTTTAGCTTGAGTGTGATAGAGGAAAGTGGAATTTCTAGTGTAGAGGTGAAATTCGTAGATATTAGAAAGAACATCAAATGCGAAGGCAACTTTCTGGGTCACTACTGACACTGAGGAGCGAAAGCATGGGTAGCGAAGAGGATTAGATACCCTCGTAGTCCATGCCGTAAACGATGTGTGCTAGACGTTGGAAATATATTTTTCAGTGTCGCAGCGAAAGCATTAAGCACACCGCCTGGGGAGTACGACCGCAAGGTTAAAACTCAAATGAATTGACGGGGACCCGCACAAGCAGTGGAGCATGTGGTTTAATTCGAAGATACGCGCAGAACCTTACCAACACTTGACATGTTCGTCGCGAGACCAAGAGATTGGTTTCTTCATTTAGTTGGACGAAACACAGGTGCTGCATGGCTGTCGTCAGCTCGTGTCGTGAGATGTTGGGTTAAGTCCCGCAACGAGCGCAACCCCTACTTTTAGTTGCCATCATTTAGTTGGGCACTTTAAAAGAACTGCCAGTGATAAGCTGGAGGAAGGTGGGGATGACGTCAAGTCCTCATGGCCCTTACGTGTTGGGCTACACACGTGCTACAATGGCACTTACAATGGGAAGCAAAGAGGCGACTCCTAGCTAATCCCAAAAATGTGTCTCAGTTCGGATTGTACTCTGTAACTCGAGTGCATGAAGCTGGAATTGCTAGTAATCGCGGATCAGCGCGCCGCGGTGAATACGTTCCCGGGTCTTGTACACACCGCCCGTCACACCATGGAAGTTGGTTACACCTTAAGGCAAAGTTTAATACCTTTGACTACGGTACGATCAGCGACTGGGGTGAAGTCGTAACAAGGTAGCCGTAGGGGAACCTGCGGCTGGATTACCTCCTTTCTAAGGATGACCAAAAATTTCATTTGGTCACAAAAAATTAAGTTAATGTGACCGTCCTCATTTCTCTTTTTAAATATAAGTGTCTCATAAATGCTAGGGGCCGGTAGCTCAGGTGGTTAGAGCGCACCCCTGATAAGGGTGAGGTCGGACGTTCGAGTCGTCCTCGGCCCACCATTTTCATGGGGGATTAGCTCAGCTGGGAGAGCGCCTGATTTGCATTCAGGAGGTCAGCGGTTCGATCCCGCTATCCTCCACCAATTTTGACACTTTAGCTTTTTTAAATCGTAAATAATAAATATCAATTTTGATTGTTCTAACAGTAAGAACAATCAATCAATATCTATATCCGATTGTTCGAATAGATGAACAATCTATAAATGTTCGAATAGATGAACATTTGAATAAAAAATTTAATTTAGACAGAAAATTATTTTCTGTGCATAAATCAAGCGTTTAAGGGCGTATGGCGGATGCCTAGGCACTGAATGACGATGAAGGACGTGGTATACTGCGATAAGTTTCGGGGAGCTGTATGCGGGCTTTGATCCGAAAATTTCCGAATGGGGAAACCCAACTTTTTATAAGTTACTTTATTTCTAATAAATAGGATTTAAAGAGTTAACCCGGAGAACTGAAACATCTAAGTAACCGGAGGAAAAGAAATCAATTGAGATTCCGTTAGTAGTGGCGAGCGAAATCGGAATAGGCCAGTAAAGATATTAAAAAAATTTGAATAGTTTGGAAAAACTAGCCAAAGATGGTGATAGCCCAGTAAAAGTAATGTTTAATATTTTTCTTGAGTAGAGCGGGACACGTGAAATCTTGTTTGAATATAGGGGGACCACCCTCTAAGCCTAAATACTCTTCAGTGACCGATAGTGAACTAGTACCGTGAGGGAAAGGTGAAAAGAACCCCTATTAGGGGAGTGAAATAGAACCTGAAACCGTATGCCTACAAACAGTCGAAGCTCTTTTTAGAGTGACGGCGTACCTTTTGTATAATGGGTCAGTGACTTAATTTATTTAGCAAGCTTAAGCCGTTAGGTGTAGGCGCAGCGAAAGCAAGTCTTAAATGGGCGTTTAGTTAAATGAATTAGACCCGAAAACGAATGAGCTTACCATGAGCAGGTTGAAAGCAGGGTAACACTTGCCGGAGGACCGAACCAGTTGACGTTGAAAAGTCTTTGGATGACTTGTGGTAAGGGGTGAAAGGCCAACCAAAT
>JPUP01000074.1 GCA_001321855.1 SAR11 cluster bacterium PRT-SC02
ACACAACATAGACCAAGAACCTAATACACCAACAAAGTATGGTATTAGAGGGATTCCTACTATGTTATTATTTAAGGGTGGAGAGCTTAAAGCCACAAAAGTTGGTGCATCAACAAAATCAAATATAGTTTCTTGGATTGAAGAAAACCTTTAATTTTTATTTAAAATATTTCCAGCTTGATAAAGAGAACCAAAAAAGCAAATAATTTTTTTTTCCTCATTACTTATCATTTTCAATGCTTTTTCAATACTTGATGCAGATAATGTTACAAAACCATATTTTTTCGCGATTATTTTTAATTTTTTTGGGGATTCACATTTTTTTTGTCCGTTAATTGGCAAAGTAATGATTTTTTTAAAAACACCTTTAAATTCTTTGATAAATACATCGGGTTCTTTTTGTTTCATAAAACTCCATACCCCATATTTTGGTATATTTAATTTTCTCAAATAATTTGATAAATTTTTTCCACTTATTTGAGAATGGCATCCATCAACAAGTAATTTTTCGTTTTTATGAAGTTTTTTGTTCAATTTTCCCTTATTTAAATAATCTAGCCTTCCTTCAAATTTAATTATAGGAATAGTTTTTTCTATCAATTTCTTTTTTATTCCTAAATCTAAAGCTATCTTTATTGCCATTCCCAAATTATTAAATAATCCATCAGATTTAATAAATTTATTACTAATTTTTATATGATTATTTTTATCTTTATAAAAATAGCCGTTTTTTTTAAAAATTTTCCATTCATTAGGGTAAGTAATCTTACTTAAATTGTTCCTTAAATTATATTTTATTTTTTTAAGATTGCTCATTTCTTGTTTTGAAATATAAATTTTGGAGTAATTGCTTAGATAATATACCTTTTGTTTAATGATTTCTGACAAATTTTTTCTTTTCACAAAATTTAAATGTTGCTTGTTTATATTTACAACAACTTGCATCAATGGAAAGTCAAAAACATTTGTAGAATCTTTAGCAAATAAAGCACCGGCTTCAATTAGATTATAATCATTTTTTCTTTTTGCAGCATTTACAATAAAAATAACGGTTAGTACTTCGAATACCGTAAGCCGCACCTTGAGTCTTTTAATAATGTTGATTGTTTTTTTTATCTCGGAATATGAAAGCCAATCATTTCCCATCCAAAATCTTTCTCTTATTGTTCTTAAGCTAGGTGAAATATAAGCAGATGTTCTTTCTCCATTTGCTTCAATAAAATATTTTAGACAAGTTAAAAC
>JPUP01000075.1 GCA_001321855.1 SAR11 cluster bacterium PRT-SC02
CCAGCCAAGCCATATCCATCTGCTTCAATATTAACATTATAATATATCTGAATTTTTCTGACGAAATAATAAAAAATACATGATCCTATTATTCCATTAGTAAAAAAAAATTTATTTTTTTTCATTCCAAAAAAATACTCCCGTTCCTCCCCCGATCAGAATTGCAGAAACTATCCAAGAGTAGTCATGTTGAACAAATATAGTTACAACGCCTGCTAAAACTATTAAAATTCCTAGAATATTATTACTCATTAAAAACTATTATTACAGCAACAATTAGTATATATTAATTTTTGAACGCCATCCACATGGACAGAAAGTGGCTCATCTACATGAGTTAAAAGTAGGTTGAATAAACTAACAAGGAGGATGTATGGACAGACATACAAAGTTGTTAAAAGAATTCAGCCGAAGCAAAACACAGGCTGAACTCTTAAATAAAATAAGTAAATCCAGAAAAGCCATCAAAACTGGCGATTCGGGTACTTTTGGCTATAGGTTAAAAGAAGGTACTAATGCTGGAAAAGTTCTTAAACATTTAAAAAAGACCTCAGATAATATTTAGCTCTTGTAGGGGTAGCGTAAGCTACCCCTGGAACAATTTAAAATTTTTATTAATTTAAACTTATAAATTGTGAGGTATATTAAATTATGGATTCGTTAATTATAGTTTTAGTCGTGTTGTTAGTTATTATTAATATTGGAGTAGTTTTCTTTTTAATAAGAAATAAGCCTGAAAAATTAGTAAACCCAGAGCAGTCTTTTAAAGATGAATTTAATTCTTTTAAAGAAAGCTTTGGTCAATCTTTTGGTTCCATGAGTAAAGAGATTGCAAAAGATATGACGGGGGCTTTGACCAAAGTTGATGAAAAAGTTTCAGTTTTTAACCAGCAGGTTAGTGAGCTTAATAAAAGTCAAGATAATTTTAGTAGGATTTTAAGTGGTGTAAAAACATATGGTACTTTAGCAGAATTTGGATTAGGTGCGCTTCTTAAAGATTTATTACCAGCATCTCAATTTATTGCTAACGCAAAAATGAAGGATGATACGTCCGAGACAGTTGAATTTGCTATTAAACTTAAAGATGTCTTGTTACCAATCGATAGTCATTGGCCAGTTGAAAAATATAAAGCGATTGATGACGCGTACAATGCCAATGATAAAGAGGCACAGGCAAATGCTAGAAAAGAATTGGCAGCAGCTTTTAGATTAAAAGCTAAAACAGTTAATGCAAAATATATAGCTCCACCTAAAAGCACAGATTTTGCAATTATTTATGTTCCAACTGAAGGATTATTCTCTGAACTCTCAAGCTACAGAGATCCCAAAACAAAAGAACTTTTATTGCAAGAACTTAGAACCAAATACAAAATTACGATCTCTGGGCCAAACACTTTATCTGCTTTGTTACAATCTTATCATTTAGGATTTCAGACACTCAAAGTTCAACAACATGCTACTCAAATCTATGCTGATTTAAGAAATATAAGCTCAAGGTTTGAAAAGCATTTTGATGGCATTAAAGATTTAAGAAAGAAATTAGAACAAGCACTTACTGTAACTGATGGCTTCGGTAGAGATGCTCGATCTATAATGAATACGCTTGGAAATATAAAAGATCCACAACAAGTAACAGACTCCTTGAAAGAAAATCCAGAAAAGATAAAAGTACTTAAGTAATTAAGTAAGAAATATGTCTAACTTTGTCTTTTATGATTTTGAGACCAGCTCATCTAATAAACACTGGGGCCAAATAATTCAAATTGGCGCTATTTTAACAAATGATAATTTAGACGAACTTGACCGTTTTGATGTTAGGTGTCGATTAAGTCCAGGAATAATTCCAGAGGCGATGGCTCTTATAGTTAACAAAACATCCCCCGCGATGTTAAAGAAATCAAATCTTTCTCACTATGAAATGATTAGACAATTTGTTGAGACTTTAAAAAAATGGGGAAAAGCAACTTATATAGGATTTAATAGTATTGAATTTGATGAGGAATTTTTAAGAAGCACTCTTTTCCAAACTCTTGAATATCCTTATATTACAAGTACAAACGGCAATACACGAGGAGACATATTAAGTTTAGCAAGAGCAGCTAACCTTTATTATCCAAATACACTAAAAAATTCAAAAAATGAAAAAGGAAACGATGTTTATAAATTAGACCAAATGGCACCACTTAATGGAATAGATCACGGTGATGCTCACAGCGCAATTGGCGATGTTATTGCTACACTAGGTATTGCAAAGCTGATAGCACAAAAAGCCCCAAATGTATGGAAAGCGAGTTTAATGACATTAGATAAAAATCAAACTTTAGAGCTTATAAAAAAAGAAACTTTTTTTTGTACCAATGAATATTTTTACGGTAAAAGCAGGCCCTATGTTCAAACATTTGTCTGCCAACATCCACAATATCAATGGCCATTATGTTTTGATTTAAGACACGATCCAAATATATATTTAAAAATGCCAATCCAGGAACTAACAACTGTTATGAAAAAACAACCTAAATTCATTAGGACAATTAGACATAATAAACACCCAGTAATTATGAATCCTCAGTATGGAGAAAAATTTGATGAATATAAAATTATTGGTTCTTCTAAACTTCAGGAAAGAGCAAAACTAATTAGAGAAAATAATGAATTTGCAGAAAAAATTTCAACAATAAAACGTCTAGAGTCTGAAGAAAAAGAGCAATCAAAATCACAAGAAGATTTATACGAAGAGGAGAGTATTTATACAAAATTTACAACAGTAGAAGATAATAAAATAATGTCAGAGTTTCATAGTGTGAGTTGGGACAAAAAACTAAGAATAATATCTAAATTTGAGGACGAGAGACTAAAGTATTTCGGAAAAAAACTTTTATATATGGAAAAACCAGAATTATTATCAAAAGAGGATTATAATTTAATTCACAAAGATATAGCTAAAAAATTACTTAGCACAAACAATGAAAAGTGGAATACGATACCACGAACTTATGCTGAAATTGACACATTACGTGCAAAATTTGAGAAAGAAAATCATCAAGATAAATTAGTTATTTTAGATGAAATTAACGCGTACGTTGAAGAATTAGAAAAAACATATTCAAAAGTTTAGTTGACTTTAAAAAAAAAATAATTAATTAGAACATATGCCTACAAAGCCAGTTACAGATAATTCTTTTGAAAATGATGTCATAAAATCTGACAAGCCAATAGTAGTTGATTTTTGGGCAGAGTGGTGCGGTCCTTGTAAACAAATAGGTCCTGCTTTGGAAGAAATTTCAGATGAAATGAAAGACAAAGTCATTATTGCAAAACACAACATAGACCAAGAACCTAATACACCAACAAAGTATGGTATTAGAGGGATT
>JPUP01000076.1 GCA_001321855.1 SAR11 cluster bacterium PRT-SC02
AAGCAGATGTTCTTTCTCCATTTGCTTCAATAAAATATTTTAGACAAGTTAAAACTGAGTATTTTCCATCAGATCCTAGGATATTAATAACTTTTTTTAATTTTCTTTCTGGATTATCTAAAAGCTTAAGAGCAAATTTAATTCTCTTTAAATCAAAATTAACTGACTTATTAAATAGTTTTTCTTCAGCTAGCTGTTTGTAAAGATTTGTCGATTTTGATGACATCTGAAGACTCAATAGCTTGAGTCTCTGTTTTTTTCAATAAAATTTTTAGTAAAGCACCGATTGTCGAATTTAAATACTTCCTCTCAATAACTAAATCAATAAAACCGTGATCTCTAACATATTCAGCCGTTTGAAAACCTTCGGGTAGTTCTTCTCGAACTGTATCTTTTATAACTCTTCGTCCAGCAAAACCCACAACCGCCCCAGTTTCTGCAATAATAATGTCCCCTAACATTGCCCATGAGGCAGTAACACCTCCTGTGGTTGGGTTGGTTAAAACTACTATGAACGGGATATTATTTTTTTTTAATTCATTTACCGCTAAAGTTGTTCTTGTCATCTGCATTAAAGCAATTGAAGACTCCATCATTCTTTGTCCACCAGAACAACTAAAAAAAATTAAAGGACATTTTTGATTTATTGAGTGTTGTACTGAGGCTATAAAAGCTTCTCCCGATGCAGCTCCAACTGAGCCACCTATGAATCTAAAGTCTTGTGCACCCACTACGACTTCAACACCGTCAATCCTTCCTTGTGAGATAGAAACGGCATCATCTTGTTTAGTTAATGCTCGAGCCGCTTTAAGCCTGTCAGTATATTTTTTGTTATCAACAAAATTCAAAGGATCATCTTTTGGAAGAGGAGTTTTAATCATTTGATATTCACCTCTATCAAATATTAGCTTAAATCTTTCATTACAAGTTAGTTTGTGATGTGCCCCACATTTTGGACAGCAATTAAAATTTGATATTAAATCTTCTTTATAGATTAGGTTACTACATCCGCATGTAGTCCAAAGAGTCTCATCATCTTTCTTTGATTTTTTTTCAAATAAAGATTTAATTTTCGGCTTTATAAATTTTGTAATCCAGTTCAAATTATTTTCCTCTTTAAATTATATACTAATTTACTTACATTTGTGACAGGATTTTGTCTTTTTTGAAAAGAGTTGGTGATTTCTTTACATATTTGGGAGCCACAAACTAATCCATCAGCCCTTTTTAACCCTGAAATAGTATTAGTTGTAATACCGAAACCGTTAACAAGATTTTTATTAATTTTGATTTTCTTAATTTTAAAATAATTCTTCATTATGTTATTAGGAGAAACTTTTAGTTTTCCCCCGGTAGTACTTAACATAGAAATATAATAACACATTTCATGACTGTCCTTAATTATTTTCCTCAACCTTAAATTAGACGTTGTTGGTGACAAAAGTTGTACAAAACAAATATTTTTAGTTTTACATTTTTTTGCAAATTTTCTGTTCTCTGGCCAAGGCAAATCTACAACTATAACTCCATCTACTCCTGAATTTTTACAACTTTTTAAAAATTTATTTTCATTATATTGATAAATCATATTGTAATAGCCCATTAATATAACTGGCTTAGAATTTTCAATTTTTTTATATTTTTTTACAATTTGAAAAATATGATTCATTTTAAAACCATTTTTTAATGATCTATGTGAGCTAGTTTGAATTTGACCTCCATCCGCTATTGGTGTTGAGTGGGGAAAACCTATCTCTACAATGTCTACATTTTTTGATATAGATATTAAAATTTCAACAGACTTTTGAAAACTTGTATCCCCCGCTACTGTGTAAGATAATAAAGCTGGTCTTTTTTCTTTTTTTGCTTTTTCAAAAGCCAAACTAATAAGTGACTTTGTCATATTATTTTTCCGAGTCGTTTTTTTATTATATCTCTATCTTTTTTTGCATCACCACACGAGTTTACAATTATTATCGTGTCCTTGCTTAATTTGGGAGCAGTTTTAATTGCTTCAGCAAATGCATGACTTGGTTCTAAACTAGGATTTAGATTTTCATATTTTGTAACTAATTTGTAAGCTTCCAAAGCATCTTCATCACTCGCCGCAGTATATCGTGCTCTCTTTGTATTCTTCAAAAAACAGTGAAGAGGAGAGACGCCAGGATAATCTAAACCTGCACTTATAGACTCTGTTTCATCAATTTGACCGTCAGAATTTTGATTCACGTATTGGGCTGCTCCATGTAGAATTCCAATTTTTGAGCCGTAAGTTAATGGCGCTGCATGTTTTTTGCTTTTCTTAGGCCCTCCAGCTTCTACTCCAATAAACTCAACTTGTTTTTTATCGTAATCCATAAATTCATTCCAAAATCCAAAACTTGAACTTCCACCTCCAACACAATTGTATAATTTGAGTTTTTTTGGAATTGAACCAAACTCTTCAATTAATTGAACTTTTAACTCTCTTGAAATCTGACTAGTACTCCATCCGCATATACGAACAAAGATCGCCGGGCCCACTGTGCTACCTACGCACATTGCAGTTGTGTCACAATTAGCAACCCAGAAACGCATACACTCAGAGACAGCGTCCACGAGCGTTTGACTGCCTGAGTATACAGGAATTACTTCAGCTCCATTTTTTTTTATAGCTTTAACATTAGGCTGTTGTCTTACAATGTCTTTTGCACCCATAAATATTTTACATTTTAATCCAAATTTTTTGGCTGCCATACTCAACATTTTTCCCGCATACCCGGCACCCGTATCCCCAATTATGTATTTTTTTTTTGATTTTTTCGCAATTAAACAATGTATCGTTGCGTTATATATTTTATGTGCACCTCCATTTGCTTCAGAGACAACTTTTGCCCAAATTTGAGCACCTCCTAAATGTTTAGTTAAATTTCCTAATTTTATCAAAGGTGTTGGAGAACCAACCCAGTTTTTAAAATAAAAATCTCTCTCATTTAAAAATTTCTTTTGGTATCTAAGTTTATTAAAAAGTTCTTCAAGATCCTCTACCGGTTTTTTTAAAGTTTCAGGAATAAAACTTCCCCCAAATTTCCCTCCCCAAAAACCATATTTATCGTGCTGATCTATAAGAGGTATCTTTTTTTTGATTTTCATAGTTGAAATTAATTTAACTGATGTTCTAATTTTTTTAAATTATTTTTTATATTACCTTTAATAATTGATCTTCCGATTACAATCCCTGAACAATTTTTTTTCAACAGTATTTCTTTAGGTCCAAAAACTCTTTTTTGATCAGACTTTTTGTCACCTATAAGTCTTATACCCGGTACTATAATTTTGCCATTAAAATATCTATTTACCAAATCAACTTCACCACCCGCGCAAATAATTCCATCTAGTTTCACTTTTTTTGCTAATTTTGCTTTTTGAATAATAATTTGATTAATATTTTTTGTGTGACCTATTTCTTTAATTCCTTTTTTATCTAACGAAGTAAGCAATGTCACACCTAATATTCTCATTTTTTTATTCAATTTTTTGGCTTCTAATTTGACTGCTTTAAGAGTATTTTTGCCAGCGTTTATTTGAACAGTTAAGAAATCTATATTTTTAATATCCTTTAAAGATCTCAATGCAGATTTTGAAGTATTAGGAATATCAGATAACTTTAAATCTAAAAATGTCACAAATTTTTTACTTAATGATTTTGTAAACTCTCTTCCTCCTTTAGAATAAAATAATTGAAGACCTATTTTAAATGCAATCGGCAAAGAAGAACTTTTACATTCATTTACTATTTTTTTAGCTTTTTTAATATTGTCTACATCTAAAGCTATAAAAATATATTTCATAATTATTTATTTAACATTTCTAATAACTTTTTGCTTGCACGAAATCTTATTTTTTTCTTTTCAGGCACATATAATTTCTCTTTAGTCCTCGGGTTTATCGCATTTCTTTTCTCTTTTAATTTTTTGATAAAAAAAGAACCTAGAGAAGGTTTTCTGATTTCTATCGTGTTATTTTTGATTAAATTGTCTTTTATATTTTCAAAAAATAAATCTACGATGTTTTCTAATTGGCTGCTGTTAAGTTTTGGATGTGATTTTTTTAATTCTTTTATTATCTTTGGTTTAGACAATTATTTTTCTTCTTTTTTCTTTTTTTTTCCACCAAGCGCTTTTTCAAAAATTCCTTTCAACGTTGCCCCAGATTTAGTAGCCCCTTGACCAAATTTTGCAATTAAGCTTTTTTCTTCATCAATTTGAGCTGCTTTAACACTTAGTTTTATTTTTCTTGTTTCTTTATTCAATTCAATAATTTTAGCATCGAGTGCATTTCCTGGTGAGAAAACCTCTGGTCTTGCGTCGGCAACTTCTTTTGCTAAATCAGCTTTTTTAATTGTTGCAATAATCTTTTTTTCTTTATCGATAGATACCTTAACACCACTTTTCATAACTTCATGGATTCTTGTTGTGATAATGTCTCCGATTTTTTTGCCATTTTCATCAAACCACTGCATTGGGTCTCTATCTAGTGCTTTTTTAGAAAATTTAATTTTTTCGTCTTTTACTTCGGTGACCTTAACTTCTATTACATCATTTTTCTTGAATTTTTTTAAATCTTGATTATTTTCGTCGTAAGATAAGTCTTTAAAGTGAAGCATACCTACTAAACCAGAATCTAACTCACCAAAAATTGCCTTATCAGAGATATTTTTAATTTTTATTTTTACTTTTTGACCGACAATATCTTTTGCTTTTATCCAAGGGTTATCCTGTGTTTCTTTGTAAGATAACGAAATTCTTTTTGAGCTTACATCTATATTTAAAACTTTCACTTTTATTTTTTGAGAAGAAGATAAAACAGAGCTTGGTCTGATATTTTTATCAAAATAAGATAATTCTGAATTATGTATTAATCCCTCAATACCTTCCTCTAATTTTACGAAAACTCCATAATCCATTACATTCGTGCAAACACCATCATAAATATTTCCGATTTTGTATTTTTTACTTATATTTTCATAAGGATCTTCAGTCAAAGCTTTTATAGATGCGGATATTCTATTTGTTTTGCTATCTATTTTTGTAATTTTAACTTTTAACTTTTGACCAATGCTAACCATATCAGCAGGTTTTTTTACTCTCCCATGACTTAAATCTGAAACATGTAAGAGAGCGTCAACACCATTAATATCTAAAAATATTCCCCAATCAGTGGTTGCTTTCACTTTTGCGTCTTCAACGATATCGCCCTCTTTTAGGTTTTTTAAAACTTCTTTTAGTTCGGCGTTTTTACTTTTTTCTAGAACTGCACGTCTACTTGTGCAGACATTTCCTCTACTTTTATCAATTTTAGTAGCGATAACTTTTATTGGAACATTCATCAAATGGTCAGCTCTTTTTAACGGCCTTATATCTATTTGAGATGAGGGCATAAAGGTTGGTAGACCATCAACGTTACAAACATAACCACCTTTGACCTTCCCCGTGATATATCCAGTAAGTTCTTCCTGCGTTTCAAAAACTTTTTCCATTTTTTTCCAAGCAGCAATTCGTCTTGCTTTATCCCTTGATATAATTATTTCTCCTTTAAAACTCTCTATTCTTTCTAAAAAAACATCTATTGTCTGACCAACTTTTAAATTATTTAATTCATCATTATTTTTAAATTCTTCTATGGGTATCATACCTTCCATTTTAGCTTTACAATCTACTACTACAAAGTTTTTAGTAATCTCGGTGATGGTTGCTTTTATGATTTCGTTTTCGTTTAATTTTCTATCTTTAAAATCTTCTTGAAGAAGCTTCTCAAACTCTTTTTGTGAATTATTCGATGTTAGTTTTGTGTTTGGTTCAATTGCCATATTTTCTGCTAACAACTTTATTTGTTTCTTTAATCATAATTTTTAACATTCTGCTTATATTATTTAGTTTTCCGGTGTTCA